>NZ_JAXCLE010000001.1:0-400872 GCF_037027585.1 Solibacillus ferritrahens | reverse complement strand
ACCCGAAGGTCACAGGTTCAAGTCCTGTCCCCGCAACCAAATGGTCCCGTGGTGTAGCGGTTAACATGCCTGCCTGTCACGCAGGAGATCGCCGGTTCGATCCCGGTCGGGACCGCCATTTTTAAAATACTACATATAATATGGGTTTGTAGCTCAGTTGGTAGAGCATTAGATTGAAGCTCTAAGTGTCGGCGGTTCGATTCCGTCCAAACCCACCATATTTTTGCCGGTGTAGCTCAGTTGGTAGAGCAACTGACTTGTAATCAGTAGGTCGAGGGTTCGACTCCTTTCGCCGGCACCATTACCTGGAGGGGTAGCGAAGTGGCTAAACGCGGCGGACTGTAAATCCGCTCCTTAGGGTTCGGCGGTTCGAATCCGTCCCCCTCCACCATCCTTTTAATAGGGGCATAGTTTAAAGGTAGAACTACGGTCTCCAAAACCGTCAGTGTGGGTTCGATTCCTACTGCCCCTGCCAATAAATTCAAAAAACTTACAAATAATATAGTGGCGGTTGTGGCGAAGTGGTTAACGCACCTGATTGTGGTTCAGGCATTCGTGGGTTCGATTCCCATCAGTCGCCCCATTTTTATTTAGGTTTAAGAGTTAAAATTATAATATAGTGGCGGTTGTGGCGAAGTGGTTAACGCACCTGATTGTGGTTCAGGCATTCGTGGGTTCGATTCCCATCAGTCGCCCCATTATATATAATATTTAAAAGCTTTGGGGTATAGCCAAGCGGTAAGGCAACGGATTTTGATTCCGTCATGCCCTGGTTCGAATCCAGGTTCCCCAGCCATTTTTTTTTTGCGGAAGTAGTTCAGTGGTAGAACACCACCTTGCCAAGGTGGGGGTCGCGAGTTCGAACCTCGTCTTCCGCTCCAATATGGCGGCATAGCCAAGTGGTAAGGCACAGGTCTGCAACACCTTTATCACCGGTTCAAATCCGGTTGCCGCCTCCATATTTAATTAATCGGTAAACCCGGTTTTTTTTTACCTTTTTTTATTTTGCCGATATGGCGGAATTGGCAGACGCGCCGGACTCAAAATCCGGTTCCTTCTGGAGTGCCGGTTCGACCCCGGCTATCGGTATCATTTTGTTCAAGTTAGAACAACTATTAAAACACCATCAAAGCCTTAAAAACAGGCTTTGATGGTGTTTTCGTTCGTTATGGCTCTAAAATATTCAATGGTTATATTAATTTACAATTTACTTAGAACTAACAATAAAAATTAGAAGAATAGGTGCTTATATCACCTCTAAACTTGTCTGCCTTTCAAGTGTTATCACTATTCATTGCATTATATATTTCAGTCGTATTTTTAAATATGGTTTATTATGCAAATAAGTACTAGTTTATAATGAACTGCCTTTTTCCCGCTTGAAATTCATTCCTAACATATTAATTAATTATATGGGTACAATTGAAGTTAAATCGTATTTTTTAAAAGGAAATGTGCACTGTTTTATATAGCATATTAAAAAAATATGCTATAAGATTAACGTAATGATGTAAGGTATTTAAAATGAAGTTTACTTTAATTGAATTATATAAGCTTAGGAAGTAGGGAATTGAATGAATGCGGTAACAAATTTAAATTGGATTGAAGCCACAGATTATGATGAAATGAGTAAAATTGCTGCAGGTATTTTTGTAGAGCAGTTAAAGGGAAATAGTCAAACTGTTTTTGGGATGGCAACTGGAAGTACACCTGAAGGGTTTTATAAAGAACTAGTATCAATATACAAGGAAGGGAATATTTCCTTTGCTCAGGCTAAGTCTTTTAACTTGGACGAATATATTGGTATTAATCCATCAAATGAGGCAAGTTACCATTACTATATGGACCAGAACTTATTTAATCATATTGATATGAAGCAGGAAAATATTTACTTACCAACAGGTAATGCGGCAAATATTGAAAAAGCAGCAATGGATTATGATGCAATGATTGAAGAAGCGGGGAATATTGATATTCAGCTTTTAGGTATTGGTGTTAATGGACATATTGGCTTTAATGAGCCAGGAACGCCATTTGATTTAGGGACAAATGTTATAGAGCTAGCTGAGTCGACACGTGAAGCGAATAAAATTTACTTTGACTCAATTAATGATGTACCGACACATGCAATTACTATGGGTATTAAAACAATTATGAAATCAAAAAAGATTGTCTTACTAATTGCAGGTGCAGCGAAGCAAGAAGCATTTGATCGTCTTCGTAGTGGAGAAGTGACAGAAGACTTCCCAGCAAGTGTATTAAACTATCATCCAGACGTAACTGTCATTTATACAGGAGTAGAATAATTAAAAGGAGTGCTGATGATGCACTCCTTTTAATTTACTTTTTTATAGATGAAATAAATACCCCAACAATTATGGTTACCCCGCCGATTAATTGTGCAAGTAGTAGCTTTTCATTTAAAAAGATTACTGCAAAGATGCTAGCAAATAGAGGGATAAAGTTTAAGTAAATTCCTGCCTTGTTCACTCCTAATGCTACAACGCCTGTATTCCAACTAAGAAATGCCACAATCGATGCAATGACCCCAACATAAAAAATAGCTCCAATAGTAGTAGTGCTCCATACAATAGTGTGTGATGTAGTAAGTAGTTCAAATAAGGTAAATGGGAGCAGCATTAACGCACCTATAGCAATTGTTACTAAAAATGTAGAATAGCCAGGGAGCCTGCCAGCGTACTTCTTAATAAGTAATGAATAAATACTCCAACAACACACTGCAACTAGTACAATCAAATCTCCTTTATTAAATGAAAAGCCAATTAAGCTTTGTAATGAGCCCCCGGAAATAATAAACAGCACGCCAATTAAAGAAAGCATTGTACCGGCTAATTGATACTTAGTTAACCGTTCTTTTAAAAAGATAAAGCTTAATATGTATATAACTATAGGCGTGGAAGAGTTCATTAAAGATGCATTGATTGATGTTGTATCATACAAACCAATATAAACGAGCGTATTGAATGAAGCGACTCCTGTCAAAGCTAACATAATGACGGCACCCCAATTTTGCTTCAGTGTATTCCATTCCTTCCTTGTCCGTTGGTATGCAATGGGGAAAAATACAGCAAAGGCAACAACCCAGCGTAAAAATGCCAGTGTTATAGGAGGAATTTCTCCTGCAACTGCACGACCAATTACAAAGTTACCACCCCATAATAAAGTAGCTAATATGAGAAGTAGTTGTGGTGGATATTTCATTAAATAGCATCCCCTTAATATTGGAAAAATAATTTTATCTATTATAGGGATAAGACCGTGGAATTTGCAATGCGCTTTACATAAAACGCTATGATACAATAACGACAGAAGCAAAAGGAGGTCAATTACATGAAAATACGACCAGCAAGATTACAGCATGGAGATACAGTAGGATTAGTAAATTTAAGCAGCCCGCTTAATATAGAATCTTTAGGGGACAAATTAGCAATTTTGGACGAGCTTGGTTTGAAATATAAGCTAGGCAATACAATCCAAGCCTATGATGGCTATTTAGCAGGTACAGACGAGGAACGACTAGAAGATTTTCACCAAATGATTCATGATCCGGAAGTGAAAGCAGTCTTTTTAGTAAAAGGTGGCTATGGAATTTCTCGTATTATTGATAAAATTAGCTACCCGTTAATCGAGGACAATCCAAAAATCATTTGGGGCTTTTCAGACGTTACTGCACTACATACGCAAGTAAATGAGTTTTCGAATGTCGTTACATTCCATGGTCCTATGTTAACTAGTTCAAAAGGGGAACTCGATTTATTATCGAAAAAGATGTTTCAGCAATTATTCCAACCAATTGAAATTCAGTATACAGAAAGCATTTCACCACTTCGTACACTCGTACCTGGCGTTGTACGTGGTGAGTTAACTGGTGGTAATCTGAATCGTATTGTTAGTACACTTGGAACAAAATTTGAAATTGATGTTCGAAATAAGATTCTTCTAATCGAGGATATCGGTGAATCGATTGAACAAATTGATTTATCATTAAATCAATTACGTCTCTCCAGAAAGCTTGAGCTTGCTGCAGGATTCCTAATAGGCGATTTCAATATGCTTAACAGTGAATATAGCTATGATGATGTATTAAACGTTATAGAAGGGTATATAAAGCCTTTGAACAAGCCAGCAGTAGCGGGATTTAAATTTGGTCATTGCGAACCGAATATTGCAATACCATTAGGAGTAGAAGCTATTTTAGATGCGGATGAAAAAACATTGCGAATTTTACCGGGAGTAGAATAATTCCGAGAAATCTATAACAAAGACACCTTTTCACGAAATAAGTGAGCAGGTGTCTTTTAATAACGAGCGACGAAAATACACAAATTAGTTTGTTGTTAGCTTTTACAATAGTTGGTCATTAGTGAAAGGTAACTTTGTAACAGGTAAAAGGTGAATGGTTTCTTTAAATTGCCTAAGCAAAAATCGCTCGTTATTACCTAGATTGGAGTCTCACCGCTCTAGGATTAGAAGTAATTACTATCATTAAATTCAATTTCCACTTGATAGTTTTTAGCGTTAATTAAATTGGAAAGGCGATGTGCTTCCTTTTCCAGCTCGTTCGCGCGATTACGATATGTCATCGGATCATACAGTGCTACACGGTAAAGAATGGCTTCGCCAGAATTATGGTAAAATGCTTCTTTTTCTTCAGAACCCAAGCTTTTACATAATGCAGCTTCTGCACGTAATTGGCTAGCAAGTTCGATCGCTTCTACAATGGGCATTTCCTCGTCTTTAAATACAATTACATTTTCAATATTTGCACGGTAAATTAATGAATCTAGCTTACGAGAGTCATAACGTAGTTGTTTTAATTCAGCTTCAAGCATTTCGAGTGTATAATCGGGCCTTTTTGGTTGTTCACCTTTTTCAATAATAACATGTGTTAGTTGATTCACAGCAAATGTACGTTCTTGAATTTTCTTCATAATAACGCTCTTAAGTTTTACAGCCTCTGCTAAATTAATGCTCACACTATCAGCTCCTTAAAAATGAATTTTTTTATTCTCCGTTGAAAGGACATGCGTCTCAAATTCGCCACCGCTTATTTGCGTAAACATATTTCCTGCACTATTTAATAACTTATGTGCTTCTTGTTCACTAATTGATGGACGTAAAAAAAAGATTTGCAGTGCATTTGTCGTTACCTCTGTAACCGCAGTTCGCTTTGAATCTACATATGGGCTACCGAATGGACCGAACGTATCCTTTAAATAAATGATATTTTCCAATGTGTTGTAACGACCGTTTATTCCTTCATAGCCTGTCGATGCATTGCCTATTTTTATTTCAACATTTCCTTGAATACCATCCAAATCATATATGCCGACCGGAATCTCATATTGCAATGAAAAGAAATTATTCAAATCTACCGCTGTATGAAACGGTGTTAAATATTGCTGTTTAGCGATACGTCGCATTAAGCTTTCGGCAGAGTGCCGGTAACGGTTTGGATCTGTACCATAAGATTTCCAAAGCTGGCGCCATTCTTTAATTCCAGTTCGCTCAGTAACAGGTTTTTCCTGTAATTCTAAAAATAAATTTTCCTGATATAGCTGTGTGCGACCTTTAATCATTTGAGGAGATTCCTCTACGATAATTTTGCTATAATGGATAAGGCCAATTTTAAATTGTTCATTCACTGTAAAGAGTGAGTCATTAATAGAGATATTCAATTAAAGCACCTACTTGAATTTTGATATTGGATAATTATGTAATATAAAATAACTTGTATTCATTGTATCATTTGAAAGGAGCAAGTGAAATGAAAGTATCTCAACTTCAAGAAGAATTAATTAAATACGCAACTTCTATTGGGGTAGATAAAATCGGATTTACAACCGCTGCTCCGTTTCATGAACTGAAAAACCGTTTACGACGACAGCAACAATTAGGTTTTCAATCAGGATTTGAAGAATCGAATATTGAGCTTCGTACAGAGCCGCTAAAATTATTAGAGGATGCGGAAAGCATTATTGCAATTGCAATTGCCTACCCTTCTCGAATGCAGGATGCTCCACAGGGAAAAAAGGGAGAACGCCGTGGAATCTTTTGTCGTGCTTCGTGGGGAGTGGATTATCATACAGCAGTGCGTGAGCGCTTGCAGCTTATTGAAGCATGGCTACAAGAAAGAGTACCGAATGTTAAGGTGAAATCGATGGTCGATACAGGGGAACTCGTCGATCGTGCTGTAGCAGAGCGTGCAGGAATCGGGTGGAGCGGGAAAAATTGTTCTATTATTACACCTGAGTTTGGTTCTTACGTATATTTAGGTGAGATAATGACAAATATACCTTTTGCTCCTGATACACCGATAGAAGATGAATGTGGAGACTGTAATTTATGCATCGATGTCTGTCCAACGGGTGCAATTGTAGCACCAGGTCAGCTGAACTCACAGCGATGTATTGCCTTTTTAACACAAACAAAAGGGTTTTTACCTGATGAATTTCGTAGTAAAATAGGGAATCGCTTGTACGGCTGTGATACATGCCAAACAGTATGTCCGAAAAACAAAGGAAAGCTAAATTGGATTCATGAAGAATTCAAACCGGACCCTGAAATCGCAAAACCTTTACTTCAGCCTCTTTTATCAATCTCCAATAAAGAATTTAAATCTAAATTTGGTCATGTTTCTGGTTCATGGCGCGGAAAAAAGCCAATTCAGCGCAATGCCATATTAGCATTAGCCCACTTTAAAGAAGAATCGGCAATGCCTGATATCATTCAAGTGCTGCAAAAAGACGAACGCCCGGTATTAAGAGGGACAGCCGCATGGGCAATTGGAAAAATCGGAACAAATGAAGCCGAGGAAATTTTATTGGCGGCAAAAAAAACAGAGCAAGATGAAGAAGTGCTGGCAGAAATAGAAAAAGGGTTAGCAATGTTAAATCAATAAGAGAGAAGGATTTTGAAGTGCCAAACCATATTGTTTTATACCAACCGGAAATACCGGCAAATACAGGAAATATCGCACGTACATGTGCTGGAACGAATACATCATTACATTTAATTCGTCCGTTGGGATTTTCGACAGACGATAAAATGTTAAAACGTGCGGGATTGGATTATTGGGAGCATGTTAATGTTGTTTATCATGATTCTTTAGAAGAGTTTATTGAGTACAGCAAAAATGGAGATTTATATTTAATTGAGACTTATAGTGATGAGCCTTTTACAACTCATGATTTTAGTGATACGTCACGTGATATCTACTTTATGTTCGGAAGAGAAACGACAGGTTTACCGAAAGAGTTTGCAAAGGAACGTGCCGATATGTGCCTACGCATTCCACAAAGTGACCATATTCGCTCACTGAATTTATCAAACACAGCGGCAATCGTTATTTATGAAGCTTTAAGACAACAAAATTATCCAGGTTTAAAATAAAAATAGGCAAGAAGCATATTAATCTGCTTCTTGCCTTTTATCATTTCATTTTTGCTTCTATTGCGTGTGAAAGTTTTGCCGACAAATTATCATTTTCAAATAACGTAAGGCGAATGAAACTTTCATCCATATCGAAAGCTTCTGATAAAAATCCACCAAGCCCGCGCGCACGTCGGTCAACCTGCAGTAAAATTTCAACTGAGTTATGTGTGTGACCTAAAAAGACCAATTCGAGTTCATCTAGATACCGGCGATACGTTTGATTAGTAGGTTTAAATTCAAATTCCTGTACAATCGGTGTTTGCCTGCGCAAATAAGATGGCGCTTGCTCATTATCTACTTTACGTAAACGAAAACCTAAGTTTTGAATTGCTGATAATACGCTATTTGCTAGAGGGGATGGCTTTATATCAATAAAGTCTTTATCCTTCGAGTCCACTGCATTTTTTATGTCTAATCCAGTTTGAATCCATACTCGGGAATTACCTATAGTTATTGGGACTACGGTAGGTAAAGCAAATGAAAAGGGGATTTCACGCTTTTCATTTGCTTGAATTATGAACGGCTCATTTAGTTTAAATTGGGATAGCATAGCCTGATCATTAATTTTTTTAACATCAATTTCGCGAATGTAATTTGTATAAAGAGATAAATAGATAGCATCAATTTGTTGTTCAGTACTTCCTCCAGTAATTGCTACGATACCTGTTACATTTTCGTTTAATGTATAAGAAGATTTGTGTAATTTTGTATCAACTTTAGCAGAACCGATTCCTACACTTGCTAAAACTTTATTAAATAGTGACAATAAAATTCCTCCATTGTATGTTAATTAATAATTTATACGCTGGAGTGAAAAGAAAGTTTCAAAATATTTTATTCTCCGTCTGCTGTAAACACGATACGTAGACCATTAGGATCGACTGTAGAGAATAGTTGTTTACCGCCATATGCAGGTGCTTCAGCAAAGTTCTCAACGACGAAATTATTGTCTATTAAACTTTGCTTAACTTCATCTGCATATTGCTCGTCTTTTAATACAACAGTAAATGAATTTAAGCCAACCATATTCTCTAGTGGCGTATGTCCATTATTGCTGTTCCACGTATTCATACCGAAATGGTGATGATACTTTCCTGTAGATACGAACAGAGCCTGTGCACCATAACGCGTTACGACATTATAATCTAATACATTTGTATAAAATTGTTCTGATTTGTCTAGATTTACTACTGATAAGTGAATATGACCCATTACCGTATCAACAGGTAAACCATCCCATTTTCCGTCTGCAGCTTCTAAAATAGGTTGGAAATTAAGCTGATCTGTCACCATATGCACTTGTTCATGTTCATTCCATGTCCATTCCGTTTCATCGCGGTCTATGTAGATTTCGATTCCATTCCCATCTGGATCATTTAAATAGAGTGCTTCCGATACGTCATGATCTGCTGCTCCAAGGCGAACATTTAAATCCACAAAATGCTGTACGATGTTTCCTAAGTCCTTGCGGGAGGGTAATAGTAATGCTAAGTGGTATAAACCTGCAAACCCTTGTTTAAGAGGCAGAGCATTTTGTACTTCGACTAGAGAAACTAAGCTCGTTTGGCCATCTGTTGTTAAATATGCTTCCGACTCTGTTTGCTGTAGGACTTTAAATCCGATAATCGTAGTGTAGTATTCAATCGAACGTTTTAAGTTTGAAACTTTTAATTGAACATGAGCTGGATATAAGTTTGGTTTTTTATGAAAATGTGTAGGCATTTAAAATTCTCCCTATATAGTTATTTTTTATAATCAACTTACTTTATGTAACTAATATATTTTATAAAAAGAAAAAAGTCAAATTAAAAAGACAATCGCATGATTACGATTGTCTTTTAATGAAAAGCTAATAGGATTAGTTTTCTTTTGAGAATGGTTTGCTATCATAACCAGCAGTGAAAATTGCTGTTAAGAATGCGATGCAAACACCAAGAATTAAAATTAATTTCATGGAAGTATCCTCCTCATGTTTCTAATTATCTCTTTTTTTAGTATAGCACAAATTATCTGTATGAAAAATTTAATTATGTCAGAAATAGTTCAAAATTGGAAAAATATAAAATTAAAATATGGAGGGATTTAGATGAAAAAAGATGAGATTGTAAATGGAAATATGGCCAATTCAATGGAAGATTTAAAAAATCTCGGCAAGCAGATGGAAAATATGCGTGACGGAGGCCAATTGGAAGAATCTGATCGTATTGCAGATCCGCAGCAATTTGATGATGAAGACGAAGAGAAATAAATGAACTTAAGGTGTGCCTAGGTAAAAATTTAGGCACACCTTTTATGTCTTATTTTTAACTTGTTTGAACTTCGTAGTCGTTTAATTCTTCTCTTAGTTTTGCTTTTAAAAACTTACCTACCGATGTTTTTGGTATTTCCTTTAAGAATACGATATCGTCTGGGAGCCACCATTTTGCAAAATCATGTTCAATAAATTGAAGAAGCTCTTCTTTTGTTGTATGAGCATCTTCTTTTAAGACGACACAAGCTAACGGTCTTTCTTGCCATTTTGGATGGGGAACAGCAATGACTGCTGCTTCAAAAACATCAGGATGAGACATGAGCGCATTTTCTAAATCCACTGAAGAAATCCATTCGCCGCCTGATTTTATAAGGTCTTTTGTACGATCTGTAATTTTGATATAGCCTTCCTTCGTTAATACTGCAATGTCTCCTGTATATAGCCAGCCATCGCGGAATGCTTCATTAGTCCGGTCATCTTTATAATACTCGGAAACGATCCAAGGTCCGCGTACACGCAATTCCCCCATAGTTTCTCCATCCCAAGGCACCGGACCTTTTTCATTTATGACTTCTGTTTCAATTAATGATACGGTTAGGCCTTGCGTTACACGAATATTTAGCATTTCATCATCCGTATAACTGTTCATTTCAGTTGTAGGATGCGACATACTTACAAGCGGTGATGTCTCAGTCATACCGTAAGCGTTTACGTAAGGAACCCCCAGCTTTTCATTGTAGGCTTGAATTAATCCTTTCGGTGAAGCTGAGCCTCCAGATATAATTAAACGGATAGTTGATAAATCGCGCGGTTGCTTTTCTTGTTCTGCAAGTGCGCCAAGCCAGATTGTCGGAACACCTGCTGTAATCGTAACTTTCTCTTGTTCTATTAAGTCCAAAATTAAACCCGGGGTCATCATTGGGCCAGGTAGTACAATGTTTGCACCAAAATTAAGCGCAGCAAATGGGAAGCCCCATGCATTTACATGGAACATCGGCACAACCGGTAATGCAATATCACTTTCTTTTAGCGCAAAGGACTCCGCAAGACCGAGTGCTAAGCTATGCAAGACAATACTCCGATGTGTATAGATGACACCTTTAGGCATGCCTGTTGTTGCGGATGTATAGCACATCCCTGCCTGCATATTTTCTTCTAAATCTGTAGGGAATTCGAAATTTTCATCGGCTTCTTGAAGAAGCTGTTCATAGCTGTAAACATTAGGGAAGCTGGATGATGGAGCTACTGGATCATCACTCATAACGATAATATGCTTCACTGTTTTTAAATGGCCTAAAGCTGGCTCTACTAATGGGAATAGGTCACCATCGATTAGTAAAATTTCATCCTCTGCATGATTAATAATATAAATAATATGCTCAGGTGCCAATCGGATGTTGATTGTGTGGAGAATTGCACCACTGCATGGAATAGCAAAATATGCTTCTAAATGGCGGTGATGATTCCAAGCAAAAGTACCAACTTTCGTACCGCGCTTCATACCTAGCTTCGTTAAGGCATCTGCTAAACGATGAGTTCTTTTTACATAATCTTTGAATGGAATACGATGTGTCATAGTGGGGCTAGTACGAGAAATAATTTGTTTGTTTGGAAAATACCGTTGTGCGCGCTTTAAAAATCCTGTTAAAACTAATTGCGTGTCCATCATAGTTATTCAGCTCCTAAACAAATTTATAAAAAACTCTATTGTAAGAATTTTCTGTTAATTAAATTGTACTAAACAACAACGAAACAATCTACCATTATTTCCTTATTTTTGAAACTAAACCTGGACGTTTACGTAAATAACAAAGGGAACAATGTCAAAGCTGTAATAGCCCTTTTTCTGCAAATACAATTATTAGATGGTAATACAGTAGTGCTATAATAAAAACAATATAAAACCGAGGTGATGGATATGAATTTACAAACGACAAAAGAATTGGTCAATGGAGTTAAAATGCCTGTACTTGGATTAGGTGTATACAAAATGACTGACCGGGATGAAACGCTTCAAGCAATTGCAACAGCTCTGGAATTAGGGTACCGAGCAGTCGATACAGCAGCACTTTACTACAATGAAGAAGAAGTAGGGGAAGCAATTAGACATTCTTCAGTGCCGCGTGAGGATATTTTCGTGACAACAAAAGTCTGGAACAGTGACCAAGGCTACGATAACACGTTACGTGCTTTTGAAAAATCGCTAAAAAAGCTTGATATGGATTACATAGATCTATATTTAACTCACTGGCCGGTTAAGGAGAAGTTTGTGGATACGTACCGGGCAATTGAACGCTTATATGATGAGAAACTGATCCGTGTCCCGGGTGTCTCTAACCACCATGAGCATCATTTAAAAGATATCCTAGCAAGTTGTAATATTGCCCCAATGGTAAACCAAATTGAAGTGCATCCTTATTTAAGCCAAGAGTCATTAAGAAACTATTGTGCACAGGAGCAAATTGCGGTAACAGCCTGGTCACCACTTGGGCGAGGAAATGTATTAAATGATGATAAAATTGTACGCATTGCACGCGAATACGATGTCACACCAGCACAAATAATTTTACGCTGGCATTTACAAAATGATGTCATCATAATACCGAAATCTGTGACACCTTCACGTATTAAAGAAAATAGTGAGCTATATCATTTCGAGTTAACAAAAGAAACAATGCAGCAACTAGATGCGTTAAATCGCGACGAGCGCTTTGGGCAAAATCCGGATAATTTCAAATTTGATTTTTAACATATAATTACTTAGGGGAGTGATGCAATGTTTAAAAATTTTTCGCCCAGTTTATTTTTTTCAATGGCAGCAGTGACAGTTACTGTTTTTGCACCATTTATAATGATATTTCATCCTATTTTTCAGATGGAGTATTTCTCTTATAATAATCGAGCATCAACATTCATCCCGAATCCTGTAAATCTTAGACTTATACTTTTAGCATGTTTAGTATTAATTATAATGTTAGGGATTCTTGCCTATAAAAGAAATATGAAAATATACGTCTCGGGTATTTTCCTATTTGGGTTAAGCGTTTTAATTGCGTATCTATCTACACAGAATTATTTAATGATTAGCCAAGATAAAATAGAAAGACACCATTTTTTTACGGACCATCAATATCAGTGGGATCAATTAGACGAGATTGTTTATGAATACGTTATAGGGAGTAAAGCCGGGGATATTACATTTACAACCAAATCAGGAGACCAGTTCATCATTAAAGAAAAAGAAGTTCATTCAAATGGAAAAAGCCAAATTTATCATTTGGCCAAACAAAATGATGTGAATTATATAGAACGTGAAAAGAAATAGGAAAATGCGTCCGTAGCTATTTACGGACGCATCTTTTAGTTATCTTTTACAATAATTTGCTCATTCAAAAATGGATGTATGAATGCTAATTGGATGGCGTGTAATGCATAATCACCTGAGTCAGTTTCTCGTGCGCCATACATTGTATCGCCAACTATAGGGTGACCTAAATGAGCCATGTGCACGCGAATTTGGTGAGTACGTCCTGTTTCTAGAACGACATGAACAACACATGTCCCTTTAAAACGATTTACTACTTCATAATGTGTAACGGCAGATTGACCATTCGGGGCTACAACTCTACGTGTATTGTGATGACGGTCTTTACCAATTGCAGCTCTGATCGTACCACTATCTGTACGTAGGTTTCCTTGAACTTCAGCAGCATACGTACGGACGATTGTTTTTTCTTCAATCATACGATCAAAAATAGACTTTGCTATCGGATGTTTGGCAACAAGTAATAAGCCGTTCGTTCCTTGGTCCAAACGATGCACATGCTCAGCGTAATGTCCCCCATGATCCACAATATAGCGCATTACATGATTCATACAAGTATCATTGTCCATTGGCTCATTTGGATGAGTAGCCATCCCTTTAGGCTTTGATACGATTAAGCAATGCTCGTCTTCATAGCGCACAGTCACTTCACATTTATCTGTTGGGATATAATTGGAAGCAGGGATATCGAAAGCAAAATGAATTGTCGTCCCTTTCTCTAAAGGTTCTTTCCATAGTAATGGTTCGCCATTTAATGTTACTGCTTTTGCCATTCGTAATTCATGGACAATCTTTTTTCCTAAACGCCATTTCGTGCGTAAGAGCTCTTCTACAGTTAAGCCGTCTTCATTTATTGTATATGTGAACATTGTAAATTCCTCCAAATGAAAAATCGTGCTCTTAATGAACACGATTTTATAATCCTTATTAGTTTAACACAATATCGTTAAAGAATTGACGCGTTGTTTCATCTGGTGCGTCACCTTCTAAACGGGCAACTTCTTCACCGTTTTCGAAGTAAATAAGTGTTGGTGTTGCTGTAATATTATAAGTATCCCATTCATTAGTGTACTCAAGAATATTTAATTGATCCACTTGAATATCCATCTCGTCAGCAATAGGCATAAGTTTCGGTGTGTAATTTTTACAATGCGAGCATTCAGGGCTGAAGAAATATCCGACAACGCCTTTACCTGATTCAATTTTTTCTGCTAATGCATCTGGTAAAATGATGTCCTGATAATTTTCATCATCCAATAAATCGATTGTAGATTGTTTTAAATTATCCGTGCCATACGGATTGTCCTCTAATTTTTCACTATTCTTCATATTTGTGAGTACAATGATTCCAGCAAATAATAAAACTATTACTGCACCGACAATCGCTAATTTCTTCATCCTAATTTTCCTCCTTTAAAACTTTTAACATATAAAAACTAACAGCTGCAATAATGATAAAAGCAGTAAGTGCTAAAAATGGAATCGTAATAAAGCCAAGCCAATTAATATACTGACCTGTACATGGCACGCGTCCACAAGCAGGGGCTGTATCCTGCAAAAAGTCCAATTTTTGTAACCCATAGTGATATAATGATGTTGCAGCTCCAATCGTAGAAAACACGGCTGTAGTCATGGCGATTTTAGCATTCTTTTGTATGTATGCTACGGTTGCGATAATTACAATTGGATACATTAGGATGCGCTGATACCAGCATAATGTACATGGTTCATAGCCCCGTATTTCTGAAAAATATAATGATCCAAGAGTCGCTGTTAAAGATACTACCCAAATGACGAGCAAGGCATTTTCGAGTTTTTTGGACATACTGTTACCTCTATATTCATAATTTAATCTCAATTGATTATAGTTTGAATTCGAGAAAAAGTAAATTACTACGTTTATGGAGTGCTATGAAAAGGAAAGTCTATATATGTATGGAGGGGGAGTTATTATGACAGATGCATTAGATATGTCCAAATTTGAAAAACCAATGATTATACGAAATATGACAGTAGAGGATATAGATGCGATATTAGAAATTCAGCGCATATCTTTTCCAGGTATGGAGCCGTGGGAGCGGGCACATTTATATAGTCATTTAACAATTTTCCCAGAAGGACAAATTGTTGCAGAGCTAGATGGAAAGGTGATCGGTTCATGCTCGAGTTTACGTATAAACTTTGATGAATACGATGATCGCCATACGTGGAACGATATTACAGATAACGGCTTTATCACAAATCATGATCCAAATGGTTATAATCTATATGGAATCGAAGTAATGGTGCATCCAGAATATCGCCGTATGAAGGTAGGGCAAAGACTTTATGAGGCACGGAAGGACTTGGCTCGTACACTCAATTTAAAGTCTATTATTATTGGAGGGCGTATTCCGAATTATCATGTACATTCGAATGAGATGAGTCCACGTGAATATGTAGACGCGGTAAGCCGCCATAAAATATATGATCCAGTGCTGACATTCCAAATGATGAATGGCTTTATTTTAATGCGTATTAATCCGAATTATTTAACAGATGATGTTGCATCAGGAAAGTACGCAACGTTATTGGAATGGCATAACGTAGATTATCGTCCGCTTTCCAAGCGTCACTTTAAAACAAGCTATCCAGTACGTATTTGTGTTGTCCAATATATGATGCGTGCGATTGATTCCTTTGAGGATTTTGCAAAACAGTGTGAGTACTTTGTTGATGTAGGCTCTGATGCGGGTTCAGACTTTGTCGTATTCCCGGAAATTTTCACAACACAATTAATGAGCTTTTTAAATGAAAAATCACCATCGCAGGCGGTCCGTAAACTGACAAAGTATACACCTGAATACATTGAATTATTTACAAGTTTAGCGGTTCGCTACAATGTGAATATCATTGGCGGTTCTCATTTTGTTGAGGAAGAAGACGAGGAGATTTACAATATCGCTTATTTATTCAGACGTGACGGGACGATTGAAAAACAATATAAAATTCACATTACGCCAAATGAACGTAAATGGTGGGGAATCAGTAATGGCGATAAGGTCCGTGTATTTGATACCGACTGCGGGAAGATTGCAATTCAAATTTGCTATGATATTGAGTTTCCGGAACTTGCCCGAATCGCAACAGATATGGGCGCGAATATTATTTTCACACCGTTCTGTACAGAAGACCGCCAAGGCTATTTACGCGTACGTTACTGTGCTCAGGCGCGTGCAATTGAAAACCAAATTTATACAGTTATTTCTGGAACAGTGGGGAACTTGCCTGAAACAGAAAATATGGATATTCAATATGCACAATCAGGCATTTTTGCACCGAGCGATTTTGAATTTGCCCGAGACGGCATTGTAGGCGAAACAAGCCCGAACTTAGAAATGGTTCTCATAGGAGACGTCGACTTGGAAATTTTACGTCGCCAGCGTCAAGATGGGACAGTAAAGCATTTAAAAGACAGACGTCATGACGTATATCGTGTTGAATATTTAAAGTAAATTTAAGGGGAATTCTGCTATTGTAAAAGATAGCAGAATTTTTTTATTTGGACTGAACGAAACGTATGTTACAAAGGTCTAATAAGTAGGGAGGTGTCTTTCATGGATGAGCAGCAACTTATAAAAAGTGCGATTGCTGGAAACGAACGAGCAATTGTTGAAATGTTAGAGAGTTATGAAGACGGATTTTATAAAATAGCTTTTGCATATTTGAAAAATGAATATGATGCAGTCGATGCGATTCAGGAAATGACATACCGTTGCCTAAAAAAAATACATACAGTCAAACAACCAGAATATTTGCAGACATGGCTTATTCGTATTTTGATTAATATTTGTCTTGATATGAAAAAGAAGCAAGCTCGTTATGATTTGAAGGAAGAAATAGAAATACCGAATGAAGAGGTCCATCCTTTAGAGCTTGCGGATGTTATAGCGGAGCTGCCGATTGAACAGCAAGAACTTATATATTTAAGATTTTTTAAAGATTTAAAAATGAAAGACATCGCTCGAATTCAACAAGTATCAGAAGGAACGATTAAATCTCGTTTGCACCATACGCTTAGAAAACTTCGAGGGATTTTAATAGAAAGAGGTGAACGATAATGGATGATAAGCTAAAGAGATATTTAAATAAGCTCGACACGCCTAATGAAGCATTAGCAGCTGCGAGGGCGCATGCAATCACGATAAAAAGAGTGGAACAAAAAAGGCAGAAGAGGTGGACAGCTACCATTATCTCAGCTACAGTCATCTGTCTTTTTATTTTATCCATTCGTTTTTCACCGACAATTGCATATGCCGTATCGAAAGTGCCGGGATTAGAAACGATTGTAGAGCTAATCACACACAATAAAGGAATTGAGGATGTGCTTGAGCAAGGGTATAATGAGAAAATTTACGCTTCAGCTGAACTAAATGGGGTCAAGGCAGTAATTGAAGAGGTTATAGCAGATGAAACAGGTATGTACATTATGTATCGGTTAAGCAGTGAACAGGATTTGAGTAAATATAAAAAAATTAGTTTAAGCGTACTTCAAAACGGAGAACCAGTAAAAGCAGGTGTGGGATTTAGTACATTTATGGATGAGGAAACATATGAATTTGCGAGTTCGATTGAAGTTGTTTCAAGCGAAGGCATGGATTATAGTGAACGGAATTTCGAAGTGCAATTCATGTTAAATGATGAAACGCTGCGTGTTCCTTTTGAATTGAAAAATGAAATTAAGCAAACGAAAGTTTATGCAGTTAATGAACAGTTGGAAATAGAAGGGCAGCGTTTTACTGTAAAAGAAGTCCACATTTCACCACTACGTGTAGGGATTCAAATAGCGGTTGATCCGACAAACGACAAACGTATATTAAGCTTTAATTCAATTGAACTGTTGGACGAAAATAATGAAATTTGGAGTGAAGTTTCGAATGGCGTTACGGGTCATGGGGCAACGGATGAAAATGTAATGACCCATTATTTACAAAGTAATTATTTTAGAGAGCCTAAGTCACTGACATTAAAAATTTCTGAAGTGGAAGCTTTACCAAAAGGGCAGGATTATATGGAAGTTAATTTTGAGAAGCAAGAAGTAATTTTTGCTCCTGATTTTATTGATTTATCAAAGGTTGAAGTGTATCCAAAACAGTTGAGAGTACAATATAAGCCAGCAAACATGAAACATTACCGTCAACTATTAGGTACTGCAATTGATGCCACAGGGAAAGAATTAGGTGTAAGGAATTCATCCGTGTCGGGAATGAATGGAAATTATCACGAAGTCACTGTTAGCTATGATATTGGAAAATACACAAATCCCGTTAAAATTTATTTTTATAGTTATCCTTCTTATTTAGATGGAACAGCGGAAATTAAAATCCCTATGCAAAAGTAACTAGTGAGTAAAAGTGTCCCGTTTAATTAGGGGACACTTTTTTCATTCAAAAGTATGAGGTGTGTAGCGGTGCGAACTGATTAAATGAAATGGTATGATAGAGAAAAGTGAATGTTGCAAAGGAAGAGCCAATATGACAAAAGACCATTCGAATATTGCGATTTTAAAAGAAATTGCAGAGTTATTAAATGAAGAGACCGAAATGATTCCAATGTTAAATGGGGCACTTTCTAAATTTCTAAGCGGGACAAATTTCGAAACGGGTTGGATTTTCTTTATCGATAAGAAGGGGAAGTCGGAGCTTGTAGTGAAGCAAAACTTACCGGATGCGCTTAGCTATAATGATTGTCAGCATTTAAAGCGCGGTGGATGCTGGTGTGTGTCACGCTTCCGCAATGAGGAACTGAAAAAAGCTTCGAATATTATTGAGTGCCAACGAATTGAAAGCGCGATAGAAGCGAATGTTGGCGAGCATAGCGACATTACACATCATGCCACGGTACCATTGCAATCCGGTCAGGAACGTTTTGGATTACTAAATGTTGCATCGAGAAATACAGTACGCTTTAGCGATGAGGATCTGGACTTACTGGAATCGGTCGCATTTCAAATGGGCTCTGCGATAAAGCGCATCTATTTAACAAATGAGCAGCAGGAAATTGCCCTTGTGCAGGAGCGAAACCGCTTGGCTCGGGATTTACATGACTCTGTTAATCAGTTGCTCTTTTCGGTGACTTTAACTGCAAGAGCAGGTATTGAAATGAGCGAGCACCAGGACATAAAAGAAACGTTTAAAGATATCCAGCAGCTTACACAGGAAGCCCTGACTGAAATGCGTGCACTTATATGGCAATTGCGTCCAAAAGGATTGGAAAGTGGACTCATTGAAGCGATAAAAGTATATGCTGAAATGCTGAATTTGAAATTGGCAGTCAATGTTTCAGGTGTTATCCAATTTCCTTCAAGAATAGAAGAAACCCTTTTTAGAATTGCGCAAGAGGCTTTAAATAATGTGCGTAAACATGCTGGGGTAACACATGCAGAAATTTATATTAGTGTAACAGCTACGGATGTATTGCTCGTTGTTAAAGATGAGGGGCAAGGCTTTAATATAGAGGCACATCGCCATATACCATCAATTGGATTACAATCAATCGTTGACCGGGTACATGCAGTAGGGGGAACGGCAGATTGGGTAAGTGAGATTGGAAAAGGGACAGAGTTATTAATTCGTTTACCATACTAGGGGGAGTTCAATGATACGCGTATTAATTGCAGATGATCATCATGTTGTACGCCGAGGGTTATTATTCTTTTTAAAAACACAAAAAGACATTGAAGTTGTAGGAGAAGCTAAAAACGGTTTAGAAGCGATTGAGCTGGTAGAAAAATTTGCACCGCATATCGTACTTATGGATTTGGTCATGCCTGAAATGGATGGTATTCAAGCGACAAAAAAAATAAAAAGTAAGTGGCCGGATACGAAGGTGCTAATGCTCACAAGTTTTTCGGATAAGGATCATGTGCTGCCTGCTATGGAAGCTGGTGCATCAGGCTATCAATTAAAGGATATTGAGCCGGATGATTTAGTAGAGTCGATTCGTCAAATTATGCGCGGCGAAAATACAATTCATCCGGAAGCTACATCTCAGTTAGAGGAAGGGCTTCGAGAAGACGAAAATAAGCCTCATATTTTAAATCCTCTTACACCAAGAGAAAAGGATGTACTTGCTGAATTGACAAAAGGGAAAAGCAACAGAGAGATCGCTTCATCACTTTATGTAACAGAAAAAACCGTGAAAACGCATATTTCCAATATTTTTACGAAGCTTCAAGTTCAGGATCGTACACAGGCAGCTCTTTACGCTGTAAAGCATAATTTAACGGAAACAAACGAATGATGGTTAAGTTTACAAATTAAAAAGAACGCAACCTTTTAACGATAAAAAGGTGCGTTCTTTTTGAATTATACTTCTTCGTCTATTGCTTCAGAATCGGGAAGCTTAGTTACTTCTAAGTATAAGATGTGGTGTCCGTCCAATTCGGTAACTTTGAATTGGTAGCCTTGTTCTTCGATTGTATCGCCTACTTGCATATCAAAACGCTGTGTCATAAACCAGCCGCCGATTGTATCGATATCGTCATCTTCAATTGATGTCCCTAAAATATCATTCATATCTTGCAATAACATTTTAGCATCAAAAATGTAATGATTTTCTGCGATTTCCTGGATTTCAGGAATTTCATCTTCATCGAACTCATCTTGAATATCACCAATAATTTCTTCGATAATATCTTCAATTGTAACTAAACCGGATGTACCACCGTATTCATCCATTAAAATGGCTAGGTGAATACGTTCATTTTGAATCTTTAATAATAAATCACTAATTGGAATCGTTTCAATTACACGAATAACGGGTTGCATATATTCTTCAACAAGTTTATCTCCGTTTGCAGGGTCTTTAATGTAAGCTGTTAATAAATGCTTCATATTGACAAGGCCAATGACATGGTCTTTGTCACCGTCTGTAATTGGGTAGCGTGTATATTGCTCAATACCCATTACTTCAAATACTTCGCGAATTGTTTGACCTTTTTCGATACTGATTATTTCAGTTCGAGGTACCATTATCTCCTTCGCAATGCGATCAGAAAACTCAAAAATACTGTTAACGTATTCATATTCAGAATGGTTAATTTCCCCACCCTTAAAGCTGTCTGATAAAATCATGCGAAGCTCTTCTTCAGAGTGCGCTTCTTCAGATTCAGAAATCATTTTCAAGCCAAAAAGTCCAGTTAATGCACGTGCTGATCCGTTTAAAGCACGTATAAAAGGGTACATAATATTATGGAATAAAATTAATACTCCAGATAGCTTTAATGTTACGGCTTCTGCTTTTTGAATTGCGAGAGTTTTTGGTGCTAATTCCCCTACGACAACATGTAAAAACGTAACGAGTGAGAATGCAACAATAAATGAAAGAACAGATGTGATACTACCACTTAAGCCAAAGAACTCGAATAATGGATGAAGAAGAATTTCGAATGTTGGTTCTCCAAGCCACCCAAGTCCTAGTGCAGTAATTGTAATTCCTAGCTGACAGGCAGATAGATACTCATCAAGGTTTGAAATTACCTTTTTTGCCCGTATTGCAGATTTATTACCTTCTGCAACGAGCTGATCAATTTTTGTTGTCCTTACTTTAACTATTGCAAACTCAGTTGCAACGAAAAATGCCGTAGCGGCAATTAAGATAGCAAATGCTATCAACCTAATGGTTAGTTCGATTCCTATGTCTACGTCCAACTATATTCCCTATTCGCGGCGCAAATGAGCGTGGCAAATAAAGAGTACACCTCCTAAAAAAATTTTAATAATATAATCATAAAATATTTGAGTAAAAAAAACAATTTTTCAATTTGAAATTAGAGGAAAAAATTTGATTTTAATTACTGCAGAAATTGAAGTATCCTTATAATTTTATTAATATGTATTTAAATTTATAGAAAATTGAAATTTTAGTTAATATATGCTAATGTGAAATTGTAGATAATGATAATTTAGTAGGCGGGTATTATTATTAAAAAATAGCCAGCAAATACATATACCTGCAGCCAGCTGCAAAATTATTATTAGCTCGAAAGCGCATAAAGGTGGGAGCATCCGAGATTTTTTCTCGGATGCTCCCACTTTATTTTTTATTCATATACATGGAAAAGCATTAATTCATGTATCATTTTTTCGATTTTTTCCCTTTGTTCTTCTGACGGACTTTCACCAATAAATTGAATACTGCCATCTTTATAATACTCTGCTGCATAACGTTTCTGCTCAAAGAAGAAACTAATTGACCAGCCCGGAATTTGACTGTTTTCAAATAGGGGCTTATAGCTAAAATGTTGAATCATGAAACTTCCCTCCCTATTTAATCGTACAGAAAGTAGTACATTGTTGCAATTTATCTTTTAAAAAATTAATAATAGAACATACACATGATGAAGAAAGAGTGAGCAAAATGGGAGAATTTATTTCGCTATTATTCCTGCTAGGTGTTGTAGGGGCTGCCGTTGGTGCAGCGACAAACTATATGGCGATTAAGATGTTATTTAGACCGTACAAGCCACTATACTTTAAAAAGTGGAAGCTGCCATTGACGCCGGGATTAATTCCAAAACGTCGGGAAGATTTGGCGATTCAGCTAGGAAAAACAGTTTCAGAGTATTTACTGACACCTGAAACGATTAAAAAGAAATTTTTATCCGAGGAAATTCGCACAAATGTTTTAACCTACGCACAGAATAAAGTAGCACAAGAAGTATTTACAAACGAAAAAACAATTAATGATTGGATTCGTTTAGCTGGTTTTACACAATTACCACAATCAATTGAAGGAAAAGTTAACGACATTATTCATACTCAATTTATGTCAGTGAAAAATACATTATCTACGAAGTCAATTCGAGAATTATTGCCTAATGATTTGGAGCCAGTATTGGACCGGAAAATTGATGAAGCAGTCATACAGATTTTGAAGAAGGGTGAAGATTACTTCTCGTCACCAGAAGGTACGATGACAATCAAAAATATGCTGGATGATTTCTTATCGACGAAAGGGTCATTTGGCGGGATGATACAGATGTTTTTAGGAGATTCATCATCATTGGTTGATAAAGTGCAACGTGAACTCATAAAATTTCTACAGGCGCCTGGAACAGCTTCACTTTTACACCGAATTTTCATAGCAGAATGGGAAAAAATTAAAAATCGCCCAGCAATGGACTTTATGAATGATGTAAATTTTGATACGATTGAAGCTAATGTCCAAAGCTATGCAAGAAATGCACTTGCATTGGAAGCACGCCTGGATAAAACAATTAATGACTATTGGCCAAAAGGGAAAGAGTGGGCTACTAATGATTTACTCCCGAAAATAATGGATAAAGCATTTTTATCTGCTGAAGCAAAAATCGAAGACGTATTAAAGCGTCTAAATTTAGCTGGAGTTGTACGTGAGCAAGTAGATTCATTCCCGATTGCCAAATTAGAAGAGCTCGTACTAGGTATTATTAGTAAAGAGTTAAAATTAATTACATGGCTGGGCGGTATTATAGGTGGTCTTGTCGGGATCATTCAAGCGTTAATCGTCTTTATGACGAACTAAAATTAGAAAGTAGGATTATTACATGATCAATATTTATGAAGATATTAATAAACTGGAAGCAACATTCCGCAAGACAGATGAGTTTCAAAATTTACAAAAGGCAGTAGAGACAGTACGTGAAGATGAAGAGGCAAAGGTATTGTTTACAAACTTCCGTGATGTTCAATTGAAGATGCAAGATAAACAAAATGCTGGTGAAGAGATTACTGAAGAAGAATATGTTTTTTTACAGAAAACAGCGCAACTAGCTCAACAAAATGTAAAAATTTTAGAAATGTTAGAAGCTGAAATGGCGTTAAGTGCTGTGATTCAAGAAATTAATCGCATTATTACACAGCCAATCCAATCATTATACGATGGATTATAAAAAGGAAGGGGTGCACAATTTGTTGTGCGCCTCTTTTTAACTTTGCAATTGTCACGAGAAAGCTTGTTTAATAAAAAGCATCGAATAATATATGTAATATTTCATTTTTCTTTTATAGTGGTTTTTTTGTTACAATGAGATAGATTTTTATTATTTAAAATTAAGAAGGTAGAGAAATGATATGAAAACAATTCATATAAATGAGCAGTTTAAAGAAGATTGGACTCGTGTTCTTAATCATATAGCAAATTTATTTTACGAAGACTCCGTTATTCAAATTGAGCAGGACGGTTCGGATATGTCGATTGAATTTAACAAGGCAATCGATGAAAATTTTATGATTTCCACTTATGCCAAACTATTAGTGGATGGTCAAGAATACACGAGTGATTATTCCATTCAGTATACGACAGAAGGCACAGAGAAAGAGCAAAATATCCGAATGAAACGTGCATTGTCACATGTCATGCTTGATGTACTTGAACAATATTCAGGTATGGTACAGCAATGGGGGATACTGACAGGAGTACGTCCAACAAAGCTTTATCATAAATATCGTAAAGCCGGTATGAACGATGAGCAAATTGCCGCGGTATTAAAAGAGGATTACCGAATTTCAGATCAAAAGATATCGTTAATGAAAGCGATTGTCGAGCGACAACTTACGATTATTCCTGATTTGGATGAGCTTGGAAAGGAAATTTCAATTTATATTGGGGTCCCGTTTTGTCCGACAATGTGTGCTTATTGTACATTCCCGGCCTATGCGATCCAATCAAATCGTAAGGCAGGCCGCGTAGAGAAATTTATCGATGGCCTTCACATTGAGCTACGTGAAATGGGGAAATGGCTGACAGAAAAAAATATGCGCATTACTTCGATTTACTGGGGCGGGGGCACACCAACTTCTATTGAGGCGCATGAAATGGATGCATTATATCAAACAATGTTTGATGCATTCCCAAATCCTGAGTCTATCCGAGAAATAACAGTAGAGGCAGGACGCCCGGATACAATTACGCCGGAAAAAATCGAAGTGCTGAAAAAATGGGGCATTGACCGTATTTCCGTTAACCCGCAAAGCTATACGCAGGAAACATTAAAAGCGATTGGCCGCCATCATACTGTTGAAGAAACAGTAGAGAAGTTTTGGCTGTCACGCAATTCTGGTATGAACAATATTAATATGGATTTAATTATTGGCTTGCCAAATGAAGGAATTGAAGAATTTCAGAACTCATTAGCGGAATCTGCCAAAATGCAACCTGAAAGCTTAACTGTTCATACACTGAGCTTTAAACGTGCATCTGAAATGACTCGAAATAAGGATAAGTATAAAGTTGCCGACCGTGAGACAGTTGGGGAAATGATGCAGATGGCAACCGATTGGACAGCTGAAAATGGCTATGTTCCTTATTATTTATACCGCCAGAAAAATATTCTAGGTAATTTAGAAAATGTCGGCTATTGTAAACCGAAAGAAGAATCTATATACAACATCGTCATAATGGAAGAAGTGCAAACAATTTTAGGTATTGGCTGTGGAGCATCCTCGAAGTTTGTGCATCCAACTACCGGCAAGATTACACAGTTCCACAATCCGAAAGATCCTGCCGCATACATTCTGACATTTGAAGAGTCTATTGCAAAGAAAATAGCAATTTTAGATGAGCTATATTCTTAATATCTAGGACCATTACAAATAGCACAGCCACTTTCTTGAGGCATGTGCTATTTGTTGTTTTTTACCGAGTGGAGAAGCAGGAACGATTGTCATCACACTAGATGGGGTAACATATGAAATAGATGCACAGTAGTGTACTGGGGGCAACGAGTTGAATCTCATTGCCAAATACACTAGCAATAGCAATGACTAAGTCAGCTTGTAAGTAAAGATGCGTATGAAGAAACTTTTGTGATTTTAAACAGTCACATTACAGCTGGTAGCTAATATTTTTTGAAAGCAATGCGAAATTAATAATTGAGCGAAAGGGGAGATTGTAAGTGAATTACGATAAATATACGCTAGATCGATTTGATGGCGATTATGCAATTTTTTTAAAACGCCCTGAAGAAATGGAACAACTTCTGATCCACCGTGATGAAATTTCAATAGAGGTGAAAGAAGGCGATATTGTAAACATTCAAGATGATGGCTTTGCGTACACGATTAAATTATTACCTGAAGAAACAGCTGACCAAAAACAGCGAGTGAATAATTTATTAGAGCAACTAAGGAGTAAGCACGAATAATTGAGGCACATAAACGGTTGTTTTAAAAAGTTAGAAAAATCAAAAAGTATCGGAAACTACATGCTTCTATATGGTAGAATATATGGGTACATATATTAATTTTAGGAGCATAACAATGGCAATCAAAACAATTATATTCGATTTAGATGATACTTTATTATTTGATCAAAAATCTGTAAAAACGGCATTTGAAAAAACGTGTGACTATGCAGCGACTATAAAAAATGTAAACTCTCGTGAATTGGAAGAGGCGGTCAAAGTAGCGGCACGTGGATTGTATGAAAGCTATCCTACATACGACTACACTGTCTTAATCGGAATAAACCCATTTGAGGGGCTTTGGGGGACATTTGATGACCCTACACCACAATTTCAACAGATGAAGGAAATTGTGCCTGCATATCGTGCCCAAGCTTGGACAAACGGTTTAGCGGCAGTAGGGATTGAAGATGCTGAGCTAGGCGCGGAACTGGGAGAGCGTTTTGTTGAAGAACGTAAAAAAGCCCCGTTTTTCTATGAAGATACTTTTGAGGTGTTAGATCAATTAAAAGGGAAATACGAGCTAATTTTACTTACAAATGGGGCACCAAGCCTACAAAATTTAAAGCTGGAGATTACACCTGAAATTGTCCCTTATTTTGACCATATCATTATTTCAGGGGATTTTGGTAAAGGTAAGCCAGATGCTTCTATTTTCGAATTTGTTATGGACAAAGCAAGTTTGACAAAAGATGAAGCCATTATGGTTGGTGATAACTTAATGACTGATATTTTAGGTTCATCTCGTGTCGGCATACGGAACGTTTGGATTAACCGTGAAAACAAACCAAAAAATCCCGATGTAGTGCCAACTTTTGAAGTTACATCATTAACTGAGTTTTTACAGTTATTAAAAACAATATAAATTTTCAAAACGCACTGTTCATTCGGTGCGTTTTTATTTCGTTTATAAAATGAATTTTCTGAATATTTATGTTATCATATTAATAAAAAACTAAAGAAAGAGGTTCTTCCTATGGGAAATATTAATACATATCGCTGTGAAAACTGTAACCGTACAAATGAATTTATCCAATTGAATAGGGTGACATTAAATCATCATACGGCACATCTTTGTTTAGCTTGCGAACATGTACTTACTTTACCTAATAACGAAGACCGCTTCTTCCAACTCATACGCAATAAAAAGAGACAGCATTCCAATATTGAGATGCAAAAGGCACACAGGGTTTTATCGGCTTTTATTGCAGTGGGTATGTTGTTTTTAGTTGTAATTGCAGCATTCGCTGTGACACAAGGCAATGGCTACTCTTCTATTACATTTCAAGAAATCGAGTCAATACCTATGAATAAGCAATTGACCTTCCTACATTTAAAATCGTTCAATTAAAATAAACAGTATAGAAAACACAATAAAAAGCATCGCAAAGTTTTTAATAGTTTGCGATGCTTTTTGTTTGGTCAATTTTTATGAACAGTTCAGATCATTACTTTAGTAATTCTGAAACTGTTACAAATGTATAGCCTTGCTTTTGTAACTCTTCAAGTATTGTTTCTAAAGCATCTGCAGTTGCTTGGTGAATATCGTGCATTAATATAATGCTACCGTTGTTCACCTGTTCCTCTATAGCAAGCGCCGTTTTTTCCGGATCGCGGTGTTTCCAATCCAGTGTATCAATAGTCCACATCACGCTTGGTACTTTTAACTGCTTTATAATTGTTTCATCATAGCTCCCATAAGGTGGTCGAAAAACCGTTGCATTTTTACCAATTACGGATTTAATAATTTCATCCGTTGATTGAATTTGGTGTTTCACTTCTTTTTGAGACAATGTTGTCAGCTTTTCATGATTGTATGTATGATTGCCAATTTCATGGCCTGCGTCATATACTTCCTTCATAATTTCAGGGTACTTCTTCACTTCTTGGCCGATGACAAAAAATGTAGCTTTTGCTTCATATTTTTCCAGTGTCTTTAATATTTGCCTCGTCACTTTCGGATGAGGACCATCATCAAATGTTAATGCTATTCTTTTTTCACTTACAGGTTGTATCGATTTAGGTTTGGAAGGATTTTTAGGTACAGCTTTTGGAGTAGGAGTTGTTAGTCCACTCAAAGGGACATAGCCGGATAGACCATCAGATGTGACAAATGCCCAGCCTTTTATGTTAGTATACATCATTACATTACTGTTTTTACGTAAAGTCCCTATTTCATCACTCGAGGCGCTAGCGATAGACCGGACTACTAAACCTTTAGAAGCTTTTACCGTCATCTTTTTTCCTGTAGGCTTTATGAGAGCATGCTTATTTACGTACCCTGCCAGGCCACCGTACTTTATGAATACAAAGTCGGTAGAGTCAGATCCATAAAGCTCAACAATACTATTTAAATAAAGTTTTCCGATAGACCCGATGTGTTGTTTATTCGTTACGCGAACAAGGGGTTCATTTTGGGATTTAACGAGCATGTATTGGGGAGAAACCGATTTTAAGTATTCACTTTTTATAAAGCCGATTACCGTTTTGTATTGAATTTTCGTCCATCCTTCAGTTTCAGATAATACGATAATAGGGGTAGCCTTTGATAAGGTAATAATTTTTTCTTGCAGATTTTCTTCTAATACTTCGGTTTCTTTCGTTGTTAGTTTAATTGTGGCTGAAGGAGCAGCAGAAGTACTTTCGATATTTATTGTAAAAACTCCAATTAAACAAAAAATCATAAAATAAAATTTGAATACTTTTTTCAACTTAATTCCCCTTTAGTAATATAAAAATGCGCGAGTAAAGTGAAAGTAGAAAGGAGAAAATAGTGTAGATTAATTCACTTTCTCTAAACCTTTAAATTAATTTGTACTGACTAAAAACAAAGAAATACCATTACATTTAAACATATGTATTGTAAATAAAATTATGAAAACAAAAAAGGGGCTATCCGGGAAGCTATTTTGGGGCAACCCCTTGCGATCATTTCATAGGCAAGATACTTAATACGAAGAAAGGCTTTGTTAAAGGTAATGTTTACTTTAACAAAGCCCCGTAGTTAAGTTTAAAGAGAAATAGCTTTTACTTCATCAATGTTTTCAAGTTGTGCTACGAATACTAAATCTTCTGTAGTCACTTCATTGTCAACGACAAGCATCATTACAGCAGACCCGCCAATTTGATCGCGTCCTACTTGCATCGTTGCAATGTTGATGTTCTTTTCAGCTAATTTAGTAGCAACCCGGCCGATTGAACCTGGTTTGTCCTGGTTTTTAATATAAAGAAGATTTCCGTTTGGAATAACGTCTACTACAAATCCTTCAACTTTTACAATGCGGGCACCTAGACCATTTAATAAAGTTCCTGCTACTGTATGTGTTTCAGTTTCAGTAACGATTTCAACTGTAATTAAGTTTGTAAAACCTTTTGCTGTTGTTGTTTTATGTTCATTTATTTGAATGCCGATACGTTCAGCTAAATAACGTGCATTGACATCATTCACGTGAGAGCCGTGGTTTGTAGAAAGCAGTCCTTTAATAGCATTTGCCGTTAATGGGCGAACATCAAAGTTTGCCACTTCACCAGCGTAAGAAATATTTAATTGCTGAATACTTTCTTCTGTTACTTGAATTAAAAACTTTCCAAGCTTTTCTGCTAATGCAAAGAATGGCTCAACTTCTGCAAGCTTTTCTTTTGGAATAGATGGCATATTTACAGGGTTTGTAACTGTACCTGTTTTAAAGAACTTAATAATGTCGTTAGATACGTCAACTGCAACTGACTCTTGTGCTTCTACTGTAGATGCACCTAGGTGAGGTGTAGCAATGACTTGTGGCAATGTTAATAGCTTATGATCTGTTGCCGGTTCCTGAACAAATACGTCCAGTGCAGCACCAGCTACTTTACCTTCGACAATAGCATCGTATAAATCATCTTCGTTAATAATGCCGCCGCGCGCACAGTTGATAATGCGAACACCGTCTTTCATGATTGCAAAACGTTCCTTGTTAATGATATTACGTGTTTCTGGTAATAACGGCGTATGAACTGTTACAAAATCAGCTGCAGCACATACTTCATCCACAGTACCCTTTGTTATACCCAATTCTTTTGCACGGTCTTCCGTTAAGAATGGATCATATGCGATAACGTTCATGCGTTGGCCTTTAGCACGGTAGGCTACTTCTGCCCCGATACGTCCCATACCGATAACACCAAGTGTCTTGTTTTTAAGCTCTACACCTACGTATGATTTACGATCCCATTTTCCATTTTTTAATGTGTTGAACGCTTGTGGAATAAAACGTGCAAGTGACGTCATCATTGCGATTGTATGTTCAGCAGCAGAGTTTGTATTACCATCTGGGGCATTTACAACGATAATTCCATGTTCAGTTGCTGCATTTAAATCAATGTTGTCAACACCTACACCAGCACGACCAATAAGCTTTAAGTTTTTCGCTTTTTCAATTACTTCGCGTGTAACAGTAGTTTGAGAACGAACAAGCAATACGTCAACATCTACTATTTTTTTCATTAATTCCTCAGGTGCTAAACCTGTATCAACAATAATATTCAAATCTAGTTCTGTTTCTTGGCGTAATGGGAAAATACCGTCATCACTTAGCGGATCTGCAATAAATACATTAATTGTTTTTGTATCTTGTTCGATTACTTCTGTTGTCATAATAAAATCTCTCCTCTAATTTCTTTATTAATTTACTGAATTGATTCAACAAAAAAAAGCCTTCCGTCCCTTACGTGTAACGTAAGGGGCGAAAGGCATTCATTAAACAAATCGCGGTACCACCCTTATTCGTTGCCATAATATTTCGGAAAATATATGTACAACCTTATCCATATGCGTAACGTGCATGGGACGGAATAACCTACTGATAAATTTCAGCTATTCTATTCAAGAGTGGAGCGAATTCGAAGCATACACTGATTTACACCAACCATCAGCTCTCTTTGGTAATACATTCGAAAAGCATGTCTCTATCGTTATATTTTGCTGTGTTTAAGTTGATAACATCATAAACCCGATTGTTCACCTTTGTCAACGGAGTTTTTAGAATAATTTGAGTAATTTTCTTTTTGTTTAATAAATAAGTCCTTTAAAGCGAACTATTTCAATTGATTATCAAATGAATGTTCGGATTTATAATTTCCTATGTAAGCGCTAACGATGTTGATATAATAAGATTTAATTGAATTTACAGAAAATTTATAGCGTTTCAAAATTATCATTAAAATTTATTTTTTTATTTTGTGACATAATTTTGTCACGTTTAAAAAAATGCCTTTTTAAAATTGGAAAATAAATAGAAGGTAAAATGTAAAATAACTCGAAGTGGTAATACATATGTACATATAAAGGGGGAGTAAAATATGCATTATGATGTAATCGTTATTGGGGCAGGGTTGGCTGGATTAACGGCAGCTTGTCAGCTAATCGACGCGAAGAAAAAGGTACTGCTTGTCGATCAGGAGCCGGCAAATTCAATTGGGGGGCAAGCATTTTGGTCATTTGGTGGATTATTCTTAGTTGATTCCCCTGAGCAAAGAAGGTTAGGAATTAAAGACAACAAAGAGCTTGCATGGCAGGATTGGCGTGGTTCTGCAAGCTTTGACCGTTTAGAGGATGAGGATCATTGGGCGTATGAATGGGCAAAAGCATATATCGATTTTGCTGCAGGAGAGAAATACAACTGGCTAAAATCCCAAGGCATTAATTTTTTCCCGGTCGTTGGTTGGGCAGAGCGAGGCGGCTCTTTAGCAGGGGGGCATGGCAATTCTGTTCCGCGCTTTCACATCGTATGGGGGACAGGTCCTGCACTGGTTGAACCGTTTGCAAATAAAGTGTTAAATGCCTCTGATAAAGGAGATATTACCTATTTGCCGCGCCATCAAGTAACAGAGCTGATCACTGAAGATGGGAACATTACAGGTATTCGGGGAAATGTTTTGGAAAATAGCATTATTCGACGTGGTGAAGAAAGCTCGAGAGTAGTGGTAGATTCATTTGAGTATTTCGCAGATGCAGTAGTAGTAGCAAGTGGTGGAATTGGAGCAAATATTGAGTTGGTGAAGAAAAATTGGCCTTCAAGACTCGGGACACCGCCCCAAAATATGGTGGCAGGAGTTCCAGCCTATGTAGATGGTAAAATGTTGGAGATTACAGAACAAGCAGGGGGGCGCATCGTTAATCGAGACCGTATGTGGCATTATACGGAAGGGCTGAAAAACTGGGATCCTATTTGGAATAATCATGGTATTCGCATATTACCTGGACCTTCATCAATGTGGTTTGATGCATTAGGAAACCGTTTTACTGCACCAAATTTCCCTGGGTTTGATACATTAAGTACTCTCGAAGCGATACAAAACACTGGATATGATTTTTCATGGTTTATTTTGACAGAAAAAATAATTGAAAAAGAATTCGCTTTATCAGGTTCAGAGCAGAATATGGATTTGACAAAAAAGAGTATTAAAGATGTATTGAAACGTATTTTACCAGGGCCTCCAAAAGCAGTTCAGGATTTTAAGGAGAATGGCGAAGATTTTGTAATTGGCGATAGTTTAAAAGATTTAGTAGAAGGAATGAATAAGCTTGTAGGGAGTGATTTACTCGACTTCCTGCATATTAAAGAACAGATTTTGGCACGCGATCGTGAAATTGAGAATTTGTTTTCAAAGGATGCACAAATTACCGCATTACATGGCGCAAGAAATTATATAGGGGATAAATTAATTCGTGCTGCAAAACCTCATAAAATATTGGATCCTGCAGCAGGACCATTAATTGCGGTACGCTTAAATATTCTGACTCGTAAAACATTAGGAGGATTACAAACAAATTTAAATGGGCAAGTACTTAATGAGGACGGAAATCCTATACCAGGACTTTTTGCTGCAGGTGAAGTGAGTGGGTTTGGTGGTGGAGGTATACATGGCTATCGTTCGTTGGAAGGAACGTTTTTAGGGGGTTGCTTGTTTACAGGCTTGCAAGTAGGAAAATATTTAGCTGTTTCCCATAAGTATTCGAGTATGACCTAAATGTAATAAGGTCAGGCGCTGAAACATACAGTGTGACAGAGCTTGAGCCAATCACACAAACTTTTATTAATATTGGTTTTGAAAAATTAAAGGGATATCATTTAGTTATGTCGAAATGAATGATTATTCATTTATAAGGGGTGTATGGAAATGAACTTTGAAACGATTAAATTGGAAATAGCAGAACGAAAAGCAACATTAACATTAAATCGTCCGAATGCGATGAATGCAATGGATTTTACAATGATGCGGGAATTGGCCGATTGCTTCGAAGCGTTACATAATGAAAAGGACGTCCAAATTCTGATAATTAAAGGAGAAGGGAAAGTCTTTTCAGCTGGAGGCGATGTGAAGAGGATGGTTGCCTCGAATGATTTTTCTGACTTTGGTACGATAATGGATGATATTGCACGTTTAGTCAGAGCATATTACACGCTTCCGATGATTACGATTGCACAAATCCATGGTGCTTCTGCTGGCTTGGGCTTTAGTCTGGCACTAGGAAGTGACATTATTGTTGCAGAACAATCAAGTAAACTAGCGATGAACTTTATCGGTATTGGTTTAATACCGGACGGTGCCGGCCACTTCTTTATGAAGGAACGTCTTGGTACAGTAAAAGCTAAGCAAATGATTTGGGAAGGGAAAGTAATGAATGGAGATGAGGCATTATCGTTAGGTCTAATTGATTATAGTTGTCCAGATGGGACGGCATTAGAAACAGTTGATCAGCTCGTTGGGAAAGTACTGGCATCTCCAATTCTAGCAATGATTGAAACGAAGTGTATTTTACATGCTTCTAATCTTGAACAATTGGATGAAATTCTGAAGGGTGAATCAGAGGGACAAGTGAAGATGCGACAAACAACAGATCATTTAGAAGGCATTAAAGCATTTGTAGAAAAACGTATGCCACAGTTTATAGGTAAATAATTTGCAATGAAAAATCCACTATTTTGCTGAACCGCAAAATGGTGGATTTTTAGTTTTAATACAGATCTTTTGTAAAAAAGAGTAATTAGATAAAATTAAAATGCCCTACATGATAGGGCACCTCCGATTTATGTACGGTTAGTTTACACGTGGAATAAAATTAATTTGCCAGATGAGTTTACTAATCGATGCGTTTTTTCAGCAATACCTTTTTCTTCGATTTGCTTCTGGCCATCGATTTTTGCAGCGTCATCGTTTGCAAAAGTCCATACTTCATCGAATAAAGTTTCTCCTGTTTTTTCAAATGCAGTAAAACGATAATTCTCCATTTAAACCACCCTTTATAAGCAAGATAATATAATTATACTAGAAATTTTCGGATAATTCACGAAATAATGCTTGTTTTGTAGAAAAAAGACGAAAGTAATGTCATTTAGATGAACGGTAATATAGTCTTTTAATCGATAAGTATTGCATATACATGTTACAATAAATTGTAATAGAGTTATAAAGGGGAGATTGCTTGTGAATGGAATTACAAAACTCCAACCGGGTGACCAAGTAGATCAATATTTACTAATTAAAGAAGCGAAAAAAGGTGTAACGACAGTTGGTAAACCTTTCATGTCACTCATTTTACAAGACCGGAGCGGAGATATTGAAGCAAAGCTTTGGGATACAAATGAAGAACATGAAAATTTATATCGGGCTCAGGTAATTGTTAAAGTCGGTGGAGAGATTCACGATTATCGTGGAAAGAACCAGTTACGTGTAAAGCAAATTCGCCCGACACGTGAAGAAGAAGGTGTTCAGATTAGCGACTTATTGCCAACATCCGCTATTCCTAAAGAACAATTATTTGAAGAATTAAATCAATATTTCTTCCAAATTCAAAATCCAAATATTTCACGTCTCACACGCTATATCGTGAAAAAGTTTCAAGATGAATTAATCATTTTCCCAGCAGCGACAAAAAACCATCACGATTATGCATCAGGTTTAATTGACCATGTCGTTTCAATGTTGAAATTAAGCGAAGCAATCTGTGATTTATATCCAACATTGAATCGTGACTTGTTATATGCAGGTGTTATTTTACATGATGTTGGTAAAGTAATTGAATTAAGTGGTCCTGTCGGTACAATGTATACGGTGGAAGGGAATTTACTTGGCCATATCTCCATAATGGTCAATGAAATTGGTCAAGCTGCACATGAACTAAAAATAGAAGGCGAAGAAGTGATGTTACTGCAGCACTTAGTGTTGAGCCATCACGGAAAAGAAGAATGGGGCAGCCCTAAAAAGCCAATGATTCAGGAAGCGGAAATTTTGCATTACATTGATAATATTGATGCGAAAATGAATATGCTTACACGTGCCCTGGATAAAACAAAACCAGGAGAATTTACAGAGCGTTTATTCCCATTGGACAATCGTTCATTTTACAAACCAACGATATAAGAAAAAGCATGAGCCAAACCTTGGCTCATGCTTCTTTTAATTGCGGTTGTTTTTTTAAAAGAATGACAAATAGACTTGCGAGGAAACAAAATCCTCCTGCCAGCAAAAAGGCCATTTTATATGAGCCAAATGCGCTGTAGAATACCCCCCCGTAGTAGGCAGCTACTGCAGCCCCAACTTGGTGAAATGCTACCATCCAACCGTACATCATTGCGCTTTTTTCTATACCGAAGCGTTGGCGTGTTATGCCAATTGTCGGTGGGACGGTTGCAATCCAATCTAGCCCATAAAAAATGGCAAAAATCATTAGCCATGCATAGGAACCTGTGGAAAGTGCATAGGGAAGTGCGAGTAGCGAAAATCCTCGTAATGAATAATACCAAAATAGTAACCACCGATTATCAAACCGATCGGATAACCAGCCTGATAATGTAGTACCGATTAAATCAAATATACCCATAAAGGACAACATTGCGGCCGCTGTAACGACAGGGATGCCAAAGCTAATGCAATATGAAATGAAGTGAGTCCCTATTAAACCACTTGTCGATAAACCACAAATAAAAAAACTACCTGCCAAGAGCCAAAATTCCTTCGCCTTCAATCCTTCAATAAGTGAAGATATTGCCATAGCAAAAGGATTTCCTGTCGAGCGAACCGGCTCTACTAGACCATCATGACCATAAGGAGCGATCTGTCTTTCAATCGGATAGCTGTACATAAATATAGAGATGATGATGATCATCAAGAGACTTAATACAAAAATTAAAGCAATGGCTGCTTGCCACGAATAACGGTCTACTAAAGCCGCAAGTACCGGCAACAATATTAATTGTCCTGTAGCAGTTGCGGCGGTTAAAATCCCTACTGCCAGCCCTCTACGTTTAACGAACCAGCGATTGGCAACTTGTGTACTTAATACTGTTAAGAATAAACTAGAGCCAATCCCCATCATGATGCCCCATATAAGTATTAGCTGCCATTCTTTTTGCATGATGAAGGTACTGGCTAATGCGAGCGAAAGCAACGTCATTGATCCAAGCATCATACGCTTTAAGCCGTACTTTTCAACGAATGCAGCCATAAAAGGACCCGAAAATCCATATAAAAATAAAGATACAGCAAAAGCCATTGAAATAGAGGGGCGGCTCCAGCCAAACTCTTGCTCAAAAGGATTAATGAATACCCCAGCTGATGAGCGGATAATACCAGCTACAATAATAGATATAAATGTTACAGCTAATATAATCCAACTATAATGCCATTTTTTCAACATTCTACCCCCATATAGACAAAAATGCCCCCATAATATTAGGGAGCATTTTCACTTTAGTAAATTTTATTGGTTGTCTTCCTGGAATTTAACCATGAATTCAGAAAGGGTCAAGCAAGTTTCTACTGGTACAGCATTGTATGCAGAAGCGCGGCAGCCACCTACAGAACGGTGACCATTTAAACCAACGAATCCAGCTTCTTTTGCTTCAGCTAAAAACTTCTTTTCCAGCTCTTCGTCAGCAACGCGGAAAGTAATATTCATCAATGAACGGGATTCTTTTGTTGCATGCCCAAAGTAGAAGCCGTTTGAGTTGTCGATTGCATCATAAATGTATTTTGCTTTTTCCTCGTTACGTTGTTCTATAACTTCTAAGCCACCTTGTTCTTCCATCCATTTTAAAACTTCACCTAACATGTAAATTCCGAAAGTAGGGGGTGTATTGTATAAAGAATTATTTTTAGAATGCGTTGTGTATTTTAACATTGTAGGAATGTTAGAATTTGCACTTTCTAATAGGTCTTTACGAATGATTACTACTGTTACACCAGATGGACCAAGGTTTTTTTGTGCCCCTGCATAAATCATTGCAAAGTTCGAAACATCTACTTTTTTAGATAAAATATCAGAAGACATATCTGCAATTAATGGAATATCACCTGTGTTAGGGAATGTCTTCCACTGAGTACCGAAAATCGTATTGTTTGATGTTAGGTGAACATATGCAGAATCTTTATCAATTTGGATGTCTGAAAGAGCAGGGATATTTTTATAGTTATTTTCTTTTGAACTTGCCGCTAAAACTGGTGTACCGAATAATGCCGCTTCTTTAAAAGCCTTTTCTGACCAAGCACCAGTTTGAATATAGCTCGCTTTTTGACCTTCTTTTAAGAAGTTCATTGGAATCATGGAAAACTGTAGGCTTGCTCCGCCTTGTAAAAATAATACTTCATAGTTTTCCGGTATTTCATATAACTTCCGTAGACGTGCAATGGCTTCATTATGTACTTCTTCAAATGCTGCACTTCGGTGACTTAATTCCATTACTGACATGCCAGTACCTTTGAAATCAATTAGTTCTGCTTGTGCTTTTTGTAAAACTTCAAGTGGTAATGCAGATGGACCTGCATTAAAGTTATATGCGCGTTTTGTTGTTATCGTCAATGGAAACACTCCTTATGTTAGTTAATTCGTATAAATAGATAATATACTCTTTTCTTATAAATGTGTGAAAATTCTTTGAATTCTTTTCCTGAAAAGCATAAATGAGAAGAACTAACGACAAATATAAGAATTTTTGTACAATATGAAATACTAATGTTCGTGTTTAAGAGAATTAGCTTTAACTTAGACATAACATAATTTTGTGAATCATATTATCTCGTCCTGAACTTGTTTAAAGGCTATATTTATGCCAGTATAGAGGAGATGAATGACTGGAGGTTATATGAAATGGAACAATTACCAAAGTGTCCTGAATGTGGCTCGGAGTATACGTATGAAGATGGACAAAATTACGTATGTCCAGAATGTGCACATGAGTGGTCCCAAACAGCAGAAGAAGTAGAAGAAGGAATAGTTGCTCGCGATGCTAATGGAAATCTTTTAACAGATGGGGATACCGTTACAGTTATTAAAGATTTAAAAGTAAAAGGGAGCTCATCAACGCTAAAAATTGGTACTCGTGTTAAAAACATTCGTCTTGTGGAAGGCGATCATAATATTGACTGTAAAATTGATGGCTTTGGTGCAATGAAACTAAAATCTGAATTCGTAAAGAAAAACTAAAAAATGCGAGACCCATTTTAACCACGGGTCTCGCATTTTTCATGTAGTAATTATTCAGCAGTAAAGCTAGAAAATGCGTCTTTTAGATCTTCATCTTTAACATCTATTTTAGCGCCTTTAATTAATTCAGCCATTTTTGCGTTCCAATCACCTTTTGTGGCAACGATTGATTCACGGATTTCTTCTTTTTTCTCGTCAAGAGTACCGTAATCTTTAACAGCACGTTTTTCTTGTACTTGAATAATGTGGAAACCGTGTTGAGTTTGTACTGGTTTACTGATTTCATCAACTTTTAATGCATAAGCTGCATCATTGAATTCAGGCACCATCGTACCGACTGTGAACCAGCCTAAATCTCCACCTTGTTGACCAGAACCTGGATCAGTTGAAAACTCTTTAGCTAATTCTGCAAAATCTTCACCAGCATTTAGCTTTTCGATGATTTCATTTGCAGTTGCTTCATCTTCAACTAAAATATGACGGGCATTCAATTCTTGAGAAGCTTGGTCATAATATTTTTGGATTTCTTCATCAGTTACTTCAACATCTTCAGTAGCTTTTTGTTGTAACAAAGTGAAACGGATATTTGTTTTTAGCATTTCTTCCGTTAAATTGCTCTGTGCTAATGCAGCTTCGTAGCCTTCGCCATACTGCTCTTTTACAGTAGCTAATTCCTTTTCGATTTCTTCATCTGTCACTTTATATTTATCATTTAAAATTCTTTCAACTACAACTTGCTGTAATAATTGATCCCCAGCAATGTCTTTCATTGAGTTATAAAATTCCTCTTGAGTAATGTCGCCTACATTTGTTGATACGACAACTTCATCTCCAGGATTACTACATGCAGCTAAACCTATTGAAGCTGCAACTGTTAATGCGAAAAGAGTTTTTTTCATGTGAATACGCCCCTAACTTAACTTTTATGCAATTGTAACTATAACATAAACGAATTAAAAACAAAAATGGTTGCATGGAAATGAGTGCCCAAGTTACGTGAAAGAAAGTGCATACGATAATTAGGAAAGGAAAGGAAAGGAGGTGGCAAGTTATGGGCGGCGGAGGTTATAACGGCGGAGGCTACGGTAATGGCTCTGGATTTGCGCTTTTAGTTGTTTTATTTATCTTGTTAATTATCGTAGGCGCAGCGTTTATTTACTAAAAAAAAAAGTGGTAAAAATCGAATTTTCGATTTTTACCACTTTTCAATTGAATACAGATTCATTTAGACAGCAAGCAGCACTTCAACATACAAACTTACGAGTAAAATTGTAATTAGAACATTTATCGTACGGAAAATTTTTGGTTGTTTTTCTTCTGGAATTTCACGGCGACTACATAAGGCAGCAGTCATTCGATTTATTTGGAATAAGTATATTACTGAAAATAAGATGACAACGAGTAGTAACAAATTTATTCCTCCCCTCTAAAGCGTCAATAAAAACTATAAATCAAGTGGTACTAAAATTTCATAACCTCTTGGCGTCTCTTCAATTATAGCATTGTTTGGTGCAGACATTAAATTTTTCACATATAAAAAATCCATAAGACAAATACTGCAATGTAACGCAAGCAGTCCGCTAAAGTAATGTGCATATTGGGGAATTGAAAAGCCCCCGATTACTAAGCATGTATTAATTATGATAAAAGGCGTAACCAATGCAAAAATATAGGATTTTTTTGGGATACCATTTTCTAAGCGCATATTAATGACTGGAATAAAATAATATTGGATTTTCAATCGAAGTATAAGTGATTTTTTATATTGAAATAAAGCGATATAATGCAAAAATTTGTGTAAAGGATAAAGAAACGGTATTGCTAAGAAAACTAACCACAAATAATGATCAATATGCTGACCATTGAAGTTAAAACTAAATGCAATGTATGAAAAGCAAAAAACCAGTATGAAAAGCGTTATTCCCAATAAAAATAATCGTGTTGTACCGTATTCGCGTTCAATATTAATCGTTTTCCAACAATGCATGTTACCCCCCCTAAAACAAAATGGATAACGATTTACTTTATTTTTCCATTAAATATTAAGATTTAAACATTAAACTAACTATAATGAAAGAAAAAAGAAATGTCACCAATTTAAATTGACGGCATTTCTTTTAATTGAATTATTTAAGTAGTTGGTATACTCGGTTTTCCTGAATCGTCCAGTGTCTCTTTAAAATTAAAGAAAGAGCGTTCGAAAATTTCAATGAAGTCATCACCGTAAATATTGCGAATAACAGCCATTACATCTAAAAACTCAGGGAATCTTCCATATAGTTCTTTTAATGGCAACGCACCTAATAAAATAGAATGCTCTGTATCGTGATAGTGGTCATACATACGTAAAATAAGTTCAGAGCCCTTTTCAGTCAACTCGACATATGTATTACGTTTGTCTTCATCACGTTTTGAGAAAGTGAGTAATCCACGTTCTTCCAATTTTTTTGAAAAGTTGAAAGCAGTAGATACATGCATGACGCCGAATTTAGCTACATCCGAAATCGAGGCGCCTTTCAAATGATATGAAATCCATAAAATATGATGTTCATTAATGTTTAAATCGAAAGGTTTAATCCATGTTTGCCAATCTTTTTCAATAGCTTTCCAAAGAGCTTTTGATAGCTGCGCGACTCTTTGGCTGAACAGCATAGCCTCTCTTTGTGAGTATAAATCTTCTGTCAAAGCAATCACCTTCTTCTTTCATTATCATTATAAAAATATTATAGCAATAAAAGAAAAGACTTTAAAGTTAGAAAAATGGAATAATTGAACATTGCTTGAAATATACTACAAAAAGATAATTTTAGGATTTAATTAACTGTTTTTGTAAATAGGACAAGTACTAAAGTGCTACGTGATAATATTTGCTCATTGGGCGTTATTTTTGTTTGAAGGGATATTTTTCTCGATTTCACTTATAGAATTCTGTAAATTTTCAATTTCTTGTTTTAGTAATGCTGTTTCTGGCTCGATTTCCGTTTTAAAAGATGCTAAATTATCTTTTAATTCATTTATTATACTAGGCATATTATTCTGGGCTTCTGCCTTTAAAGTTGTAATGGATTGTTTTACATTATTCAATTCGCCTTGTACTTCATGAAGTTTAGATTTAATATTTTTAGTATTGGCTATAAGGTTTTTCCTTAATTCAGTACCTGATTGTGGTGTGGAAAATAAAATAACTGCAGCACCGCTGACAATTCCTGTTGTGACCCCTAATAAAAATGATTTTACTTTCATAATGTTTCCCTCACTTTTTAATATTTCTATATCCAAATCTTTTTCCCAATCCATCTACCAATAAACATTTAAAATAGGATTTAGGATGGAGAGGCAAATTAGTTCATACAAAAACCAGCATTTTGTATGGAAAAGATGCTGGTATCATTGGATGAGTTTATAAATGTGCTTTAATCTGCTCCGAAAGGTTTGCTAGTACATCCGCCTGAAAATCCTGTTGACGACTGTTCCATTCAACGACTAAGCCGTCTGTCTCGTCATAGCGCGGTACGAAATGAAGATGATAATGAAATACAGTCTGTCCAGCAGCTGCACCATTATTGTTAATCGTGTTCATACCAGTTGGATTAAACGCTGCTTTAATCGCATTTGCCACTTTTGGTGCTGCTGCATATAAATTACGTGCAACATCCTCAGGCATTTCGAATAAATCTTTGCAATGCGTTTTAGGAATTAGTAATGTATGGCCTTTAGTTAATGGGGCAATATCCATAAAAGCAAATACATGATCGTCTTCATAAACTTTCAAACTTGGAATTTCACCAGCGATAATTTTACAAAATAAGCAATCGTTCATTGGTTTTTTTATCTCCTTTTTCTATTATTTTTCTTTATTTTATCATAGATTATTTGGAAAACTACTTTATGTAAAGGATTTGTATTAAACGTTTAAAGAATTGTCTGATTCATTCAGTGTTCAACTTCATGAGCATTTGATAAACTTAATTTAGAAAAGAGGAGTGACGACTGTGACAATTTTACAATTGCAAAATGTAACAGGTGGTTATACGAAAAAACCTGTAATAAAAGATTTATCATTTGAAATAAAAAAAGGTGAGCTTGTTGGATTAATCGGATTAAATGGTGCCGGGAAAAGTACGACAATCAAACATATAATAGGAACACTCTTACCTCGCTCTGGAGAAATACGCCTAAACGGAGTGACGCTAAAAGAGAATTTGGACAAATACCGTTCCAGTTTTTCTTATATTCCGGAAACGCCTGTCCTTTACGAAGAACTAACATTGAAAGAACATTTACAATTAACAGCAATGGCCTATGGAATAGATGAAAAGACATTAAATGAACGTTCTGAAAGCCTATTAAAGGAATTTCGCATGGAAAAGCGTTTAAATTGGTTCCCATCGCATTTCTCAAAAGGGATGCGCCAAAAGGTAATGATTATGTGTGCTTTTTTAGTCAACCCGAGCCTTTATATTATCGATGAGCCCTTTGTTGGGTTGGATCCACTTGGTATTCAATCCTTACTGGATCAAATGGATGAAAAGAAGCGTACAGGGGCCTCGATTTTAATGTCGACACATATTTTATCTACTGCCGAAAAGCATTGTGACCGCATCATCCTTCTGCATGAAGGAAGAGTACGGGCACAAGGGACAATGGATGATTTACGTAAAGCTTTCGGCATGCAGTCTGCAACATTGGATGACTTGTACATTGCGATGACAAAGGAGCAGGACAATGAACAACATGCATAATGTATGGGCCAAGCGCTTTGAGCATTACATCGGCGAAGTGATGAAATATATGCGCTTCGTCTTTACGGGGCATATTGCAATTGTTCTTGTTTTTATTGCTGGAGCAGGGGGCTATCAATACAGTGAATGGCTAAAAGTTGTACCTACAGATTTTCCGGCTGAGTGGATTATTGCCATTATGATTGGGGCACTCTTAGCATTTAGCCGACCGGTAACATTAATAAAAGAGCCGGACCAAGTATATTTATTGCCACTTGAAAGTCAAATGCCCGGCTACTTTAAAAAAGCGATGAACTGGACATTTTGGTCGCAAGTTTTGGTGCCAGTCGCATTATGTATTATCGCGATTCCATTATTAAAGGCCGTAACCGAGCTTTCTGCAGCAGAAATTTGGATGAATGTTTTATTTATCGCGATTTTGAAATGGTTTAATGTGCGCGGGGAATTTTATTATAGATATGTGAATCGTGGACATTCAATTGGGTTGGATCGGGTTGTTCGAATAGTCATCTCGATTTTGGCCATTCAAATGATGCTAACTAACGGTTTAATCGGTATTGTATTCCTGATTATGCTTGGATTTTATAACTTTACGCTTCAGAAAAGAACGCAAAACAATCCGGTGCCATATGAACATTTTATTCGGCTTGAGCAAAACCGCATGATGAGCTTTTATCGTTTTGCGAATTACTTTACAGATGTTCCGCATCTAAAGGGATCGGTAAAACGCCGTGCTTGGTTGGATATTGCTTATAAGGCGATTAGTTTTAAAAAAGAAAATACACAGGCTTTCTTAATTTACCGTACATTTATTCGAACAGATGACCATTTCTACCTATGGGTACGCCTAACTGTCATTTCGGCGATTATTGCTATGTTTATAACAATTCCGTTTGTAACTTGGATTGTTGTCGGTGCTTTGGCATTTGCAACTACTTTACAACTTAAATATGCGTTGATGTCAGCAGGGGATTTCCGAATGGATATGCTTTATCCAATTCCGAAAGATACGAGAAAGCAGGCAGTCGCAAAGTTGCTCCGTCAATTAAGTATTGTACAAGCAATAATTGTGACGCTATGTGCTGTCATGCAACCGCAATTTTACATTATTCCGGTTGTGATTATTGGCGTAAGTGAATTAACAATACGCATGTCTAAATAGATTTGATAGCACAACAATAGACTGGACATAAGCCAAAAATGCCATTTTTCTCAGGGAGAAAAATGGCATTTTTTTGCTGGCGTAAAAATTGATTTTCATTCCGGGACGCTTTCCGCGGGCACGGCCTGAGCCTGTAGTCTCAGGAGTCGCCCTCCATTCCAATCAATTTTATAAAATATCCGTTTTTAAATAAGGGCTTTTCCTTATTCAATGAAATTTCTACTTCTGTTCCAACCTCTTTGTTTACACTATAATCCTATAAAAACAATCCCCCAATTAATAGACCGGCTAAAATGACAAAGGCAGGGTGAATTTTAAATTTCTCCAAAGCAAAATAACTTGCAGCTAGTAATAGAATTGTAGGAATAAGATTATTTAATTCATAAGAAGTTTTTGCAAAATCAAATGTCAGAGAAAGCATTAAGATTGCAATAGCCGGCAATACATAACTAGACAAACGCTTTACACGTACAGAATGACGATGCTTATATAATAAGTTTAATAATAACAGCATAAGTGCGAGGGAGGGTGCTACTGTTGCAAATAGTGCAACAATACTTCCTAAAACGCCGGCCACTTCAAAACCGATATAACCTGCCATTTTGGTTGCGATTGGTCCAGGTAATGAGTTGGCAAGTGCGAATAACTCGCTGAATTCTGTTTTCGTCATCCAACCGTATTTTTGTACAACTTCATGCTCGATTAATGGAATTGCTGCCGGACCGCCACCGTAAGCAAGAATATTTGGGAAGAAAAATGCTAAAAATAAGTGGAAATAGGTCATGATATGTTTCCTCCTTTAACAGGAAGAGCAAGTGCGATTATTAATAAAGCAGCAATAACAAATCCGGGATGAATATTTAATACAATAATAGCAATGAAGCTTACAATAAAAATAATCGAAGCCAATTTAATACCAAGGGATGCTTTTGACTTTTTTATAAAATCCCATGTTAAAACACCCATCATCACGGCAACAATGGGAATAACCCCATTTGTCATACCATTTACGAAATCAGATTCGCTAAATTGCTTTAGTGAACCAAGCAATAATATTAAAAGGATGACAGTTGGAAGAACGGTTGCTACTAATGCGTTTATGAGTCCTAGCCATCCACCTACCCGAAAACCAATATAACCAGCCATCTTTGTAGCAATCGGACCAGGTAAAGTATTTCCAATTGATATAACATCAGAAAATTCCTCATCTGTCATCCACTCATAAGTTTTAACAACTTCTTTATGTACAAGAGGGATTGTAGTTGGGCCACCACCAAAGCCAAGTAATCCCGATCTGAAAAACGCAATAAAAATATGTAACTGCTTAGCCAATGTATTTCCTCCTTTAAATAAGAAAGGAGTTACCTTCATAGGAGAGATAACTCCAAAAAAGCATTATTCTTTTGATGGGGCACTGTATGTCGTAATATATGCTGATGCGTTAAACATTGACTGCAAAGCTAGAGTTGTTCCTTCGAATACTGGGGAAAATGAAGTTTTATACTCGTTGCTATTTTTCCATACTTCATAGGAAGCAGGTCCACCCCACTGGATAATAAATAAATACGTATCTGCTTTGATCGGACGGAGTAAGCGATATGCAATGACACCGTCGTTTGTATTTAATGAAGAAATAACGTCGAGAGCTTTTTTCTCGAAAACAGGACGTTCATCTGACATAATGGGCATATTGTAAAAAGTAAAATAGCCCTTCTGCTCAAATTGTCCCTTTTGTGCAATGACTTCGAAATTACGGGGTACAGCAAAAATAGACTTTTTATCGGTTTCATGTAATACAACAGAGTTACCATTTCCGTGTAATAAGATGAGCGGGTGCTTAGCGTTTTTTTCGACTAACTTTTCCATATAGTCAGGTGTACCTGAAGTTACATAAAAATTCATGGATATGACCTCCTTTTCTTTATTTAGGGGTTTGATTACGTAAACGTAATTGGTTCTATTATTTCCATTTATAAAGATGTTCAAGCTATTTGTCAAAAAGTTCTATAGCAGAAAGGACAATTTTATGACATTTAAAGAAGTAATCTATACAATTATCCTTGAAAAGCTTATAGTCGATAATGGATATCAATGACGTTTTTTTAAAAGTACAGAATAAAAATGAATTTATTTTAAGGGGTAGAAATCAAACATGATGAAATTTAATGATACATTATTACGTGCTGCTCGCGGTGAACAAGTAGAACATACGCCAGTTTGGTTTATGCGCCAGGCAGGTCGTTCGCAGCCAGAATATCGTGAAATTAAACAAAAATATTCATTAGAAGAGATTACAATGCAACCGGAACTATGTGCATATGTTACACGTTTACCCGTTGAACAATACAACGTAGATGCTGCCATTCTTTATAAAGATATTGTAACCCCTTTACCGGGTATGGGAGTAGATGTAAAAATTAAAGCGGGTATTGGACCGGTCATTTCTAACCCGATTCGTTCTGTAGCCGATGTAGAAAATTTGCGTGAGTTTAATGCAAAAGAGCATACACCTTATGTTTTAGAAACGATTAAAATGTTAACAAAAGAGCAGTTAAATGTTCCGTTAATCGGCTTTGGCGGTGCTCCGTTTACACTGGCAAGTTATATGATTGAAGGTGGTCCAAGCCGTAATTATGCAAAAACAAAATCCTTTATGGTTTCACAGCCAAAAGCTTGGATTGCGCTAATGGATAAATTAGCTGACATGATTATCGCGGATATTACAGCACAGGTAGAAGCCGGTGCAAAGGCTATTCAAATTTTCGATTCATGGGTGGGCGCATTAAATGTGGAAGATTACCGTATTTTTATTAAGCCAACAATGACTCGTATTTTTGCTGAATTACGTGCTTTAAATGTACCTTTAATACAGTTTGGTGTTGGGGCGTCACATTTAGTTAACGAATGGCATGACCTGCCAATCGATGTCGTAGGATTGGACTGGCGTTTACCGATCCGTGAAGCAGAAGCACGTGGTGTAACGAAGGCTGTTCAAGGGAACTTAGATCCTACATTATTATTGGCGGACTGGAACGTAATCGAAGCACGTGCAAAAGATATTGTCGATCAAGGTTTAGCACATACAGGCGGTCATATTTTCAACTTAGGTCACGGTGTCTTCCCGGAAGTAGATCCAGCCGTATTAAAACGACTAACAGCATTTGTACACGACTACAGCCGCGAACAAATTGCAAAGCGATAGTAATTAAACGATAAATTAAAATTTGATTATTCACTATTGTAGGTGAGAAAACTATATAGTACAAAGTTGATTGGATTGGAGGAATGACTTAATGTTTTCACTGTTAGCACAGTGAAAACATTATCCCCCGGCTAATCAAAAAACTAACTTAAAATGAAAACGTGTTTAAAAACATTCAGAGGTGATCTTACATGAAAGAAGTACGTGGATTATTAGTAATGGCATATGGTACGCCATATAAAGAAGAAGATATTGAACGTTATTATACACATATTCGTCATGGCCGTAAGCCGAGCCAAGAGCATATTGATGATTTGACAGAGCGTTACCGTGCAATTGGAGGAATTTCACCTCTTGCAAAGATGACAGAAGCACAGGCACACGCTTTATGTGCCCGTTTAAATGAAGTTCAGGACAAAGTAGAATATAAAGTATTTATCGGCTTAAAGCATATTGAACCATTTGTTGAAGATGCAGTGGAAGCGATGGTGAAAGAAGGTATTACTGAAGCGGTTTCCATCGTTTTAGCGCCACACTTCTCTACATTCTCCATTAAATCTTACAACGGACGTGCAAAAGAAGCAGCTGAAAAATTGGGTGGTACATTAAATATCACTTCTGTTGAAGCATGGTATGACGAGCCAAAATTCATTGAGTTTTGGAAAGAAGCAGTAAATGGAGAATTGGCAAAGATGTCTGAAGAAGAGCGTGCAAATGCTTGTTTAATTGTTTCAAACCACTCGTTACCAGAGAAAATCAAATTAGCTGGTGACCCGTATGAAGAACAACTAGTTGAAACAGCTCGTTTAATTAAGGATGCTTCTAATATTGTAAATGTTGAAGTAGGTTGGCAATCTGCCGGACAAACTCCTGAGCCATGGTTAGGCCCGGATGTACAGGATTTAACGAAAGAATTATTTGAACAAAAAGGTTATAAGGCATTCATCTACACTCCAGTAGGCTTTGTTACAGAACATTTAGAAGTGTTATATGATAATGATATTGAATGTAAAGTTGTATGCGATGAGATTGGCGCAAGCTATTATCGACCAACAATGCCAAATACGCACCCTTTATTTATAGACGCAATGGTAGAAGCGATAAATAAGAAAATAGCGAATTAATATAGAGAGTGATGATGAAGGTGACTTTAAAAAAGAGAAAGGTTGTTATCGTTGGCGGTGGAATCACTGGTTTAACGACGGCATACTATTTACAACAAAAAACGAAGGCGCAAAATTTACCAATAGATATTGTGCTAATCGAAGCGTCCCTGCGCTTAGGTGGTAAAATCCATACAGAGCGTAAAGATGGATATATCATTGAACGTGGACCTGAATCGTTTTTTGATACAGGTAGCAGTGTCCGTAAGTTGGCACGTGATTTAAAGATCGAACATGAAATAGTTCAAAATAATAATGGTCGAACATTCATCGCAGTTGGTAGCAAGCTACATCAAATTCCGAGTAATATTTTACTCGGAGGGTCACCTAAAATATTCTCGTTTATGACATCGAATGTCCTTTCATTAATGGGGAAATTCCGTGCAGCAGGGGATTTGTTTTTACCTAAATTACCACATGAAGCCGACGAACCGATTAGTGAGTTTTTCAGTAGACGCTTCGGTAAAGAACTTGTAGAAAATTTGGTGGAACCGGTATTGGCAGGTACATTTGCCGGTGATGTCGATCATGTTAGTATGCAATCGATGTTCCCGCAATTTTATCAGCTTGAAAATGATTATCGTAGTTTATTGGTTGGGATGAAAAAGACAGGTAAAGGAATTTACGCGCTTGTAGATACACCGGGTGAAATTCATTATGAGTCATTTGTAAATGGATTGGAGTCCTTAATTGAGACATTGGAAAACTCGTTGACCGATGTGACCATTCTTAAAGGACTGAAAGTAAATTGCATTGAAAATAATATCGATTATTCACAATCGATTGCATTAAATGATGGTACTACTATAGATGCCGATAAAGTTGTGATGACAACACCATTTAATGTGACTAAAAAAGTCTTCCCGGATTCTGATATTATGCAGCAAATGCCGGAAATGAACTATGCAACAATTGCAACGGTTACGATGGCATTTAAACCTGGGACTACAAAAAAGTATGAAGGTGCGCTTAACTTCTTCGTTTCGCGTAACAGTCATTTTGCGATAACAAGCTGTACTTGGAGTCATCAGAAGTGGGATAATATTACCCCAAATGGTCATGAACTAATACGTGTGTATATTGGACGTGTTGGTGATGAGTCTATCGTAGAGTTATCAGATAATGAAATTGAGAAAATTGTTTTGCAGGATTTGAATCGGGCGGTTGGACTCGATGCACAACCGCTGTTTACGACAGTTGCTCGCTGGAAAGAAGCTATGCCCCAATATACGATCGGTCATCAGCTGCGCATGTCTTCAATGAAGGAGCAGTTTTATGAAGAATTCCCGAATGTCTATTTGGCAGGAAGTTCATATGAGGGCATTAGTATCCCGGATTGTGTCCTACAAGGGAGAGAAACCGCGGAGTTACTGCTTGGGCAATTGTTAGAGCCGAAGTTGGCAATTTAACCACTCAATATGTTAATTGAACAAAAACGCTGTATTAAAAGTATAATTGCTTTTAATGCAGCTTTTTTGGTGTGAATTTACTTTATTCGTTCACAAAATTATCCTATTGGCTTCATGCAAATTTCACATATTTTTAGTACGCTTATTGATGAGGTGCAATGACAATGAAAAAAATCATAATATATTTTTTTAGTTGCATAGTTCTTTTACTTTTAGCTAGTTGTGATAGCGAAAGAATGGAAGATATTAATCCACATCAACCTTTTGTTGCATCCCTTAATATTTTGCAGCCTTCCTTAACCTTTTACGGACAGTCAGGTGAATTAATCACGACATGGGTTTTCGAGAAAGGATATACAGGAGCAGTATTAATTGGATTTGATCAAGTATTGCTATACGGCTATCAATTGCAGCATGCGGATATTTTACAGCTTTCATCTGGGAAAAAGGTGAAGTCCATTGAAGTAGGATTAGGAATTACAAATGGTTATTATGATGAAGATACGAGCCAACTATTTTTAACAAATGGCAAAACAAATGAACTAATAAGCTATACCGAAAATGGGCAACTCAAGAAAAAAGTTAAGTTGCGCAATTATCCAATGTCAATGGCGGCGTCGAAAGATTATTTATATGTGATAAATTATAAAGATACCGTGTTATCTGTCGTACATAAAGAAAACTTAGAGGTAATCGATGAATGGCCAGTTTCAACATCTTCCCAAGGGTTGTATGTCTCGCATGAGCATCAGGAATTATGGGTTGGGGGTCATGGAATTGGAAATAAACCGAATAAATTCGTCCGTGTATATAATTTAAGTACAGGTCAGTTAAATAGAGAGTTCACGCTGCCTTTAATGCCGATTGCTTTTTCGAAAGCGGATGAAGATATCATTGTATCGAGCCACGGTTCCAATACAATTTATCGTGTTACGGCAGATGGTGATATATTGTGGCAACAGGATATTGGGGCAAATCCATTTGCAGTTGCCCAATTTCAGGATAAGTTGGTTGTTGCGGGATATGATGATCATACGCTTTATTTTTTAGATGATGGTGAAATTCAAAAGCAGGTTAAAACAAAAGAGGGACCTTTTCAATTGCTCGTAAGGGGGGATAGTCATTGACAACTATTTTAATAGTAGATGATGAAGAAAATATGCGCCAATTAATCGATGTTATTTTAACGAAATCCGGATTTCAAACGGTGCAGGCAGCAAATGGCGCTGAAGCATATTTTATATTGTCCCAGCAGCAGGTGGATTTAGTTTTGCTTGATGTGATGATGCCAGGGGAAGATGGATTTGCTGTTTGTGAAGCAATGCAGGCTATGGCAAAAGTTCCTATTATTTTTTTGACAGCCCGCGATGCAAACGAAGATAAGGTAAAGGGTCTAATGATAGGGGGCGATGATTATATTGTCAAACCCTTCACTGCCGATGAATTAGTCGCGCGCATATTTGCGGTGTTAAGAAGGGTTGGAGCAGTAAGTGAACAGCCACCAATCCAATACTTGCGCCGAGGTATCTTAAAAATGGATGAAGTTTCACGGAAAGTATACATCGAACAGGATGCCGTATTGTTAACTTTAAAGGAATTTGAGCTTTTGCATTTATTTATGTTAAAACCGGGTATCGTCTATACGCGCGAGCAACTTTTGGAACGAATTTGGGATATTGATTATGCAGGTGGAGCTCGTACAGTGGATACTCATATTAAAACATTGAGGCTAAAATTGAGCAAAAAATCGAAAGAAGCGAGTGAATACATCCAAACAGTATGGGGTGTAGGCTATCGCTTTGAACATACGACATGAAAAAAATATCTTCAAAGCTCTGGCTATTAATGGTGTTATTTTTAAGTGCAACCATCATCTTTATGTACATATTTACAAACTTTTTATATGAACAGCTTTACGTGGAAGATACGAAAAGCACAATGATTGAAACAGGTGAGAAGCTACAGACGAAATATAGTGGAGGCAAAGTATCGGATCAGTTAATCGCCGATATTGAACAGTTTGCCGCAATGTCTAATCTTGAAATATTCGCTGTCCGAAACCCGAGGGAATTAAGTGCATGTGTGCCATTTGATATTGACTATGATGCATTAATTGGACCGGATGAGCGGAAACAATTACTGCTAGGGAATGCTGTAACAAAGATAGGATATGAGGAGCGGTTTGATCGGCAAATAATATCAGTCATTCTCCCGTTTACAGATCAAAATCGGCTAGAAGGCATTCTTTACATCTATTATCCGTTAGCCAAAATTTCGGAATTGGCAAAAGAAGAAGTGATTTTACTCATAACAGGGGCAATTATGTTTTTGCTTGTAGCGGGCTTTTTCGTCTATCAAGGAATGCGGAAAATTTTACAGCCATTAGACACATTGCAGCATGCCGTAAATCAAATGACTGCTGGGGATTACAATGTACGGGTCAATGTTTCAGTAAATGATGAAATTGGGCATTTATCTTCCGCTTTCAACCAAATGGCAGATGCAATTCAGCAAGATGACGAAGCACAAAAATCCTTTTTAGCAACAGTTTCACATGAGCTTCGTACACCGATTAGCTATGTAAAAGGGTATAGTGAAGCCATACAAAAAGGAATAATCGATGAAGCTAAGCGGGATGAAGCGATTCGGTTAATTGCGAAAGAAGCTACAAGGATGGAGCGCCTGACGAATGAACTCATGCAGCTGGCACGTAAGGAAGACAGCCAGGCAGAATCGTATTTTGATATGCTTGTCTTTGCAGAAACTATCCGTGATGCCATTCGTTTAGTACAACAAAAGGCAAATGAAAAAAATATTCAATTTGTTCAACAATTAAATGAAGAAATAATTGTCATTGGTGATGAAGAAAAACTAAAGCAAGTTTTTATTAACATCCTTGAAAACGCAATACACTATTCAACTGATCATTCTAGCATTCGTGTAGAATCTTCTATAGTAGAATCATATGCAGTTTTAACGATTACTGATTATGGGATAGGTATTCCACCTGAAGATCTGCCTCATGTGACGGAGCGATTTTACCGTGTGAATAAAGCGCGGAGCCGATCAGACGGCGGAAGTGGTCTAGGATTATCGATAGTGGAGCAAATTGTCAAACAGCATAAAGGAAAATTGAAAATCAAAAGTATATTAGGTGAAGGGGCAGCCGTAAGTGTCATGTTCCCTTTAATGGAGGAAGAATGATGAAAAAATGGTTATATAGTTTAGTTGCAGTACCTTTCGTATTATTCGGTTGTGGTGATGAAGAGGTGGAAACACTAGATACCGCTGAAGTGCCGGCATTTGTCGATGTACAAATTCAAACTGCAGAGCAATTAAACGCAGGAGAAGCCGTTCAGCTTGCAGCACGTGTCACGCAGGAGGAAGAAGCTGTGAATGACGCACAGGAAGTAAAGTTTGAAGTATGGGAGTCCGGGTTTAGGGATGATGGAGAGATGTTGGACGGGCAACTAACAGAGGATGGAATATATATGGCTGACTATACATTCGGTCATGATGGAGTATATTATATGTTTGCCCATACGACGGCTCGCGGAATGCATGTTATGCCAAAGCAAAAGCTAATTGTAGGAAATCCTGATATGAGTAAAGTAGTCGAAGATACAAGCTCGAATTCAATGGAACATGGGTCAAGCCATGAAGGTGATGAAGAGGATGAAGAAAAAGATGAGCATGGACATTAATTGATTGCAAAATGAAATGAACGGTGTATAATAATGACTGGATGACCGATGTGGTATTCTGGTCATTTTTGATTTTAAAATTAATTATTAGAATGCTACTTTTTTTGAGGAGGTGGATTTATGGATCGTCGACATGAAATTCTACTGGGCGCAACAAAGTCTTTTACTTTATTTGGCTATAAAGCAACAACGATTGAACAAGTTGCTAAAATTGCTAATGTCGGGAAAGGGACAATTTATACGTTTTTCAAAAATAAAGAAGAGCTGTTTCAGGAAGTGGTATTCCATTTAATCAATGAAATGAAGCACGAAACAGATCGGCTAATTGATACAAATGCAAGCTTTATGCAAAATGCGCATACAGCATTGATGAAAATGCTGCAATTCCGCGAACGACATTTACTGTTTGCTAAACTAATAGAAGAGGAAACAGCGCTAGGCACTCCTGAAGTACAGCAAATGTTGTTGAAAATCGAATCGGAAATCATTTCATATGTATCAATGCGTATTCGTAATGGCATTGCAAAAGATGAGATTATTGAATGTAACCCTGAGCATGTAGCCTTTTTGTTGTTTAAATCGTATTTAGCTTTTATTGTAGACTGGCAGTTGACACATAATGAGCCACTCAACGAACAAGAAATTTTGACATTATTCAGCGAAACCCTTTTCAGAGGTTTGGCAAAGAAAAAGTAATAGTCACTTCCTAGTGGAGTGGTTTCTTTTTACCAAGAAATGACCAAATGACGATTTCGGTCATATAGTTTTAAAGGAGGAAATTAGTGTGATAAAAGCAGAATGGCTGAAGATCTTTAAAACAAAGAAAATGCTTATTTCAGTTATTGCCGTTCTTTTTGTTCCTGTCATGTACAGTGGGATGTTCTTATGGGCATTTTGGGATCCATATGCTAATTTAGAAAGCATGCCGGTAGCCATTGTTAATGAAGACAAAGGGGCTATGATGGATGACAAAACAATGGAGCTCGGTCAAACATTGGTCGACAAGCTCATAGATAGTGAGCAGTTCCAGTTTGAGGAAGTAGATGTAAAGGAAGCAGACCAAAAATTATTGGATCAAAAATATTATATTTTAATTAAAATTCCGGAAAATTTCTCGGAGCATGCAACAACATTATTAGATGATCAACCACAAAAATTGGTTATCGATTATATTCCAAATGAAGGCTTTAACTTTTTAAGTGCACAAATTGGTGAAACTGCAATGGACCGCATTAAGGCGGAAGTAAATATGCAAGTTTCAGCAACATATGCCGAAAAGTTATTTGATTCCATTACACAGCTGGGTGACGGTTTTGTCGAGGCGGCAGATGGTGCAGGAGAACTAGATAAAGGTGTTGCGAAGCTGGCAGATGGCGCTGATGAGCTGAAGGGCTATTTAGAGCAATTGGCATCAAGTACTGTTGAATTGTCAGACGGTACAGGCACATTAACAGCTGGTGCGAAAAATGCTGCGGCAGGTGCAAAGGAATTAGCAACAGGTGTAGCAAAAATTGCTGATGGTAGCAATCAATTGTCAGCAGGAGCAAAATCAGCAGCAGATGGCGCGAATACTCTGCAACAAGGTATTGAAAGCTATACAAATGGTATAGATCAAGTAGCAAACGGTCAAAAGGAAATTACATCAGGCCAAGCAAGCTTAGTAGAAAGCTTGAAGTTGCTAACACAAGGTACAGCAAACATTGATGACAAAGTTAAAGCGTTGGCAGATGGATCTGCAAATGTAGCAGGTGGGATGGATAAATTAGCGAGCCAATTAGAAGCTATCCTTCCAATGCTACCAGAAGAAAATCAAGAAGCTTTAAAAACAGCACTCGCACAGTTACAAGTTGGCAGTAAAGAATTAAGCGGTGGTTTAGGTCAGTTACATGAAGGCGTAAATGGGCTTGATGATAAAATTGCCATGATTAGTGAGGGTGCGAATAAATTAAATGCAGGACAACTAGAAGTAAATGCCGGTGTTGCACAATTAAAGCAAAATTCGGCACAGCTAGTTGCAGGAGCTAGTTCATTATCTGAAGGCAACACAACAATTGCAGGGAAATTAGACGAATTAAGCAAAGGTGCATTGAATGCCGCAACAGGTGCCAACTCATTGGCGCAGGGTTTAAACACATTAGTGGATGGTTCTAATAAATTAAGCGATGGCACAAGCTTATTAGCTGAAAAATCAGGTGAGTTAGCGCAAGGTTCGACTACTTTAGTAAATGGCACGAAAGAGTTAAAGGATGGGACGAAAACATTATCTGGAAAGTTAACAGAAGCAAGCGAGAAAGTACAAGTTAATCCAACTGAAGATACGTATAATATGGTAGGCTCTCCTGTGGAAATAGAAAAGGAATCAGTAAATCACGTACCTAACTACGGTACAGGTTTTGCACCATACTTCATTTCATTAGGATTATTCGTTGGAGCATTATTAATTTCAATCGTGTTCCCATTCGTTGAACCAGCTATTATACCGAAAAACAGTGCAAGCTGGTTTATAAGTAAAGTGACGGTATTAATCGGTGTAGGATTAGTGCAATCCTTCATTACGATTGCAATTGTCGTTTGGGGGCTTGGTCTTGAGGTCAATAGTATGCCACTATTTATTCTGACAACGATTTTAACAAGCTTTACATTTTTAGCGATGGTTCAATTATTAGTGTCATTGTTCGGCGATCCAGGACGATTTATTGCAATTGTTGTACTAATACTTCAATTAACAACAAGTGCGGGTACGTTCCCAATCGAGCTAGTACCGGAGCAATTGCACTTCTTTAATAAAATTTTACCAATGACATTCTCTGTGCAAGGCTTTAAAGCAGCTATTTCAACAGGTGATACAACATTCTTGATGTTCAACTGGTCGATTTTAGGTACAGTAATGTTCTCATGCTTGGCAATCACATTCAGTTATTTTGCATTACTTTATAAAAAACGCTATTCAAAACATCATACAGAAGCTTAGAGATAAGAAGCATGGATTCAAGGGTAACCCGAATCCATGCTTATTTTTTGCGGACAGAAAAAACCACGAGCATTGAGCGGGCTCGTGGTTCATGTAAGCTATTATAGGTTCATCTTTTATCTAAGATGAAGGTTTGAAATAATGCGAATTAAACAGTGTGTAAAAATTAAAGAGAGTTACATTTATCACAATTGTTGCTGTAGCACTCGCTTTGTTCTTCGATTTTATCACCGCATTGAACGCAAATTTTATCAGGTAAATTCTTGAAAAATTCCACTACGTTTTCTAACATTGTGCATGCCTCCTTTAATGTTCTGTTATATTACTTCTGTTTATATTATGTATTGTATTATAACAGATTTAATTCGTCAACACAAATGGCCCATTTTAAGTTAAAATAAATTTGGACATATTGTGAAGGAGAGAAGCCCCATGTATTTTATCGATAACAAAGGGATTACAGATCCACGCATTAACTTGGCGATAGAAGAGTATGTATTAAAGAATATGGATATTGAAAAAGATGATTATTTACTGTTTTACATTAATCAGCCTTCAATCATTATCGGGAAAAACCAAAACACAATCGAAGAAATTAATACGGACTATGTAGAAAAAAACGGAATTATTGTTGTGCGACGCCTTTCAGGTGGTGGCGCAGTTTACCATGATCTTAACAATTTAAACTTTAGCTTTTTAACGAAGGATGATGGGAACAGTTTCAGCAACTACAAAAAGTTTACACAACCAGTTGTGGATGCACTTGCGAAATTAGGAGTAAATTCAGAGCTATCGGGTCGTAATGATATTTTGGCTGAAGGCAAGAAAGTATCGGGCAATGCACAATATTCAACTCGTGGCCGAATGTTTAGTCATGGTACGTTAATGTTTGATCTGGATATAGATGCTGTTGTTAATTCACTTAAAGTTAAACAGGACAAAATCGAATCTAAAGGGATTAAGTCTGTGCGCTCGCGTGTCGCAAACATAGTTGATTTCCTACCTGAAAAAATTACAGTTGAAGAGTTCCGCATGGAAATTTTAAAATCGATTTTCGGTGGGGAAGAAAACATTAAATATTATGAGCTTACGGAAGAGGATTGGGGAAAAATCCATGAAATTTCCAAAAGCCGCTATCAGTTATGGGAATGGAATTATGGCAAATCGCCACGCTTCAATATTCAAAAGACTAAGCGATTTCCATCAGGCGGTTTAGATATTCGTTTAGATGTAAACAAAGGAGTTATTGAAGACGCAACAATCTTTGGTGATTTCTTCGGTATCGGTGATGTGGAGGAAGTCGCACAATTACTGATCGGCACTAAATACGAACGTGGTGCAATTGCGGAAAAGCTAAAAAATATTGAAATTCCTACTTATTTTGGTGGGGTATCTGAAGAGGACTTCCTTCAATTAATATACTAGCATCCAGTGTATCGCATCATGAGGTTGTTTAAAGAGGGGGCTCCTAATTTCGAGAGCTCCTTTTTTTTGGTACAATAAGATAAACTCAAAAAGATTTTTTAAGTCCATCTTATTGCGGTGAAACGTTGCCGCTGCAGGAACGATGGATTATTTAAAATGATTAGGTATTATTATTTGATAACCTATTGAAAAGGAGGTCATTCAGATGGAAAAGCATCGAATTTTCATCGTAGAGGATGATCCAAAAATAGCTTCTCTATTAGCAGATACATTAAGGAAATATCAATATGATGTGGAGACGATTGATGACTTTGATTTATTGGTCGAGCAATGCATGGCATTTTCACCACATCTGATTTTATTGGATATAAATTTACCTTCTTATGATGGATATTATTGGTGCCGGAAATTAAGGCAATTTACGAAATGTCCAATACTGTTCATTTCTGCACGTTCTGGAGAAATGGATCAAATTTTCGCATTGGAAAATGGTGGGGATGACTTTATTACGAAGCCATTCAACTATGAAATTGTACTTGCTAAAATTCGCAGTCATTTACGTCGTACATATGGTGAATATTCCACAAGACAGGAAGAGCGAACAGTTGTACAAGGTCAGCTCACTTTATACTTGGAACGGATGGAACTTCAGTTAAGAGATTTGGTCATTCCTTTGCAAAAGAAGGAATGTATTATTTTGGGTTTATTAATGGGACAAGCACCAAAAGTAGTGTCGCGAGATCATTTGCTGGAGGAACTATGGGATGATCAAGCATTTGTCGATGAGAATACATTGAATGTGAATATGACTCGTGTTCGGAAAAAGTTAGCGGATTATGGAGTGAAGTCAATGATTGAAACCGTGCGCGGGGCAGGCTACCGCTTTTTATTAAGTGCGGAGGAAATGTAATGGCAATCAAACTATTTATTAAGGAGCATCTTTCCTATATTATTTTCCAAATTGTACTGACATTATTTTTACTATCATTATTTTGGCTGGATGGGTTTCGTGACATCAATACCGCTATTTATGCCATTGCTATTAGTTTTCTTCTTATTCTTTCTTTTCTAGTTGTGAGGTATATGCTAAGACGCCGATATTTAGCGAAGATTTCGGTACTGCCAAGTACAATGGAAGATGCGCTTCAAAAAAATGCGAAAACGTATGAATATGCAGTGACAGAACAGTATTTACATGAACTGTACCGGCTGTATCAGCATGAAGTACAGGTACTGTATGCGACTCAATCGCGGCAATATAAATTTATGAATCAGTGGGTCCACCAGATGAAAACACCAGTGTCGGTTTTGGAGCTGTTGTTGCAGCAGGAAGAGGAGCTTGATAAAAAAAGTGTCCAAGAGGAAGTGGAGCGTTTAAAGCGAGGTCTTGAAATGGTGTTAATGCATGCGCGATTGGAAAATTTCGCCGACGATATGCAAATCATGAAAGTACCGCTTAAATCCGTTGTAATGGATACTATCAATGAGAATAAACGTTTATTTATTACGAATCGTGTCTTTCCGGAAGTAAACATTGATGAAGATATAATAGTAATGAGTGATATAAAATGGCTTCATTTTTTAATTGAACAATTTATTACGAATGCAGTTAAATATACATTTGAACCAAATAAGAAAATATATATTACGGTAGTACAGAAGGAAAACCAAGTGCAATTATGTATACGGGATGAAGGAATTGGCATACCGAAAGCTGATTTGTCCCGAATTACGAAAGCATTTTATACTGGGGAAAATGGTCGGAAAACTGGTGAATCTACCGGTATGGGGCTTTATATTGCAAAGGAAATATGCGATAAGCTCGGTCATCAGCTCGTTATTACTTCAGAAACAGGTCAAGGCACACAGGTAGAAGTGGTATTTCAATCTTAGGGGGCGTTCGATGGTACACATTGGAGACTGGAAATTAGCGGTAGATGTAGAAAAAACAAAAACGGCATTTGAATTTAACAGCTATCGTTGTATGAGTAAGGAATGCCACAATTTTGTAGAAGTGTGTGAAAAACATTTAGAACATATCGTACTTGATTTCGCTAAGGAGCTCGGTATCGATCTTTCAAAGCCAAGTCAACTTGAAAGCCATCAAGTAAACGACAATACAGCTATTATGTATTCAGGGAAATACCATATTATCGGTGAAATTGTGGAAGGTGAAGTCGATGGATGGGATATCATAATAGGAGAGTATTGTTTTTCGCTAACCGATGAAATGGATCACGTTCCAATAATCATGGACGGTCCTATTATCGAAATTAGCTTTGAAGTTGTCCTGCCTTGGGTGATAGAAAGTAATATACTCGTTTAAAAGGAGTTACTATGCCAATTTTACAAATACAGGAAGCAACGAAAGTGTATGAAGGAAAAGTGACGAAGCGTGCACTAAACCAACTTAGTTTTGAAGTGGAAAAAGGTGAGTTTATAGCAATTATGGGTCCCTCAGGCAGTGGTAAAACAACACTGTTAAATATGGTCTCCATGATTGATACGCTTACTTCCGGAGAGATTATATTCAATGGAATGAAACCTCAAAAGCTGAATAGTGAAGAGCTTGCATTTTTCCGTCGACGTCAGCTAGGATTTATATTTCAGGATTTCAATTTGCTTCCGACTTTGACGGTAGAAGAAAACATTATATTGCCGTTAACGCTTGATGAACAGCCAATTGCCGTAATGGAAGAGCGCTTGCATCATTTAAGTGAGCTGCTCGAATTAACTTCTATTTTAGTAAAGCGTCCAAATGAAATATCCGGTGGACAAGCGCAGCGTACTGCGATTGCTCGGGCATTAATTCATAAACCGATGCTTGTTTTAGCGGATGAACCAACAGGCAATTTAGACTCGAATGCGTCACGAGAAGTATTGGAATTATTGGGAAAAATGAATCAAGATAATAACACCACTATTTTAATGGTGACACATGATCCAATCGCAGCGAGCTATTGCGACCGTGTAATTTTTATTAAAGATGGTGAGTTTTTCAATGAAATCTATAAAGATGACCGACGCCAAACATTTTTCCAACGAATTTTAAATGTATTAAGTTTATTGGGGGGACATGTCGGTGACTTTTCTTCAATTCGCTTACCGTAACGTTTTCCGGAATTTTAGAAACTATGCTGCTTTTTTTATGGCCAGCTTTTTCAGTGTTTTTGTTTTTTTTATCTATTCAATGTTAATGTTTCATCCTGAAATTGAAAGTGGTTTTTTAGGAGAAGTATCAATTGCAGGGATGGTTGTTGCTGAAATTATACTTGTTCTATTTTCATGGTTTTTCATTTTTTATTCAATGAGGGCCTTTTTAGAGGCGCGTTCAAAGGAATTTGCGATATTGCTGCAACTTGGGATGGATCGCAATCAACTTGGAAAACTGATTATTATCGAAACGATGACAATCGGTATATTCTCATGCATTTCGGGAATTATTTTTGGCTATGCGTTTTCTAAGTTTTTCTTTATGATTGTTCGTGAAATTTTAAACTTAACTGCGTTGCCGCTCTATTTATCATGGGAGCCGTTTGTGCTGACGTTATTTGTTTACTTGAGTGCGTTTATTGTAATTTCGACAATTAGTATTATGTTTACTCCTGACATTAAAATTAGGAATTTGATTAGGGGTCCCAAATTTGTTGATGTTGTAGCGACCTATTCAAAACGTAGTGCAATTTTAGGAATTGTCCTTATTTTATGTGGATACAGTTTAGCACTTATTACAACAAAATCATCCATTTTTACGTATACGCTGCTTATCCCAATCTTTGTAACTTTTGGGACGTATTATTTCTTTACCGATACAACGCTTTTTATTATAGATAGTTTGAAGAATCGCAAGCTGTTTTATTGGAAAAGGGCGCGTATGTTGGCGATAGCCGAGCAAGTGCATATTTTACGTGTGAATTCTCGGATGTTCTTCATCGTTACCCTTGTTTCCACACTTGCTTTTTTAACGGTAGGCGTATTATCTGCGATGTCGTCCTATACTTCCCAATACGATAAGCTCAACCCGATTGGGCTTATTTATAAAGGGGAAATGGATAATCCTTTTGAAACTGCGCATATCCTCTCGATTATTGATGAGCTTGAAGATAGTGGAATTAGTTATCAGATGACTCGTTTTACTGTAGTACGTCAAACATCCACCTATACCTCGAATCCGGTAGAGGTCTTTCGGGAAACCGATATTAACCATTTACTGTTTTCCTATAAATATCCGCTTGTTAGTTTAACAAGTGGGGAAGCGATGTTCATTCCGTACTCGGAAGATTCGATTGAGACATTGGAGGAGAAGGTTGTCGAGACGGTTTTAAAGGAAAACAATATTAACTTGACGATTGATAGTGTGTATCCGAAAATGTTTTTCCCCACAGCGATTATTAGCAGTAATGCGATTATAATCAGCGATGAAGACTTTACTCGTCTAGTGCATGATTTTGAGATGACACCTGTTGTAGAGCCGGGTTATCATCTATTTACTTTTGATATTCCGAACTGGACTGAAACTGACAAAATTGGTCTTGGAATTCAGCAAATGGTCGCTAGAGATTATATTTTAAATAGTGAATATACACTCCCGTTTTATTTTGAAAATGCAGGTTTAAATTATTCTTATATATTAGCTACGTATTCTTTGTTAACACTCGTTGGTATATTAGTAGTAGCTGTATTTTTATTGGCATCAGGAAGCTTTGTTTATTTCAAAATTTATGCAAACTTGGACCGGGAGAAAAAACAGTTTGATATGCTCATAAAAGTCGGCTTAAGTGATAAAGAATTAAAGCGGCTTATTACACGGAATTTAGTCATTCAGTTCTTCCTGCCATGGGGTTTAGCCTTTATCCATAGTGCTTTCGCGTTCTATGTCGTCCAAACCGTATTAAACGATGTGATGAATTTATCGATTGTAAAGGAAGTTGTATTTTCATTTACTTTGTTTGCAATTATCCAAGTCGTCTATTTCTATTTAATAAGATGGCGGTATTTATCGCATGTTCGAGGATGAATGATATAGAAAAAATATGATTTTAGTACAATATTTTGGTATGAGCGAGATTTTTGTATTGTTTTATTAATATACTTATTTTATAATGCTAATAAAGTGAATATTGTTTCATTTTACGCATAAAGGGGATGGGTGTATTGAATTTAGTTGAAAAGGTAAGACAACAGGCTTTCGAACAACCAGAAAAAACAGCGTACTATTTTTTAGGTAAGGGCACGTCATATGGGGAATTGGAGCAAACCGTTGCACGATTTGCTGCAGCCTTGGAAGATTTAGGTGTACAAAAGGGCGATCATGTCGCATTTTTACTTGGTAATACACCACATTTCATCATTAGTCTTTACGCGTCTATGCGTATTGGTGCTGTCGCGATTCCAATTAATCCAATTTATACAGCAGATGAAATTTCCTATATTATTAAAAATGGTGATGTAAAGGTTGTTATCGCACTGGATTTACTATTACCGCTTGTGGAAGCAGGGGTGCATGGATTACCACAGGTTGAACAGTATATTATTTGCGAAACGACACCGGAAATCGGTGAGAAATATGCGGCACTTTCGGATGGTGCAAAAGAAAAAACAAAGCTGTTTTCACAAGTGCTGGCTTCAACCGCTCGTACGACAGAGCCGGTAGAGTTAGCTCCGGACGATACAGCTATTATTTTATATACTTCCGGTACAACGGGTCATCCAAAGGGCGCAATGCTGACACATAATAACCTGTTTTCTAATGCACGTGATATTGGGGATTATTTGCAAATGACGACGGATGATCGTGTTATTGCAACATTACCGGTATTCCATGTATTTGCATTAACAGTTGTGGTGAACTCACCATTAACGCGGGGAGCGACAATATTATTGGCACCACGCTTTAGTCCAGGAGAAATTTTCCAACTAGCATCGACATATAAGGCAACTGTATTTGCAGGAGTACCGACAATGTTTAATTTCCTATATCAATATGACCAAGGTGACATATCGGCATTTTCAAGCGTTCGATTGACTATCTCTGGGGGAGCATCATTACCTGTTTCATTACTACATAACTTTGAGCAAAAGTTTAATGTACGAATTTCTGAAGGCTACGGTTTATCAGAGGCTTCACCGGTAACATGCTTTAATCCTATTGACCGTGAACGTAAACCAGGTTCAATCGGGCAATCGATTGTGAATGTTGAAAATAAAATTGTTGATGAAAACGGCGATGAAGTAGGAGTCGGTGAAGTCGGCGAATTAATCGTTCGTGGACCAAACGTAATGAAGGGCTATTACAAAATGCCGGAAGAAACGGCTGTTGCGATTCGTGATGGCTGGTTATATACAGGCGATTTAGCGAGAAGAGATGAGGAAGATTACTTCTACATCGTAGATCGCAAAAAGGATTTAATAATTGTAGGCGGTTACAATGTGTATCCTCGTGAAGTAGAGGAAGTATTGTTCTCACATGAAGGGATAGTAGAAGCAGCAGTTGTTGGCTTCCCTGACCGGGATTTTGGTGAGGCGGTACATGCATATGTTGTATTAAAAGATCCGTCTGTTACAATTGACGACATTCGAGCATACTGTGCAAAGCATATTGTAAAATACAAAGTGCCGTCTGTCATTGAAATATTGGACGAACTTCCAAAGAATACAACAGGCAAAATTCTACGACGCTCTTTAAAAGAAATCGCAAAAGCATAACATACAAACACCTATTGCACTTGTGATAGGTGTTTTGCTGTTTAATGAGGATAGCATTTTGAGCGTAGAGACGGCGCCTTCTACTGTAAGTGCCGCCTATATAGCGTAACGGTACAAAGGCAGACACAATAGGTTTGGCGGGAGTCTCAAGCCGTAATAATAGCAGTAGAAAAGGTGCGACGTTTACGGAGTGCCTTTACTACTGCTATTCGGCTCCCGCCAAAAATGAAACGCCACTTAATAGAAATCTTTATATAGAACAAATTTCTGGGGTTATTAGTCTTGAATATAAAAAGTTATACTAATAATATTTTGAAATTTCAAATAGAAAATGGTAGAGTACTATTACGGAAATCGAAATAAATTACGAGGTGAGATAATGACAAATTACATAACGAAAGAAAGTTTATTTGAAATTCAATCAGTCACAAATCCAATACTTGCACCAAATGAAAAAGAGGCATTATTTATACGCACTCAACTGAATGAAGAAGAGAATAACTACAATGCGCACCTGTTTCATATTGACTTGGAATCAGGGGAAACAACGCAATGGACATACGGGAATGAACGAGTTTCAAGTCCACAATGGTCACCAGACGGCAAACAAGTTGCATTTTTGGCAAAGCGCAAAGAAAAGCAGCAGCTCTATATTTTAAATAGCCGTGGAGGTGAAGCACAGGAATTAACGACATTTCCAAATGGCGTTAATTCATATTTATGGAGCCCATGTGGCGAGAAGCTTTGGATTACAAGTACTGTTAAAAAGGGCTTGAGCATCACAGAACAGGAAGAAAAAGAAGAGAAGAAAGTTCCGAAAGCATATATAGTCGATAAAATGAAATACAAAGCAGATGGCGTTGGGTTATTACCACAAGAACGCTATTCACATATTGCTAAGGTTGATTTAGCGACAAAAGAAGTGAGTGCTTTTACAGAAGGTGATTTTTCTCATAGTTTACAAGGGATATCACATGATGGAAAAACATTGGTTATTGCAGTAAATCGTGTAGAAAATACTGACGACGTATTCCGTACACCATTATTTTTAGTCGATGTAGAAACAAAAGAAGAGACAGTATTAATTGATGTGGATGGCTACTATGGTGGAGCGGAATTTTCATTTGATGACCGTTACATAGCATTCGGCGGCTCGGACCATACATACAAAAATGCTACACATGGTCATATTTATATTTATGATAGAGAAACAAAAATGACGCAAAAGCTGACTGAGATGCTGGACGTACCGGTAGGGGATTATGCTGTTGCAGATATCCAGCAAGGTGTTGAAGCTCCTACAGTTATTTGGACTGAAAATAACGATTTATATTTCCAAGTGTCTACAGAGGGAGATATCCGATTATATTATGCTACATTAGAAGGCGCAATTTATCCTGCCTCACCTGAAAATGAACATGTATATGGATATGCTGTTTTCAAGAATGGTAACCGTGCTTTGATCACTGTTTCGAATCCGACATTCCCTGGTGAACTATTTGATTACGATATTACAACGGGCGAGCGTAAGCAGCTAACAGCATTTAATGCCGAGTTTTTAGAGGCAACAACACTTTCAACACCGGAAGCGATTTCGTATGTCGCAAAAGATGGTATAACTGTTCATGGGTGGATTATGAAGCCTGCTCAATATACAGAAGGTAAGAAATATCCATTCATTGTGGAAGTGCATGGTGGACCGCATACATTATATGCGAATACATTTTTCCATGAAATGCAGTTATTAGCGGCACAAGGGTACGGCGTCTTATATGTGAATCCTCGTGGCAGTCATGGTTATAGCCAGGAGTTTGTAGATGGTGTGCGCGGTAATTATGGTGAAGGTGACTATGAGGATATTATGGCTGGTGTTGATTATGCGTTGGAAAATTATGCATGGATTGATGAGTCACGCTTAGGTATTACTGGTGGTAGCTATGGTGGGTTTATGACGAACTGGGTTGTGGGACATACGAATCGCTTTAAAGCAGCGGTTACACAGCGTTCGATTTCAAACTGGATTAGCTTCTACGGTGTATCAGATATCGGTTATTACTTCTCGGAATGGCAAATGCTAGCGGATATGAATGACGTTGAAAAACTATGGCATCATTCGCCGTTAAAGTACGCGGCAAATGTAGAGACACCGCTACTTATTTTACACAGTGAACGTGATTTCCGCTGTCCAATTGAACAAGCAGAGCAGCTGTATGTTACGTTGAAGCGCATGGGGAAAGAAGTAGGATTTGTTCGCTTCCCGGAATGTGATCATAACTTATCACGAACAGGAATTCCAAATTTAAGATTAGAACGATTAGAGCAAATCACAGGCTGGTTTGAGAAATATTTATAAAAAGTAAACAGGGTATCCCGTAGTGGGAGCCCTGTTTTTTTGATTAGAGAAGGTTTATTTCCCTTTAAACTGCGGGGGTCTTTTTTCAGAAAAGGCGTTTAGTGCTTCAATGCGATCTTCTGTAGGAATTGTTAGTTCATATGCTTTGCGTTCAATTTGAAGCCCGGTTTGAATGTCGGTTTTCATTCCTTGCTTTACGGCAAATTTAGCTTGTTGAAGAGCAATCGGTGCATTTTTTAAAATTAATGCTGCAAAATCAGCCGTTACTTCGTGTAAATTTTCCCGAGGCGCTATTTTAGTAACAACTCCGTACTGAAGTGCTTCTGCTGCGGTCATACGCTTAGCAGTTAAAATAAGCTCCAATGCTTTTGCTTCTCCGATTAAACGAGGCAGGCGCTGTGTTCCGCCTGCACCAGGAATGATTCCTAAGCTTGTTTCAGTTAAGCCAAGTGTTACCTGGTCAGCAGCGATACGGAAGTCACAGGCAAGTGCCAGCTCAAGTCCTCCACCAAATGCATACCCATTTAAAACACAAATTGTCGGCTGAGGTAATTGCTCAATAAGTGTAAACACTTCACCAAAACGATTTAAATTGCGTTTGACGAGTGCATCTGGCAATGTTTTACGTTCTTTTAAATCTGCCCCCACAGAAAAAGCTTTATCACCAGCCCCTGTTATAATGACAAGACGAATGTCAGGATGTATTTGAATCGATTCGATTACTTTGCGTAATTCTTCAAGCATTTCATAGTTAAAAGCGTTTAACATATCAGGACGATTAAGTGTTACGTATGCGATAAAATCTTTTTGGTCATATTTAACATTGTTCACATTTACTACCTCCCAAAATTTTGTTACTCTAGTTTTATAGTACAATGTAAATAGTTGAAATTACAACAGATTACATTAATAGTGAAAATATACTATAAGTTGGGAAGGGTTAACTTGGAAGTTTTTATCGGCAGACAGCCAATTTTTAATAAATGCGAAGAAATTATCGCATATGAATTATTGTATCGAAATAATTATGTTAATCAGTTTCCCGATATCGATTCGGATACAGCAACAATCGAGTTATTAATTAATTCGTTTCTTTCTATTGGTATTAAAGAAGTGGCAAATGGCAAACCATCATTTATTAACTTTACAGAAAACTTAATCATGCAAGATTCAATAGACTTTTTAGAACCTGAACAAGTAGTAATTGAAATATTGGAAGACATTTCAATTACTCCTGAACTGATTCAACAACTTAAGATATTAAAAAGAGCAGGTTACAAGCTTGCTTTAGATGATTTTGTAATTGATGAAAAGATCCTAGTATATGACGAACTCTTTCCTCAAATTGATTATATAAAAATTGATTTTTTACATACATCGGAAAATGAACGAAAAGTGATAGAAAGGCTAATTAAATCAAAATTTCCACATATTAAGCTTTTAGCGGAGAAGGTAGAAACGCGCGAACAATTCGAAATTGCAAAACAATCTGGTTACTCTTTATTTCAAGGTTATTTCTTTGAACAGCCTCAAATATTAACCGCAACAGATATACCAGCAAATCTCTTTCAATATTTTCAAATTATATCTTTATTACGTGAAGATGAAACAAATATTGATTTACTAGCAGAAAATATCGAACGTGAAATTTCACTCTCGTATCGGTTATTGAAGTTAATTAACGGTTCCTCTAAGAGAACGAAAAATAAAGTGCGTTCGATAAAGCAGGCGATATTAATGTTAGGGCTGTTGGAACTGCGTCAATGGGTATATATGCTAGCGATGCGCGAGGCGAATTCAAATTGTAATAACGATATCTTTAAAGAGTTAATGTTTGCATCATTATTTAGAGCAAAAGCATGTGAAATAAGTGCTCGCCTGAATTATAAAAAAAATTATTCAGAGTACTTTTTGGTAGGGCTTTTTTCATTAATCGATTCTTTATTACAACGTCCTGTAAACGTTATTGTTACACAATTGCCTTTAGCAGAGGATATTTTGGAAACAATTTCTGGATCACAGACAGATATGACTCCTTACCTTCAATTTAGCACAGCTTTAAGTAAGCTGGATTGGGAAAATTTAATGCCACTAGCGGACCAATTAAATATTTCGACCGATGAGATTTTACCAATGTATGAAGAAGTAAAAGTATGGGTAAATGACACGCTTAATATGAAATAAGCATAAAGTTATACTCTAAGACAATTAGTCTTAGTCTCTCTTTACTTTAATGAAGTTCTCATTTCATGTTGGATTTGCTATAATTCAAAGGAATTTGCAAAAGAAGTGAGGATTAATATGACGTATAGTTCACAAAGTTCAGTGAAAGATAGTATAAAAGAGTATTTATTTGTCATTATAGGAGCGGCAGTCATTGCCTTTGGTTTTAATGTATTTTTATTTCCAAACCAAGTTGCTTCAGGCGGGGTTAGTGGGATAAGTACTATTTTGCATGGTATGTTCGGCTGGAATGCCGGAATTGTACAATATGCATTTAATATTCCTTTATTTATCGCAGGGGTAATTGTACTTGGGAAGAAATTTGGCATTAAATCATTTATCGGTACGATTGCGCTTCCTTTTTTCGTTATTTTAACGGCAAGCTGGGATGCATGGACGTTAAATCCGTTATTAGGGTCAATTTTTGGTGGGATTGTTGTCGGGTTAGGTATTGGACTCGTATTTAAAGGAAATGCTTCTACAGGTGGAACAGATTTACTTGCACAAATTATAACAAAATTTACAGGCCTGACTTTAGGGACGAGCGTATTGTTTATTGATGGAGTCATCGCTGTTAGTGCGGCGATTGTTTTTGATTTGGAAAAAGGACTTTATGCTTTAATCGGTCTTTATGTAACAACAAAAACTATCGATATTGTTCAGCTTGGTTTTAGTCAATCGAAAATGGTTTATATCATTACTCGAAAAGAAACAGAAGTGCGCGATGCGATTTATAAAGAAGTTAATCGTGGAATTACGAAGCTTCCTGCATATGGTGGCTATACGGGTGAGGAGCGGCCGGTATTGATGGTTGTCGTCTATCAAACAGAGTTCACAAAGCTGAAACAAGTGTTGAAAGCCGTTGATCCAGAAGCATTTGTTATCGTTTCAGATGCCTATGAAGTGTTAGGAGAAGGTTTCAAAAAAGTATAAGTTTGTTATAATTAGCAGTGTATTAGTAATACGTTTTTGGAGGGGTTTAGAGTGAAAAAAGGTTTACTTACATTAGTATTTGGCTCAGCACTATTTTTAGCAGCATGTGGTGGGGATGATTCGGCAACAAACGGCGAAACAGCAGAAGTCGATGGTGAAAAAGTCGTTAAACAATCCTGTGCAACATGTCATGGTGGTCAATTACAGGGTGGCAGTGCTCCAGCATTGGATAAATTAGGAGCGAAATATTCTGAAGAAGAGATTTTAGATATTATTTTAAATGGTAAAGACCGTATGCCTCCTGGGATTGTAAAAGGCGAAAAGGCTGAAGCGGCTGCAGAGTATTTAGCAACTTTAAAATAACAAACGAAACGATGGGCAAATGAGCTTCATCGTTTTTTTTGTTGACCGGGTGTCCGATAACGACTTCATGAAGAAAAGTAAGTTAGTTTTTATATAGGAAATTTATAAGTCATGTTAAAATACTGTATAGATGTCAGGAGATAGGAGCGTACCAATTCATGATTCAAGTAATTGCAAAAGATGTTATGGAAAAATTCAATTTAAAGCTGGTAAGTGGAGAAGAAGGGATTGGACGTTATATAACGACGAGTGATATTTCACGACCGGGTTTGGAAATGGCGGGTTATTTTACACATTACCCGGCTGATCGGGTCCAGTTATTAGGGAAAACAGAGCTATCATTTTTTGAGATGCTGCCTGAAGAAGATAAAATTAGTCGGATGAAGCGTCTATGTTCGGATGAAACGCCAGCTATTATTATTTCACGTGATTTAGAGGTGCCACAAGAACTTATCGATGCATCCAACGAGAATCATGTACCAGTATTTGTTACAAATCAAACTACAACGTGGTTTTCAAGCCGGTTAACGAACTTTTTGGAAAGTAAGCTTGCTCCAACAACGGCAGTGCATGGTGTTCTTGTCGATGTATATGGGATTGGTGTATTAATAATGGGGAAAAGCGGTGTCGGTAAAAGTGAAACAGCACTTGAACTAGTAAAAAAAGGGCATCGTTTAGTAGCGGATGATAGCGTGGAAATTCGTCAAGAAGGAGAAAATATGCTCGTCGGAAGCCCCCCACCGTTATTAGAGCATTTGCTTGAAATACGAGGAATCGGTATCATTGATATTATGACGCTATTTGGCGCAAGTGCTATTCGTCCATATAAGCGGATTACGTTAATTATCGAACTTGAAACGTGGGATCCTGAAAAGTTTTATGATCGTCTAGGACTTGATGAAGAAAAGATGAAAATTATTGATACGGATGTAACAAAACTAACAGTTCCAGTTCAGCCTGGTCGAAATGTATCGGTAATTATTGAAGTGGCAGCTATGAATTACCGTCTGAAAAAAATGGGTGTTAATGCAGCAGAGGAATTTTCACGTCGTTTAGATGATATGCTTGTCGTAAATGATGAAATGGACGATTATTAATAGTGATAAAGATTGATGAGGGGAGAATTTTATGGATACAAATTTATTAGCGATTAATCCTGTAGCGTTTCATCTCGGACCAATTCCGGTAAACTGGTACGGCATTATTATCGGGTTAGGCATAATTATTGCTTATTTTTTGGCACAAAGGGAGTCGGTACGCCGTGGATTCGATCAGGAATTTATAGCAGATCTACTCATTTGGGCAATACCGATTGCGATTTTATCTGCACGGGTATACTATGTCGTGATGAAGTGGGATTATTATGGCCAAAATCCTGGGCGCATTATTGAAATTTGGAATGGTGGTATTGCCATTCATGGTGCGTTAATTGGTTCATTTATTACTGCATATATTTTCACGAGAAAGCGTAAAGTAAGCTTCTTAAAATTAGCCGATATTGCTGCACCGAGTATTTTGGTTGGACAGATTATTGGTCGCTGGGGCAACTTCGTCAATCAAGAAGCTTATGGTGGTCCAGTGTCGCGTGAGTTTTTAGAAGGTTTATTTATACCGAACTGGATTATTGAACAAATGTATATTAGAGAAGAAGGTACATATGTCCATCCGACATTTTTATATGAATCATTATGGAATGTTGTCGGATTAGTAATTTTACTGTTTGCCCGCAAATTAAATTGGCGACGTGGGGAAATGTTTTTCTTCTATTTAATATGGTATTCGGTAGGACGATTCTTTATCGAAGGATTGCGTACAGATAGTCTATATATAGGGGAAGAGTTATTACGTTCTGCGCAAGTTGTATCCATTATTGGGATTGCCATTGGTATTATCGGTATTGTTTACCGCAGAATATATGTCAAACCGGCTGTTCATTATTTAGATGATGAAAAAAAACCAGTAGCTACAAAAAAGAAAAATAAAAAGAAATAATAGTATTACCGTTTGCATCAGTGCAAACGGTTTTTTGAAAAGAAAGAGGCAATGGATATGAAAACAAAAGCATTATTATTTGACTTTGATGGTACGTTACTCAATACAAATGAATTAATCATCCAAACGTTTATGTATATTTTTGACGAAAAATTTCCCGGGCAATATTCGACAGTAGATTGCCTGAAATTCATCGGTCCGTCACTAAAACAGACTTTTGACGAATTAACACCCGGTGAAACAGAAATAATGATTGCTAAATACAGAGAGTGGAGTACGGCAAACCATGATTCGTTAGTAACTGGCTATGATGCGGTAGTTGAAACGTTAGAAGAGCTACATGCATTAGGAATTAAAATGGCAATTGTTTCTACGAAAAGCAGAGAAGGTTTAGCCCGCGGAATGAAAATTTTACAGGCAGAGCACTTATTTGATGCGATTATCGGTTTAGATGATGTCGAACATGTGAAACCACATCCTGAGCCGGTTCTTTTAGCGTTACAAAAGCTTGGCGTCGATAAGAGTGAAGCAATAATGATTGGTGATAACTCGCATGATATTGAAGGCGGGAAGAATGCTGGTGTTCGAACAGCTGGTGTTGCCTGGTCTGCAAAGGGTGTCGATTATTTAATGTCTTATGAACCGACATATATGCTGAACCATATGCGTGATTTACTTGAAATTGTGAAAGGGGAGTCTTCATGAGGAGAACCGAACGCTATCGTGTACAAAATGCTAATTCATTGTGGAATGTATATGAAACGGTCTCGTTTTGGAAAGTAATGAAATGCTTTATCGTGATTCAAATTGGGCGTATAACACCTGTTATGTCCTGGAAAAATTGGCTGTACCGTACGTTTTTGAAAATGAAGATCGGCAAACAAGCTTCGCTGGCTCTAATGGTCATGCCGGACTCAATGTTTCCAGAGCGCATTACGGTAGGGGATAATTCCATTATCGGTTTTAATACGACAATTTTAGCGCACGAATATTTAATTGAGGAGTATCGATTGGGTGATGTGGAAATCGGCAGCAATGTTATGGTTGGTGCCAATTCAACGATATTACCAGGTGTGAAAATTGGAGACGGGGCCATTGTCTCTGCTGCAACACTCGTGCATAAAGATGTTCCAGCGGGCGCTATGGCAGGAGGCAACCCAATGCGTATTATTTTCACTGCTGAGCAGATGGAGGAACGTAAAAAGAACGATCAGCCTGTATGGCAAAATTGAATTTGGAGACACTTTGCAAAGGCGAGGTGTCTTTTTTAGTCTTGTCATTTTTGTGGAAAATGAAATCTTCTCAGAAATCCCCGTGTCTAAGATATTTCAGCATATATCATGTATAATGAATTGATATATCAGAAAATTAAATTAACGAATATTCAAGAATCCCATTGACTATAAATACTAGTAGCAGTAAAATACTTTCATACACTAATGATTCATCACTCTAGCGTAGTGAAGTGGAATTACGAAACAGGAAATAATATTCTATTTAAAAAGTTTAGGATGTGTCAAAATGTCATCGATAAAAATGTTTGAAAAACCTCTTGGGATGCGCGATACATTTCCCGATATATATGAAAAACTTGAGCTAATCCGATCGACTGGTCGACAACTGCTGCATACACGGGGTTATGAGTTTATTAAAACACCCTCTGTGGAATATTACGACACAGTTGGGAAAGCGTCGGCAATTTCTGATGCCCGTCTGTTTAAACTTGTTGATAGTCAGGGGAATACACTTGTATTACGCCCGGATATGACAACGCCAATTGCACGTGTCGCAACTTCAAAATTATTAAAAGAAAAAATACCGCAACGATTAGCCTATTTTGCGAATGTATTTAGAGCACAGCAACGCGAAGGTGGTCGCCCAGCGGAATTTGACCAAATGGGTATTGAATTAATCGGCGACAATTCAGTGTTTGCTGATGCGGAAGTCATTATGACTGCGATTGATTTAGTTAAGGGCTTTAATATTACCGATTTCAAAGTCACAATCGGACATGCTGGCGTATTAAGCCGCATATTAAAGGATTATACAGAAAGTGAAGAACAGGCTCTTCATTTAAATGATCTACTCGTACAACGAAATTTTGTGGGCTTTGAAGAAGCTGTCCTAGCATTTGATTTACCGAAAACAAAATCCGATGCATTGTTGGCTTATATTGAAGAAGCGATTAGATTACCTTCTATAGAAGCAATTGAAAAATATGTCCGTAAAAATGATGCGCTTGAATATATGCGCAGCTTAGCAAAAATTTTGGATGCTGCTGGGTATGATGAATACATAGCATTTGATTTTACATTGTCTAGCCATATGAGCTATTACACAGGTATGTTATTTGAAGTATTTGCATCAGGCAGTGGTTTCCCGTTAGGCAATGGTGGTCGCTATGATGGATTATTGCAGCAGTTCGGTTCGCAAGTTGGCGCAACTGGTTTTGGATTACGTGTAGATCGTGTTTTTGAAGCGATGCCAAAAATAGAAATTGTAACAGACAGTGTGCTCGTATTATTTGCATCAGAACGTTTTTCTGAAGCTTTACAAACAGTGAAGCTTTTACGTGAACAAGGTAAGCAAGTGACGTTCCAATCATATGAGGGAATCGAAAATATAGAAGCATTGAAGGCACATTATAAAATAGTTAATGAATTTAAAAGCAGGGAGGCATAAGCAATGACAGAGCTAACGATCGCGATGCCAAAAGGCAGAATTTTTGAAGAGGCATATGAAATGCTGCTCGAGGCTGGTTTCAACCTTCCTGAAGAAGTAGAAATGTCCCGTAAACTAATGATTGAAATTCCAGAGGAAAAGATTAGCTTTATTTTAGCGAAGCCTATGGATGTGCCGGTATACGTTGAGCACGGTGTAGCGGATATTGGAATTGCGGGGAAAGATGTACTGCTTGAGCAACGTCGTACTGTCCACGAGCTGCTTGATCTAAAGATTAGCGAATGCTATATTGCATCAGCGGGTTTACCGAATACGACGATGAGTGAAATTGCACCACGTATTGCGACGAAATATCCGAATATTGCGTTGAAATATTATAAAGGTATTGGAGAGCAAGTCGAAATTATTGAGCTGAATGGTTCGATTGAGCTTGCACCTATGATTGGTTTAGCAGATCGCATTGTCGATATCGTATCAACAGGACGCACATTAAAGGAAAATGGCCTTGTGGAATATGAACATATTGCCGAAGTCTCATCACGTTTGATTGCCAATCCTGTAAGCTATCGTATGAAAAGCGACCGTATTCAAGATTTAGTTACGCGCTTAAAAAAATGTGTGAAATAAGAGAGGCTAAATAGATGAAAATAACAATTTTAAATGATGATATTTCTTTAAAACGCCAACTCGAGCAAGGCAACGAGCAGCAGCTGCAAACCGTTCGTGAAGTAATTCAGCAAGTACGAACAGAAGGGGATGCGGCGATTAAATATTATAGTGAAAAATGGGACGGCTTTGCACCTGAAAATTTACGTGTCTCGGAACAGGAAATTATTGAGGCTGTAAAAAATTTCGATAAGCAATTATATTTCGATTTACAGGAGGCAGCGGATAATATTAGCCTTTATCATAATGAGCAAAAGCGCAGTGGTTTTCGCTTGCCGTTAGCGGACGGTTCATATTTAGGGCAGCGAATTACACCCCTGGATGCAGTAGGGCTTTATGTGCCGGGTGGTTCAGCGGCTTATCCCTCTTCTGTTTTAATGAATGTCATACCGGCGCAAGTTGCAGGGGTGAAGCGTATTGTCATCACATCGCCTGCAGGAAATGATGGGAAGCTGCCGGATGCTGTATTAGTGGCAGCCCATATTCTAGGTGTGACGGAAATTTACAAAGTAGGCGGTGCACAAGCGATTGCGGCACTGGCATACGGAACAGAAACAATTGCACCGATAGATAAAATTACTGGTCCAGGAAATATATTTGTTGCTTTAGCGAAGCGTGAAGTATTTGGCGAAGTGGCGATTGATATGATTGCAGGGCCATCTGAAATTTGTATTTTGGCAGATGAAACTGCCTATGCCGATGAAATTGCGGCAGACCTGTTATCACAGGCAGAGCATGATGCATTGGCTTGTGCGGTACTCATAACGACAAGTGATGATTTGGCGGATGCGGTATCAGACCAGGTAGAAATTCAATTATCCAAATTGCCGCGTGAAGCAATTGCCCGAAAATCAATCGAAAACTTTGGTCATATTTATGTCGCTGAATCGATGAAAGAAGCTGTCCGGGCGGTGAATTCATTAGCACCGGAGCATTTGGAAGTTATTACGGAAAATGCTGAAAAGGTTTCGGAAATGATTACACATGCGGGTGCTATTTTCATCGGGCGTTATAGCTCTGAGCCGGTTGGAGATTATTTTGCCGGTACGAATCACGTATTACCTACAAATTCAACAGCACGCTTTGCAAGTGGATTAAATGTAGATGATTTTATTAAACGAACGAGCGTTGTATATTACAGCGAAAAAACTTGGAAACAGAATTCGCCGAAAATTGCACGTCTTGCACGACTTGAAGGGTTGGAAGGACATGCAAGAGCAGTAGAATCACGGGGCTGGGATAAAGGAGAAGAAGAATGACACGTTTTGCGAAAATCGAACGAAATACAAATGAAACTAAAATTGCAGTAGAGCTTAATATAGATGGTTCTGGGCAAGCTGAAATAAAAACAGGTGTTGGTTTTATGGACCATATGCTTGATTTGTTTATAAAGCACGGATTATTTGACGGGAAAATTATTGCAAATGGCGACACTTGGATAGATGACCACCATACGACAGAGGATATTGGTATCGTATTAGGTCAAGTATTCCGTGAAGCATTAGGTGATAAAAAAGGGATCAAGCGTTACGGAACTGCATTTGTACCGATGGATGATGCATTGGCACAGGTTGTTGTAGATTGTTCGAACCGCCCTCATTTAGAATACCGTATCACACCTCAGCTTAATGCGAAGGTAGGGTCATTTGATACAGAGCTTGTACATGAGTTTTTATGGAAGTTTGCGTTAGAAGCACGTATTAATTTACATGTTATCGTTCCTTATGGACATAATACACACCATATTATTGAAGCAGTTTTTAAAGCGTTGGCACGTGCATTGGATGAAGCAGTTCAAATTGACCCACGTGTGAAAGGCGTACCGTCAACGAAGGGGCTGTTAACGTGAAGATTGGTGTAATTGATTATGGAATGGGTAACTTATTCAGTGTCGAGCAGGCTTTGAAACGCCTTGATGTTGAGGTCGTTGTGTCAAATAGCAAAACGGAACTGGAAACAGCAGATGCTTATGTATTGCCGGGTGTTGGGGCTTTTCCGGATGCAATGAAGCGTTTAAAGGAAACGAGTTTAATTGATTTCATTCGTAATACGAAAAAGCCATTGCTCGGAATTTGCCTAGGAATGCAGCTGATGTTCGAAGAAAGCGATGAAGTGGCTTTAACGAAAGGGCTTGGCATTTTTCAAGGACGTATTCAGCGCTTTGAAGGAGTTTCGCGTATCCCGCATATGGGATGGAACGACTTAACGTTACAGCAAACGCCAAAGTGGCTGGATAGAGATAACCTGCCTGCAGCACGCCATGTATATTTTGTACATTCATTTTATGCGAGCGAATTGGATGAGAAGGAACGGGTTGCTTCGGCGGACTATGAACATATACAAGTACCTGGGATTGTCGCAAAAGACAATTTTACCGGTATGCAGTTCCATCCGGAAAAGTCAGGTCCGTTTGGTATGCATTTGTTGACGGCTTGGGCAGAAGGAGTGAAAGAAGGCGTATGTTAACAAAGCGCATTATTCCATGTTTAGACGTAAAAGAAGGACGCGTAGTAAAAGGGATACAATTTGTTGAACTGAAAGATGCTGGTGATCCGGTAGAATTAGCGAAATTTTATGATGAGCAAGGTGCGGATGAGCTCGTATTTTTGGATATTTCGGCTTCGCATGAAGGGCGTGAAACGATGGTCGATGTTGTCCGCCAAACGGCTTCTTCGTTAGCCATTCCTTTTACTGTAGGTGGCGGTATTCGTACAATTGAAGATATGAAACGGATTTTACGTGCCGGTGCAGATAAAGTATCAGTTAATACTTCTGCTTTAGAGCGTCCAGAGCTAATTAAAGAAGGCGCGGATTACTTCGGTGCACAATGCATCGTTTGTGCGATTGATGCGAGATATTCTGATGAAGACGGTACATGGATGGTGTATACACACGGTGGCCGTAACAAAACGTCTTGGAAAGCAGTCGATTGGGCAAAAGAAGCGGTAAATTTAGGTGCAGGGGAAATCCTGCTTACATCTATGAACCAAGATGGTGAAAAATCCGGCTTTGATTTAGCGTTAACGAAGGCCGTAAGAGATGCTGTTACAGTACCGGTCATTGCAAGTGGTGGCGCGGGTAATGCAGAACATTTCCGTGAAGTACTGCAGGATGTTGATACAGATGCCGCACTAGCTGCGAGCATTTTCCACTATAAAGAAACGAGCGTAGCAGAAGTGAAAAGCTACCTAAAAGAAAAAGGGGTACGTGTACGATGAATGTTAAATTTAATGAACAAGGGCTAATTACTGCAGTAGTACAGGATGCCCAATCAAAAGAAGTATTAACGGTTGCATATATGAACGAAGAATCCCTGAAAAAAACGATTGAAACGAATGAAACTTGGTTTTACTCTCGTTCCCGCCAGGAGCTATGGCATAAGGGGGCAACAAGTGGTAATACACAAAAGGTTGTTTCAATTAAAACAGATTGTGATCAAGATGCATTAGTAATTGAAGTTGTTCCTGCGGGTCCGGCTTGTCATAACGGGACAACATCTTGCTTTACAGAAAGCTTGGTAGAAAACGAGCGACCTGGTACTGTAGCAATTTTACCGCAGCTTGTGGAAGTCATTAAACAGCGTGAAATTGATATGCCTGAAGGGGCGTATACGACGTATTTATTCGATAAAGGCATTGATAAAATCTGCAAAAAAGTTGGGGAAGAGGCAACGGAAGTAGTAATCGGTGCGAAAAACCGTGACAAGGAAGAAGTGAAATGGGAATCTGCTGACCTTCTTTATCACTTGCTTGTGTTACTTCAAGAACAAAAAGTGGATGTATATGAAGTGCTCGATGTGTTACAAAAACGACATGAAGGTAAGAAGCAATAACCATAGAGAGATTCCGTTGTTTGCAAACATGATTTAAGTACATATTTGCTACATATGCTATAATGGGAAGAATTGATTAAGGGACGACACTTGTGCGTTCCTTATTTCTTTGTTTATTTCTCAGTGGCTGTCAAAAGACCGCTGAACGAAATATAAGCTTCGGATGGGTGTCTTACGGGTATTCTCTTAAAGGAGAAGCCATACTGACCGACATCCTGTGAATGGGATGGAATATGACGAGGCGTATTTTACTACAAATGAGCATACGATACACTTCGTATTGAATTATATAAAGGTATTGAACGGAAATGACTCGGAGGAATTTTATTGGAAAATAAACGTTTAAAAGCAAAAACAACAAATGTCGTGTCGTTTGTTCCAAATGGTGATTATTATTACAACATAGCATTAAAAGCAATTGATCGGGACGAAATGGATAAAGCATATAAGTTTATTAAGCGCGCAGCAGATTTAAGTCCAGATGATGCGCACGTGTTATTGCAATACGGAATTTTGGAAATGGAATTGCAAAACTTTGAACATGCCTATGAATTAATCCACACCGCTTATAGTCTTGAGCCGAATGAAGCTGAAATTATATTTATGCTGGCAGAAGTTTCGGGCTGTATCGGACATATTGCTGATGCACAAAAGTACGCAGCCCGGTATTTAGAAATGGAACCCAATGGTGCATACATAGAGGATGCTTCTGAAATATTGGAGTTTGTCGACTATGTAGGCGAAGAGATTGATGACATGGACGAATTTGAAGGGGCGAAGCATGTGGCCCAGGAAAAAGCCCGTCGTCATATGGAACAAGGGGATTTCCAGGCTGCAATTGAAATGTTGGAGCAAATGATTGAGGAATACCCGGATTTGTGGAATGCGTATAATAACTTGGCGCTAGCCTACTTTTATATTGGTGATGCTGAACAGGCTCGCGCACTTTTATATAAAGTGCTGCGTGAAAACACGGGTAATCTCCATGCAATTTGCAACTTAACAGTGTTTGCATATTATGAGAGAAATACTGAAGAGCTTGAGAATCTATTATCAATATTAAAGAAAATCCAACCTTTTGAATGGGATAATCGCTATAAGCTAGGTGCAACATTGGCACTAATCGGTCAATATGAAGAAGCGTATAAATGGCTGCGTTCAATGAGTAAAAAAGGATATGAAGGGGATCCAGGTTTTTATTTTTGGCTTGCCCAATCTGCCTATTTTACAGGACATGAGGCAGTAGCCAACGATTCGTGGAAAAGGTTGATTCAGCTGGACCCTACAAAAGAAGGTATGGAACCATGGAAAAGTAATGAAGGAACGATTTTTGGGGATTCGGCTGAAAATCACCGAGAGTTCATTATTCGCCAATTATCAGATGAGCATGAATCAAGCCGTTTATTCGGACTTTTTTTATTAAAGCGTTCTGCGTTTAAGCAGGAAATTGTAGCACATCCTACTATTTTAGATGTTGAAAAATTTTCGGGATTGGAAAAGCTTTGTCTAGCCTATGCCCTTGAATATGATTTCAATAAAAATAGTAACGAGGAAAAGCATTTCCTACGTTTTATGGAAGTTGCGGAACTTATTACAGAGACTAATGAATCGATTTCATTGGAAGTTGCACAAATATTAAGCACGTGGTTTGCACTGGGCGAAATCGCTTTCCAGCAAGGATATGCGTTTAAAAATAGTGCTGCACTAGCTGCTGCGGTTGAATATTCATATAACATTGCACTCGAAAAAAAGGTGACGAAAAAAACAATTGCAGGCAAATACGGGATTTCAACTGCGACATTAACGAAGTATAGTGATGAATTGTATGAATTCATACCAGCTGACTTTGAATAGGCAGTAAATTTGTATTTATCCAAGCAATCTTATACGATAAAATTATCGTTATTGTACACGTAAGAGGAGGATCAACATGTCTGAAGAAAAAATTTATGATGTAGTAATTATCGGAGCAGGTCCAGCAGGTATGACGGCTGCGGTTTATGCATCACGCGCAAACTTAGCAACATTAATGATTGAAAGAGGTATTCCTGGTGGTCAAATGGCTAGTACTGAAGAAGTAGAAAACTACCCAGGTTTCGATACAATTTTAGGACCAGAGCTATCTACAAAAATGTTCGAGCACGCGAAAAAATTTGGTGCAGAATATGCTTACGGTGATGTTTCCGAAGTAATCGATGGTGAAGAATATAAAATTATCGTTTCAGGTAAAAAACAATACAAAACACGTACAATCATTATTACAACAGGTGCAGAATATAAAAAATTAGGCATTCCAGGTGAAACAGAGCTGGGTGGTCGTGGTGTAAGTTATTGTGCTGTATGTGATGGTGCATTCTTCAAGCAGAAAAATCTGATTGTCATCGGTGGCGGAGACTCTGCTGTTGAAGAAGGTATTTACTTAACACGCTTCGCAGACAAAGTAACAATTGTTCACCGCCGTGATAAATTACGTGCTCAAAAGATTATACAAGATCGTGCATTTGCCAATGAAAAAATAGATTTCATCTGGAATACACAAGTGAAGGAAATTCATGAAGTGGACGGCAAAGTTGGTAAAGTAACATTAGTTTCAACGGTTGATGGCGCTGAAAAAGAAATGCAGGCAGATGGCGTATTCGTATATGTTGGCACGCTTCCATTGACAGCTCCTTTTGCTTCATTGAACATTTTAAATGAAGCAGGCTACATTGTAACAAATGAAAAAATGGAAACAGCTATTCCAGGTATTTATGCAGCGGGTGATGTCCGTGAGAAAATGCTGCGCCAAATTGTAACAGCTACAGGCGATGGCAGTATTGCTGCACAATCAGCTCAACATTACATCGAAGAAACAAAAGAAAAAATAAATCAATAAATCCTTAACATAAATGTAATCTTTTCGTTACAAAATAAGGGTATACTAAAAGAAGAATTTGTTTTAACCCCCTTATATTTTTATCCTTAGGTTGTTTCTAGCGCGATCTGCGCTGAAACAACCTCTTTTTGTGCGGAAATTTAGATAATACGACACCAACTCCTTTATTTACTAACAGGACAAATGGTACGAGTGCTTTTACGTAATGCCTGGTACAAGGTATAATAGAAATATAAGCATTAGAAAAACAGATTTTGCGTACAATAGCGTGAGAGCTATCTGTACTTATGTGGATTACCTTGACAGCATATAGTTTTATATCCACTAATGAAAGAATTGAGGTGTTACGTATGCAACGTATTACAAATTTACTAGCTATAAAAGACGGCAAAGTGCTGTTGCTCCAAAAACCGAGAAGAGGTTGGTTTGTTGCACCCGGCGGCAAAATGGAGCTGGGAGAATCCATCTATGAATCAGCTGTTCGTGAATTTCAGGAAGAAACGAATTTAAAACCTATAAATGTCCATTTAAAAGGCATCTATACAATGGTCATAAAAAATGAAGATACAGTCGTCGATGAATGGATGCTCTATACATTTATTGCTTCTGATGTAGAAGGAACACCGTTTACTGAAACACGTGAAGGCATTTTGGACTGGTATCCAGTGGAGCAGTTAAACGAACTTCCGATGGCAGCAGGTGACCGGACAAATTTATTGTTTGCAATAGCCAATAAAGGCATGCAATATGGTACATTTGAGTACACAGAGGATTTTGAGCTATTAAGTGAGACCATTCAACACTCAATAGAACAAAACTAGAGGAGATGAAACAAGTGGGTAGTTCGAGCTTTACACATGAATTAGTTATTATTACAGGAATGTCAGGGGCGGGCAAAACGGTAGCAGTTCAGAGCTTTGAAGATTTAGGCTATTACTGCGTCGATAATTTACCACCGGAACTTTTGACTACTTTTTTAGCACTAATGAAAGATTCGGAAAAGAAAATTTCACGTATCGCCGTCGTAATGGATTTACGTGGGAGAGAATTTTTTGGGTCATTAATCGAATCGCTCGACGCGTTAATGAATGAAGAGGATATTTTACTCCGGATTTTATTTTTAGAGTCCGACGATGCCACTTTAGTTCGACGATATAAAGAATCTCGTCGTTCACACCCACTTGCAACACAAGGTTTACCATTGGAAGGAATTCAACAGGAACGGGAATTGCTTTCAGAGGTAAAAGGCCGTGCAAAAACAATTGTAAATACATCCAAGTTGAAACCACGGGAGTTACGCGAACGCATTGCACAGGAATTTTCGAATATGAGCAGCCCAACTTTTTCACTAAATATTATGTCATTTGGCTTTAAGCATGGCTTACCGATCGATGCCGATTTAGTGTTTGATGTACGTTTTTTGAAAAACCCCTATTATGTTGAAGAATTGCGACATAAAACAGGACTTCAGACAGAGGTTTCTTCATATGTGCTTGCAACGGAAGAAACACAACAGCTCATTGCCAAACTAACGGACTTGTTTACATTTATGATTCCGCATTACCGCAGTGAAGGGAAATCACAGCTAGTGATCGCCTTTGGCTGTACAGGTGGACAACATCGCTCGGTAACGCTCGCTGAATACTTTGGCAAACTGTTAGCAAAAAATGACCAAGTCATCATTTCACATAGAGATATCAATCATAGAAAGGATTGATTAAATGAAGAAAAAGAGAACGCGTATTGTCGTTATCGGTGGGGGGACAGGGCTTTCTACGATATTACGAGGTTTAAAGCAACACGCATTTGATATTACAGCCATCGTTACGGTAGCGGATGACGGTGGCTCTTCTGGGCGTTTACGGGATGACTATGATATTCCACCTCCAGGAGATGTACGGAATGTAATAGCAGCATTGTCGGATGTGGAGCCCTTAGTTGAGCAAATGTTTCAATATCGCTTTTCACAATCCAATGACTTGGGCGGACATTCTCTAGGCAATCTAATGCTAACAGCTTTAACGGAAATTACTGGTGATTTTAACCATGCCATTGCAGAAATGAGTAAAGTTTTGAACGTGCACGGGAAAGTCATACCTGCCGCAAATAAAAAAGTAACTTTACATGCTGAATTAATGGATGGTTCAGACGTTATTGGCGAGTCAAAAATTCCGTCTGGCCATGCTCCAATTAAGCGTGTTTATTTAGAGCCGAGCAATTTAAAACCGTTACCCGCTGCGGTTCATGCAATTGAACGCGCGGATTTTATTTTGATTGGACCAGGTAGTCTTTATACGAGCATCATTCCGAACTTATTAGTGAAAGGAATTGGCCAGGCGGTCGTTCGTGCAAAAGGTGAAAAAATTTATATAGCCAATTTAATGACTCAACAAGGTGAGACGAGTAAATATACAACCTCGCAGCATATTGAGGCCATTCATACTCATGTAGGCGAGCCGTTTATTGAATCGGTATTGATTAATGAAAAAGAGCTTCCATCGTTAATTTACGAAAACTATCGAGAAGAAAATGCTGAGCCCGTAAAATTTGATATAGATAGAATAAAAGATATGGGCATCAATATTATTAAAAAAGAAATTGCACTTATCCAAAATGGAACAGTACGTCATGATGCGACTAATTTAGCGGATTGGCTTTGTGAATATACAAAACTAAAACAACAAACGATGCAGTAATATTACATGTAATCACTACATAGTTTGCTAGGAAAGGGGGAGCACATACATGTCCTTTGCATCGGAAACAAAAAAAGAGCTTACACAGGTTGAAGCAAATGACAGTTGTTTAAAGGCTGAAGTGTCCGCCCTTATACGAATGAATGGTTCTTTAAGCTTTGCGAATCGCCAAATAAGCTTGGATGTTCAAACAGAGAATGCTGCAATAGCACGACGACTATATATCATCGTAAAAAGGCTCTATCCATATAATGTAGAGCTTCTTGTGCGGAAAAAGATGCGCCTGAAGAAGAATAATGTGTATATATGCCGTGTTCGGGAAGGTGCCCGTGAAATATTGGATGATTTAGAAATTGTATCGAATTCATTTGAATTTAATCATACGATTTCAAAAACTATTATTCCGAAAAACAGTGAGCGCCGTGCCTATTTACGTGGTGCATTTTTAGCAGGTGGTTCGGTCAATAACCCGGAGACTTCCTCTTATCATTTGGAAATCTATTCTTTATATAAGGAGCACGGGGAGGCGTTGGCACAGCTAATGAATCGCTATGATCTCAATGCAAAAACGATTGAACGAAAAAAAGGCTATGTCACTTATTTAAAAGAGGCAGAAAAAATTTCGGATTTTATGAATTTAGTTGGTGCCGTTCAGGCAATGCTGAAGTTTGAAGATGTACGAATCATAAGAGATATGCGAAACAGTGTGAATCGAATCGTAAACTGTGAAACTGCTAACCTGAATAAGACAATTGGTGCAGCACTGCGACAAGTTGAAAATATCCGCTATATTGATAATGCAATGGGACTTGATCAATTACCCGAAAAACTACGGGAAATTGCCCGTCTTCGAGTGGAATATCAGGATGTCACATTAAAAGAGCTTGGCGAGATGGTATCAACAGGCGTTGTAAGTAAATCGGGTGTTAATCATCGGTTACGTAAAATCGATGATATTGCGGAGGCCATTCGACGTGGGGAAAAGATTTAGCCACATTGATTGCGCGGGTTTTTTTTATAAACTAACGATTTAAGTCCATTTATGCTAAGGTATAGTTAATAATGGTGGCGATTTCATAAATACCGTAATCTATTATTGTTCTTTTCGAATAATTTCGATAAGATAAATAAAAGAAGCGATGAACGGTTGTGAAAGGGAGTATATCAAGATGATCGAAAAACAAGTAGAAGTAAAGCTGAAATCCGGCTTACAGGCAAGACAAGCTGCATTATTCGTACAAGAAGCAAATCGTTTTAAAGCAGATGTCTTTTTACAAAAGGATACGAAAAAAGTAAATGCAAAATCGATCATGGGAATTATGAGCTTAGCTGTGGCAAAAGGAACGGTTGTCACATTATGTGCTGATGGTCACGATGAAGAAAAAGCCATTAACGCTCTTCAGCTTTTAATCGAAAAAGCAAACTAACTTGAAAAGCACAGCCATTTCACAGGATGAAAAGGTTGTGCTTTATTTTTATATACAGAGTAGAGGAGCATAAAGCATTGTGCAAAGTGGCGAATATTTATTGAGGAGTGGCGAATATTCGATTGAAAGTGACGAATAAATGAAGCACAGTGGCGAATATTCAATTGAAAGTGGCGAATATGCTTACCTTTGTGGCGATTATTCTTATTAAATTGGATAATATAATTTTTGGAGTCACCAATTATAATACTTTTCAAAGTCACCAGAGCGAGTGGGGAATAAAAATATTCTATTGCATAGTTCCTAGCGGATAATTGAAATGAAATACACTAAAAACTAAAAAAGCACACAGGATAAACTCCTGCATGCTTCGTGCTGTATTATTTCTTTAATTGGTTACGCTCATAGATTTTGTCGATTAAGCCATAGTCTTTCGCTTGCTCGGCAGTCATGAAGTTATCACGATCTGTATCACGTGACAATGTTTCGAAAGATTGACCAGTGTTTTCAGCCATGATTCTATTCAGCTTTTCACGTAAGTGTAAAATACGTTTTGCTGCGATTTCGATTTCTGTTGCTTGACCTTGTGCGCCACCAAGTGGTTGGTGAATCATCACTTCTGCATTTGGTAATGCAATACGTTTACCTTTTGCACCAGCAGAAAGTAAGAAAGCACCCATTGATGCAGCCATACCGATACAAATAGTTGAAACATCCGGCTTGATGAAGTTCATCGTATCATAAATGGCCATACCTGATGTGATTGAACCACCTGGTGAGTTAATGTATAGGTAGATGTCTTTATCTGGATCTTCTGCTTCTAAAAATAGTAGCTGTGCAACGATTGAGTTTGATACGTTGTCATCGATTCCGCTACCTAATAAAATGATGCGGTCTTTTAATAAACGTGAATAAATGTCATATGCACGTTCCCCGCGATTTGTTTGTTCAATAACTGTAGGAATTAAGTTCATTGAATAATCCTCCCTTTGTTAAAGCTTTTTATTCGAATTCTTATGCTGAAAAATGGAAATCATTTCAGCTGTAAACCTATCATACACGTATTAGTCAGTTATGGTCAAATATAAACTCTGACTTTTGCTATTGAAAATATGGCGTACCATCTGTATAATGGGAAAAGTTGAACATATACTTATTTTGTCCTCGTGGTGTAATGGATAACACTTCAGATTCCGGTTCTGAGGCTGGGGGTTCGATTCCCTCCGAGGGCGTTTTTTTTTTTATTAATGAATAATTAAGTATTGGCATTCTATATTTAATAGGATGATATGCACTATTACTGCCATTATTTAACATTTATTTTTGGGCACTATACTATAAATTTCCGATTTCTGTATAAATTAAACGTACTTTTAAAATATATTTGAAATTTTTAAGTGAAATTTATAATTTAGACTTGAAATAAGTGTGGATAATTAGTAAATTATTAAAGGTTATGTTCAAGCAATACTATATTATAATGTCCCTATAGGACGCCATTTTACTGTTTTCATATACTTTTCTATACCAATTGTAGAAAAATAGCATAATAGTTAATTCTCTACAATGGAGGATGGATTTTTTGTTAGGATAAAAGGAATCACTGTACCGGTTCCTTTTATCCTTCATTCTCTTAAAAAAATAATACATTCTAAGACTACTTTCGGGAAATTTCCGCTAAGTAGTCTTTTTTTGTACTGCATAAAGAATTGCCCTGGATTATGGTTCATCACCATAAGTTGGTGATACCAAAATTGAAAAATTAAGATTTTCTAGCTAAGTCCGTTCTAAGAGAAGTAATTTTTACTGCACATTCGCTCCTGATTGTAGTCGAATTCGTGTACCTAATATGCTAGAACGTAATTAGATTCAAAAATGAAATGGAATTATTTGTTCAGTAATAAATCCAATTACAAATGAAAGGACAATAGTTATCACCATTTGTTTAGGATCTTTGTAAAAGATTATGCACAAGATAATATACATAATTAATTCTTCAATATAATTCAAGGAAATATAAAACAAACCCATCCCTAAAGATAGACTCAACATTAACCCCATAGGCAAGGCGGGTAAGCCAAAGTATAGTGGCTTCTTGTTTTTAGCCCCCCATACAATGATTCCAAGCACAGGAGAGGCAAGTGCTACGGTACCCCAAAGTATAAAATAACTTGTCGGGAAAAATCCGAATAAATAAGCTGAATAAATATAATAACTCACTAGCATTCCCATAAAAAATAGAAATGTATTAATAGCAGACCTGATAAATGTTCTACTATATGCAGCTATAAATGTTGCAATCAATACCCAGATGCCTAATCTTGTGAATAAATCCCCAAAATAACTTAGAACACCTAACCACCAACTCCCATCTACAATGGCGATTGTATCTAAATATTTGGATATTGCACCTAAGGATACTCCTAAGAAAATACACACGATATAGTCTGGTATTTTATTTTTTATCTTCATCATATCCTCCAAAAAATGTTTACAAAACCAGGACAAATTTAATAAACCTTTAAAAGTCGCACAATCTGATTGAATTGCGTAATGAGAAAAATAGAGGAATGAATTTCCGTTATTTCTAAAATAACATAAAAAATAGTGAAAATAAGGGAAGGGATTTCCGTTATTGACCTAAAAAACATGAAATTCCAGGATTTTATTTAAAATAACGGTAAAACGTTCCCTTATTTATTCAAAAACAAGCTACATCATTCAAATAACGGTAAAATCTCCCGTTATTTTAGAAGGGCAATGAAAAACTTATTTTTTTATGGCGATTTATTTTTTAAAACAAAAATAAGGCACTTTCTATCTATCAATGCGTTTTGCCCACTCGAAGTTGGTCGGACGCTTTAGCGCTGTCTTGCCGTAGCCCACTAATCAATTAAGTGAAATTTTATTAGAAAGGCAATCACATGTTATGGTGATGAACCTAAATTTCTAAAAAAAGAGGAAATAAAATACAGTGCCCATAGTACATAGAAGGTTTGAAAATAATAATGATATATTAATTTAATGAATAAATATTAAAAGATATGCAGATTTCTTATCATTTTTGTTATAAAAATTCATCATACTGCAATAATAATCATTTTTTTAAAAATTAAATGTTGTATATTAATTGGGGAATTAATATAATTGAACAAGATATTAATTAAAAAACTTAAAAATCCAGGAGGATATTCATAATGAACGCTAGAAAATTATTTAAATGGGCAGCTCCTTTGGCAGCAGCTTCAATGATATTAACAGCATGTGGTGCAGATGAAAAAACATCTACAGGGGATAAAGAATATACAAAAATCGTAGCCGGTACGGAAGCGACATACGCTCCTTTTGAGTATTTAGATGATAAAGGGAATGTAGTAGGCTTAGATGCTGATATTTTAGCTGCCATTGGTGAAGAGATGGGCATTGAAACAGAAATTAAAAATGTAGGTTGGGACTCAATGATGAGCCAAGTGACAAACGGTGAAATTGATATGGGTGCAGCAGCAATTACGATTACAGATGAACGTAAACAATCATATGACTTCACAGATCCGTATTATGAAGCAACATTGTTAATCGTGACAAAAGAAGGTTCGACAATTGCCTCTTTGGAAGATATTAAAGACAAAAAGATTTCAGTACAGCTTAATACGACAGGTCATAAGGCAGCTCAGGACCTACAAGGAATCGCAAGCTCAAACATTTTAGCGTATGAAAACTTTTCAATTGCACTGACAGAAGTATTAACAGGTGCATCAGATGCAGCAATCGGGGATAATGCTGTCATTTTGGAATACTTAGAAAACAATCCTGATTCAGGTTTAAAAGCAATCGAAGACGATTCATTTGAAAAGGATTACTTTGGTTTCATGGTGAAAAAAGGTAATACAGAGTTGTTAAATATTTTAAATGAAGGTCTGCAAAAGATTAAAGCTAATGGCAAGTTAGCTGAAATTACAGGTACAGAAATCGAATAAGCAATATTTTAATTTATTGGAGGGTTTCAGATGGAGTTTTTTGATTTTTTCCGTTGGGAAATTATCTGGAACTACCGTGAGCTATATGCAAAAGGACTTTGGGCGACTATTGTTTTAACAGCATGTGGTTATATTGGTGGTATCATTTTCGGTCTGCTTTTAGGGTTAGGCCAAGTTTCGAAAAAAAAATTGATTTATTGGCCGGCTAAAATTTATGTAGACGTATTCCGTGGTACACCATTGCTAGTGCAATTATTATTAATTCACTTAGCTGTTATTCCAACTATTTTTGGTTCATCACAAGGTTGGTGGGTATCGGGTATCGTTGGATTAATTTTAAATAGCGCGGCATACAATGCGGAAATTTTCCGTGCAGGGATTCAATCAATAGACAAAGGGCAAATGGAAGCAGCAAGGTCTTTAGGTTTAACACACTCTCAGGCGATGCGTAAAGTCATTTTACCTCAAGCATTCCGTCGTATGATTCCACCATTGGGGAATGAATTTATTGCATTATTGAAAGATTCATCTCTTGTAACGGTTATTGCCGGTGCAGAAATATTATACGTGAGTAAAGTCGTTGCCGGAACGTATCAGCGTTTCTGGGAGCCATATTTATTTGCAGCGTTCTTATATCTTGTATTAACATACGCCGTAACGAAGCTCGTTGCATTTATCGAAAAACGGGTCGATATCAATTACAACCCACGTAAGAAAAAGGAGCGGGCGTAAATGATTAAAGTAGAAAACTTACACAAGCATTTTGGCAAGCTCGAAGTGTTAAAGGGAATTGATTATGAAGTGCAGGAAAAAGAAGTAGTCTGTGTTATTGGACCTTCTGGATCGGGTAAGTCGACATTTCTCCGATGCATGAATTTACTGGAAGAAGTTACAGATGGCGCGATTTATATTAATGGTGTCCAAATTAATGATCCAAAAACAAATATTAACGAAATCCGAACGGAAGTAGGGATGGTATTCCAGCAGTTTAACTTGTTCCCGCATATGTCGGTTATTGATAATATTACGATGGCGCCAATGCAAATTCGAAACTTGAACAAACAAGATGCTGAGCAATTGGCAATGGAGCTTTTAGATAAAGTTGGATTGCGTGAAAAAGCGGATAATTACCCACAGCAATTATCAGGCGGTCAACAACAGCGTGTTGCAATTGCACGTGCTTTAGCAATGAAGCCAAAAGTAATGCTATTTGATGAGCCAACCTCAGCGCTGGACCCTGAAATGGTTAAAGAGGTTTTAGAAGTAATGAAAAACCTTGCCAAAGAAGGTATGACGATGGTTGTTGTCACACATGAAATGGGCTTTGCACGCGAAGTAGGTGACCGAGTACTGTTCATGGATGGCGGATATATTGTAGAACAGGGTCATCCGGAAGACGTATTCGGCAATCCACAAAATGAACGTACGAAAGCATTTTTAGGGAAAGTATTATAGAGATAGAAAAAAGCTATCTTTTACTATATTAAAATATAGTGAAGATAGTTTTTTTAATACAAAATATCGGAAAATTCAAAATAAATGTTGTATTACTATATTCAATAAATGTATAATTATAACATAAAATGTATAGGGGGATTTACAATGTCGAATAAAAAATGGTTAACAATGATGCTGCTAGTGGCATTATCAATAGTTTTAACTGCGTGTGGTACTGGGGATAAAGAAACTTCTGGTGCAGATGCGGAAGGGAATTTTTCCAAACTATTAGTCGGCACGGAAGCTACTTTTGCACCGTTTGAATCGATGAATGATAAAGGGGAAATTGTAGGGATCGACGTAGATATTATGAATGCAATCGGTGAAGAGATGGGCTCGGAAATCGAATTTAGAAATGTCGGTTGGGAGCCGGTATTCCAACAGCTAAAGAATGGTGAGTTGGATTTAGGGGCATCAGGAATTACAATTACAGATGATCGTAAACAAACATTTGATTTCACAGATCCATATTACGAAGCGACATTAATGATTGTCGTAAAAGAAGATTCACCAATTACAACACTGGATGAGTTAAAAGATGAAAAAATCTCTGTACAAATTAATACAACAGGTCATGAAGCGGCAAAAAAACTGCAAGGTAAAACGAGCTCAAAAACTTTAGCGTACGAAAACCAGCCAGTTGCCTTCCAAGAAGTAATTAATGGTGCAGCAGCGGCAGCAATCGGTGATAATGCAGTAGTATTAGAGTATTTAAAGAACAATCCGAATTCCGGCTTAAAAGCGATTGAATCGGATCAGTTTGAAAAAGAATATTACGGCTTCATGGTGAAAAAGGGGAACACTGAGCTATTGAATCACTTAAATGAAGGCTTAAAGAAAATTAAAGAAAACGGTAAGCTTGAAGAAATTACAGGACAGAAGATTGACTAAGAGGGAAAACATTTTCCACTTCCGTCAGAATTGATTTCGGTTACGGGAACGCTTTCCGGGGGCACGGCCTGAGCCTATGTCCCAAATTTAGTTTTTTTATAGAAGATTAGGCATGAAACCTTGTAACAAGTGGTTTCATGCCTATTTTTTATCGCTATAGAAGATTATTTTTAATATGGATGGCTTTGGAGAATAATCTTGCGTCTTTCCCCATTTTAGTGGGAGCATATTTGTATTGACTTAAGCAATGCTGGAATAGCGCATCGCAATATCGTTTATCGTATCCATAGTAATAGCATGCATCATGGTGCAGGCAACAGTTATCTACTGCATTTGTTGGTGCACCGGGACCGGAACACCCTGGTCCGCAGTATCGGTAACCAGGGTAACAGAAACCGATTTGACGTCTCATTATTTTAATCTCCCTTCTTTTAATAGTTAACATATAGTATGTTCTCCTATATAAGAAGGGAAGGGCTAATCTATTTATAACTAGGTGAAAACAATGCATAGGACTTTGCCGGAAAATAGTAAAAGATGGATAGGTGAGAGGCGTTCGTGCAGCCTCTCTTTATAAAAGTAAAATCAATCATTTCATACTCACGGAATTTACGGGCAAAACGGAACTTTCTGCAACCTTCAAAACGGCATTTACAAGGACATCGGCACCCTTTGAGCATTCCTCAAATGAAGTGTACTCATCTTCACGGTGGCTATAGCCGTTTGCGCTTGGAACGAAAATCATTGTGGAAGGAATATACCCGGCAATAAATTGGGCGTCATGGCCGGCACCGCTATACATATGTCGGCTTGAATAGCCTAAGTCATCAGCGCTTGCTGCTACAGCACCCACAACTTCCGGTGCAAAATGAACAGTATCGCGGCTCCATAATTTCGAATAGCTAAGCTGACAATTTTCTATTTCCTTTGGTAGGTCAAAAATGATTTGTTCTACTTGCGCGATAACAGAAGGGTCTTGATGGCGGGATTCTAACGAGAATGTTACTTTGTTTGGAATGACTGTATGAATATTCGGATAGGCATTAATGCGTCCGATTGTGTAAACAAGATCATCAGGGAGCTGTTTTAGTTTGTTCTGCAGGATTGAAATAATTTGCATTGCGGCAAACATACTATCTTTACGCATTGAAATAGGGGTCGTCCCAGCATGATTCGATTCACCAGTCAAAGTGATGTCATAGCAGACCATGCCAAGCACACCTTCAACTATGCCGATTTCAGTTTCATAGTGTTCCAGTACGGGGCCTTGCTCAATATGAAGCTCTAAATAGGCATGAGCATCTGTTAGACGGTTTGCCATATCACCTTCATAGCCGCTTTCTTTTAGGGCTTGTTCAAAGGTTACGCCTTCTACGTCTGTGGAAGCGAGCATCTTTTCCTTTTCGAACTTTCCAGAAAGAACGCCAGAAGCCATTAACGAAGGCTCAAAGCGTGCGCCTTCCTCGTTTGTGAAGTTCACGATTGTTAGAGGGTGGTTCAGTTCTAGTCCGGAATCAATTATTGTTTGGACTGCCTCTAAAGCAGTTAAAACACCTAGAACGCCATCAAAGCGTCCACCTTTAATAACGGAATCCAAATGTGAGCCCATCACAATCGGTAAATTGTTTGATTTGCCTGGAAGTGTTGCGTACATTGTACCCATATCATCGGTCGTGACAATCATTCCTAGCTGTTCGCAAGTTTCCTTCAATTTGTTGCGCGCCAGAATATCCTCATGGGAAAGACTTAAACGTGTGACACCGTTATTTTCCGTAGCTCCAAATTTACTGAATAACTCAATACTGTTTTTTAGTCGTTCGCGATTGGTTTTTAACATTAGGAGTCCCCCTTTATTCCATTAATATATATACATTAGCATTTTTATATAACAAATTAATATATACCTAATGTAAAATGATACAATAATTGTATGGACGAATTGTTAATTAGAGGAGGCTGCCTATGATAACTGTAAGAGAAGTTCTAAATCGAAAATACTTTGAATCTGCCAAAGTTGTTGCAGGTCAAACAGGTTTAAATCATGCTATAAAATGGATTCATATATTGGAAGTTATCGATGTGAAGCAGCTAATTAAAGGGAATGAGCTTATTTTAACAACGGGCGTTATTTTAAAGGACAACGAGCAAGGGTTTTTAAATTTTGTCCAACAGCTTAGCGATTTGGAAGTAGCAGGACTGTGCATTGAACTCGGGATGTATATTCAGGTCGTACCGGAAAGTGTCGTAAATTTAGCGAATAGTCTGGATTTTCCTCTTATCGTTTTTCAAGAAATCGTGCCGTTTATAGGAATTACGCAGGATTTGCATACAGCAATTATCCATCAGCAATACGATATATTGAGGCAGCTGGAGGATTATTCCCAAAAAATAAACAACTATGTTTTGAAGGTAAATGACAAAGCGAAAATTCTGCAGTACATGCAAAAGTATTTAAATGTGAATACTTACTTTGAGGTAAATAAAGGAACAAGCCTCGCAATCCCAGATAAAAAGATTGAAAATTATAAATATTACATTAATAGTCTAAGCAGTAAGAATAAAGCAAGTCTTGAAATGACTTTATTTGACCAAGTGTATGGAACGGTTCATATCTATTCTGAGAAAAGGGAAATAACAGAATTGGATTTATTAATTTTGGATCGTACAGTCGTTACATTGTCTCAGTTTGTCTTAAGAGATTTATATATTGAAGAAAAGCTTGAAAGTGAAAATCGGAAATTTTTCGAGAAATGGCTGGAAGGCAAAAACAGCGATGATGAAATGCTTTATTTTATTGAAGAATCAGACCAAAAGTTAAAGAAAAGCGGTTGGATGGTTATGATTCATCAGATGCGAAGAAAAAATATTATACAGGATTTGACTAATTATAAAATGAATCTCCGTCAGGCTCTGCAAAAGGAGGGCTTTTACACTTTTATCGTGGAGCAGTCCCAGTATTTAATATTTATACTGAATGATTTAGGACAGGCAGATACGTATAAAGAGCGAATGAAGCGAGCTATGAATGAACTTATCAATCAGTACAGGCTAGATACGCTCATTGCGGTAGGCAAATATGTTTCCCATTACAATGAATTGAAGGAAAGCTATCAAACTGCACAAGAGACGCTTCAAATACGGATGAAGAATATGGAGCTTTCCTATTTCTATGATGAACTGCTTCTTTATCATATGGTAAAGGTTTTACAAAATAACAATAGTTTAATGCAGGCCGCCAAGGAAAAGATTGATATGTTGAGTCATTACGACAGCAAGCACAATACGAACTTAATTCAAACATTAGATATCTTTTTTCAGTGCAATGGATTGAAAAAGGAAACAGCCGAAAAATTATTTATTGTGCGTCAAACGCTGTATCACCGTCTTGAAAAGGTGGAGCAGATTATTGGTAGTGATTTTATGAATTATGAAAATCGTTTATGTTTGGAACTCATGTTATTGATGACAAAGCATAATTATTATGAGGGGATGAAAGTCACCTAATCTTGCGGATGTGACGTTTTTTCCCGGGGGATCGTTCTACATAGACACCATCCTAACCTACTAATGATGAACCAACTAATTACCTTAATGTGAAGTGGATGCAAAAAACCATTTTACACAATGTATAGTGCCCTAATAAGTTCGATAAGCGAAAATAGAGGTAAGTTCTGAAATTTAGGAGGGAAATGCATGAGCCAATATGTAGAGTATAACTGGAAGGCAAATGACGAGAAGCATGTATGGCATTCGATGAAACCTTATAACCCGGATGCAACGTTTATTGTGGATAGAGCGGAAGGGGCTTGGCTGACGGATATCGATGGCAATAAATATTTGGATGCGATGGCGGGGCTATGGTGTACGAATATTGGTTATGGGCGCAAGGAAATTGCAGAAGTAGCCTATGAGCAAATGCTTAAAAACTCCTATACACCGCTCACATATGGGCATACTCCGGCAATTTTACTAAGCCAGAAAATTAGCGAGCTGCTTGGCGATGAATATGTCGTTTTCTACTCCAACAGTGGTTCAGAAGCAAATGAGGTTGCATTTAAAGTAGTACGACAATATCATCAGCAAAAAGGTGAAACGAATCGCTATAAAATTGTTTCCCGCTATCGTGCGTACCACGGGAATACAATGGGTGCTTTAGCGGCTACAGGGCAGGCACAGCGTAAATATAAATATGAGCCACTTGCTCCAGGATTTTTGCATGTAGCACCACCTGACCAATACCGCAATCCGGAAGAAATGCACGGTGAAGATCCAACGACATTGCCAAGTGTGAAAAACCTGGACCAGGTGATGACGTGGGAAATGTCTGAAACGATTGCCGCTGTTATTATGGAGCCAATCATAACTGGTGGCGGGGTGATCGTCCCGAATGAGGCCTATTTGCAGGGTGTTCAGGAGGTGTGTAAAAAGCACGGTGCGTTACTCATTATTGATGAGGTTATTTGCGGATTTGGGAGAACTGGGAAAGCATTTGGCTTCCAAAACTACGGAATTAAGCCGGATATCGTCACGATGGCAAAGGGGCTGACAAGTGCGTATATGCCATTATCCGCTACTGCCATCCGTCGCGAAATTTACGAGCAGTTTGTAGCTGAAGGGGACTACGAGTTTTTACGTCACGTTAATACATTCGGCGGTTCACCGGTAGCTTGTGCGGTCGCTTTAAAAAATATTGAAATAATGGAGCGCGAAAATCTATTTGATCAATCTACTATGTTGGGAGAATCGCTCAAGGAAACTTTAGCGGAAAATTTAATTGATCATCCTTACGTTGGGGATATTCGAGGAAAAGGTTTATTGATCGGTATTGAGCTTGTGGAAGATAAAGAAACGAAGGCGCCTCTAGATATCAATAAGGTCAATGCGGTTATTGGCTATTGTAAGCAAAAGGGCGTTATTATCGGTAAAAATGGTGTGACAGTGGCGGACTTCAATAATGTATTAACACTTTCACCACCGCTTTCCATTACGTTAGAGGAAAAGGACTTTATTGCAACGACATTGATAGAGGCATTAAACAGCATTAAATAGAGGAGGACATTCATAATGACAGAAGCAGTTTCGGTAAAAAGATTAACGCATTTTATAAATGGGGAATTAGTCGAGGGAAAAAGCAGAAGCTATTCAAAAGTCTACAATCCAACTACCGGCGAGGTGATTGCTGAAGTACCGATTGCAACAGCTGAAGAAACACGTGAAGCTATTGCAGCGGCAAAAGCGGCTTTTCCTGCGTGGAGAGATTTATCTGTTGCGAAGCGAGCTGAAGTTTTAATGCGCTTCCGCTATTTAATTACGGAAAATATGGAGCAGCTGTTGGATATTATATGTACGGAAAGCGGTAAAACGTTGGAAGACGCGCGCGGGGAAGTGACGCGGGCATTGGAGTCTGTCGATTTGGCGATCGGGGCACCTCACCTTGTGAAGGGGGAGTATTCTGTCAATGTTGGCGGTCAAATTAATGCCTACTCGGCGAAGTATCCGCTAGGTGTCGTAGCTGCTATCTCACCGTTTAACTTCCCGATCATGGTACCGCTGGCGCAAACGTCGATGGCGATTGCTGTTGGGAATGCAGTCATTTTAAAGGCTTCCGAAAAGGTGCCGATGACTTCGCTATTTGTAAGTGAGCTATGGAAAAAGGCAGGCTTACCGGATGGCATTTGGACAGTAGTGAACGGGAGTAAAGAAGCGGTAAATGAGCTTTTAGAAAACCCGACTGTACAGGCAATTTCTTTTGTTGGGTCAACTCCTGTAGCTAAATATATTTACGAAACAGGTGCTAAATATGGTAAGCGTGTCACGGCTCTAGGTGGCGGGAAAAATAATATGGTTGTCATGCCAGACGCAGATTTAGAGCAGGTGGCGAACGCGTTTATTGGTGCTGCATACGGCGCGGCTTCTCAGCGTTGTATGGCAATTTCTACTATTGTGCCGGTTGGTGAAGAAACAGCTGATAGATTAGTAGCGATTTTAAAAGACAAAATAAGTAAGTTGAAAGTTGGCAGCTACACAGAGGAAGGGACGGATTTTGGACCGGTAATTTCGAAAGAGTCCAAAGAAAGTATTTTAAAAGCGATTGATTTAGCTGAGCAGCAAGGTGCAACAGTTGTGAATGATGGTCGTGAATTGGATATTGTGAAAGACTCGGAAGGCTTCTTTGTAGGTCCAACACTATTGGACAATGTAACTAAGGAGATGGATATTTGCGATCAGGAAGTTTTCGGACCGGCTCGAAATGTTGTGCGCGTAGGTTCGCTTTCGGAGGCGATTGATTTCATTAACGACCAGGAGTTGGCAAACGGTGTTACGATCTTTACGAATGATGGTGCTGCAGCGCGTAAATTTACTACGGAAATAGATGTTGGTATGGTCGGTGTTAATGTGCCGATTCCAATTCCGGTAGGCTATCATAACTTTGCCGGCTTTAAAGGGTCACGTTTTGGTGAAGGGCATATGTTTGGTCCTGATCAGGCGCGATTCTTTACAAAGACGAAAACGATATCCGAGCGCTGGCCGGAAACAACAGAAACGACTGCCTCGACATTTGCGTTTCCGAGTAATAACTAAAATAATATGCAAAAACAGCCTGATTCCGGAAAAGGGGGATCAGGCTGTTTTTTATGTAATTGATATTTTATTAGCACAATTGTGGTGGATATTAGAAAATGCAGATGGAATATTAGAAGGTTGAGAGGTGATTTTAGAACAATTTGCACTTATTTTAGAACATGCCGAGGTTTTATTAGAAGATCAAAAATATATTAGAACAACTGAAAATATATTAGAAGTTTTTAAAGTTTATTAGAACATTTTAAGAATTTCCTTGCTGAGATTCTTCGTGGAAATATCGAAATAGCACTTATTATGTCATAAAATGTAACATGAAAAAGGGTTTTTTGTGTAGGTTTTTACGTTATGTCTAAAATGGTTTGTGAAAAAATTACCTTTTGTATATTAATTTTTAATCGAGAATCGAGTAAAGTTAAGTGTATGAAGGAGAAATAGACCTTTTAAAGTTTATTTTAATTATTTAAAATAATTAGATATTATGTTATAAAAAGTAACATATAATAATATATATATTTAATTATATGCTTTATAAAAGTTAAATATGCATCAAAAATCTAAAATAGTATTTTTAATAGTGTAATTGCGTCTTAAATTTATTGAAAATTCAGATTAAAGTGCAAGGCATGGTTTCATCGGTTCATTCTAGAACTTAGCTAAATTACTAGAAAAATAGGAGGGTTTACTATGAAAAAGATCATTACTGGGGGAACAATTGTTACGGCTGCAGATACGTATAAAGGTGATGTGCTGATTGAGGATGGCGTTATCAAGCAGATTGCAGCGAGTATCCAAGACGTGGATGCAGAAATTATTGACGCTACAGGAAAGCTATTATTTCCGGGCGGTATTGACCCTCATACCCATTTGGATATGCCGTTCAACAATACGGTAACAGATGATGATTGGCAATCAGGAACCATTGCAGCAGCTTTTGGTGGAACGACGACAATTATTGATTTTTGTATTAGTGCAGGCTCTCCGACATTAATGGATGCGATTGATACTTGGCATGGCAAGGCAAAGGACAAGGCCGTGATCGACTATGGATTCCACTTAATGATTGGTGATTTAAATGAACAGCGCTTAAAAGAACTACCCGAAGCACTAGAACGGGGCGGGATTAGCTCAATTAAAGTGTTTTTGGCATATGCAAAGGAATTCCAAGCGACGGATCGTACGTTATTCCAGGCGTTTAAAGTCGGGAAGCAATTAGGTGCAACTGTTATGGTGCATTGTGAGAATGGCTCTGTAATTGATGAGCTGGTGGAAGAGGCGAAGGCAAATGGGCAGACGGAGCCGATTTATCATGCATTGACTCGTCCGCCGGAAGTTGAAGGTGAAGCGACTAAGCGTGCGATTGAGCTGGCGAATTTGGCAGGTGCACAGCTTTATGTCGTGCATGTAACGTGTAAAGAAGCGGTCGATGAAATCATTTCTGCCCGTAATAAAGGCTACAACGTTTTAGGTGAAACTTGTCCGCCATATTTAGTGTTGGACCAAACAGCATTGGAAAAGCCGAATTTTGAAGGGGCGAAATATGTATGGTCACCGCCACTGCGTCCTGTAGAGCATCAGGAAGTATTGTGGAATGCACTGAAGGCCAAGCAGCTTCAAACGATTGGTTCTGATCAATGCTCGTTTAGCTTTAATGGCAAGAAAACATTAGGGAAGGATGACTTCTCGAAAATTCCGAACGGTGGACCATTTATTGAAGATCGCTTCTCTGTACTTTATTCGGAAGGCGTAGCAAAAGGTCGTATTACGGAAAATGAGTTTGTTGACATGATTTCTACGCAATCTGCGAAGATTTTCGGACTGTTCCCTAAAAAAGGAACAATTGCGGTCGGTTCGGATGCCGATATCGTATTATTCGATCCAACAGCAAAACGGACAATCTCGGCAGAAACGCACCATATGAATGTTGACTACAACGCATTTGAAGGGCTGGAAATTACGGGTGAGCCAACAAGTGTGTTGGTGCGCGGCGACTATGTTATTCAAGATAAAAAGTTCGTCGGCAAGCTTGGAAGTGGTCAGTATATTCGCCGCGAAGTGAAGAGCTCCACTAAAGTAACTTCATAGCATAATCAATTACGCCTCAGTGTAATTGTGTCCAGATTTTTTTGAGTTCACTCAAAAAACTGTCTTTAAAAAGTAATAACAAATCAAACTGGAGAGGGTTGTTATGAAATGAGCAATAGTTTAGCGAAAAACTTTGAAGAAATATTTGATGGTTTAACAACATACGCAGCAACCGTGGAAGCAAATCGATGTTTGTATTGCTACGATCCACCCTGTGTTAAAGCGTGCCCGACAAGCATTAATATTCCAAGCTTTATAAAGAAAATTGCTTCGAATAATATGAAGGGCTCTGCTCGTGTCATTATGGAGGCGAATCCAGTAGGAGCAAGCTGTGCACGTGTCTGTCCGACAATCGAGCTTTGTGAGGGAGCTTGTGTGTTGAACAGTGAGGAAAAGCCGATACAAATTGGTCACCTGCAGCGCTATGCAACGGATTGGCTTCGTGAATCCGATGTGAATCTGTTTACGCCAAAACCTGCAAACGGTAAGAAAATCGCGATTATCGGAAGTGGACCAGCTGGATTATCTGCTGCACGTGAATTGGCGTTATTAGGATATGGCGTGACAATTTACGAAGCGGATGAAAAAGCAGGGGGCTTAAATTATTACGGCATCGTTTCATTCCGACTGCCGCAGGACGTTGTGGAGTGGGAAGTGCAGCAAGTACAAAACCTTGGTGTTGAAATTAAAACGAGCACTAAAATCGGTGAGGATGTATTAGTTGATGAACTCCTTGCAAATTTTGACCGCATTATTGTAGCGGTTGGCATGGGGAAAGTACCGATGCTGAATATTGAGGGTGAACACTTGGAAGGCGTATATGATGCAATCGATTTTGTGAAAGAGTCGAAAGCTTCGTTTACAGATAAAATGCTAGGCAAAAAAGCAGTCGTGATTGGTGCTGGTAATACAGCGATTGATGCGGCGACGTGTTCAGTTAGATTGGGTGCAGAGCAAGTTCAAATCGTTTACCGCCGTACATCAAAAGAAATGACGGCTTATGATTTTGAATATGATTTTGCTAAACAAGACGGTGTTGAATTTAGATGGTTAACATTACCGAAGCGCATTATAGGTGACGACAACGGCAAAGTAATCGGTATGGAATGCATCAAAATGAAGCTTACGGAAATCGAAGGTGGAAAAGGTACGCTAACTGAGATTCCAGGGTCTGAATTTGTAATTGAAACGGATGCTGTCATTCGGGCGATTGGTCAAGCAAAACAGTATGAGCTAATTGAGCATCTAGGGTTGGCGAATACTCGTGGCGTCATTGATGTAGAGATGAACAGCTTAAAGACATCGAATCCGAAAATCTACGCTTGCGGCGATGTAATCTACGGCAATGGGTACGGTGAAGCGACAGTTGTATCCGCGGCGCAGCAAGGAAAAGATTCGGCATATGCAATTCATTATGAACTAAATGCAAATTCAGAAATCGCATAGGGGGTATTCACATGGCTGATTTAAGTATAAATTTTGCTGGTATAAAGTCACCGAATCCATTTTGGCTGGCATCTGCACCACCGACAAACTCGGGTTATCAAGTTCAGCGTGCTTTTGAAGCAGGCTGGGGTGGCGCTGTATGGAAAACGTTGGGGGACCCTATTTTAAACGTTTCTTCCCGTTTTGCAGCTGTAAGTTTTAATGGTCAAAAGGTTGCTGGATTTAACAATATTGAGTTAATCACGGACCGACCGCTGGAAGTGAACCTTAAGGAAATCTATGAGACGAAAAAACGATTCCCAAATCATGCAATCATTGCCTCGATCATGGTAGAGCCTAAAGCTGAAAAGTGGCATGAAATTGTAAAAAAAGTACAGGATGTCGGGGTCGATGGCTTCGAATTGAACTTTGGATGTCCACATGGGATGGCAGAACGTGGTATGGGTGCCGCATCAGGCCAAGTACCGGAACTGGTGGAAAAACAGACGTATTGGGCAAAAGAATTTGCTCAAGTACCTGTCATTGTTAAGCTGACGCCTAATATTACAGATATCACGGTAACAGCGGAAGCAGCAATACGTGGTGGTGCTGATGCGATTAGTATGATTAATACAATCAATAGTTTGGCAGGAGTGGATTTAAACTCTTGGAATACAATCCCACACGTTGGTAACAAAGGAGCCCACGGAGGCTATTGTGGCCCTGCCGTTAAGCCGATTGCGCTCAACATGGTTGGCGAGTGTGCAAGAAATCCTTATATCAATGTACCAATTTCAGGCATTGGCGGAATTTCGAACTGGCAGGATGCTGCTGAGTTTATACTGATGGGTTCTACAAGTGTGCAAGTGTGTACGGCAGCTATGCACCACGGCTTCAGCATTGTAGAGGATATGATTGATGGCTTAAGTAACTATTTAGATGACAAAGGCTTGGCGTCTGTTATGGATCTAGTTGGAAAAACAGTTCCTAAATACTCGGATTGGGGAGATCTGGACTTAAATTATAAAGTTGTTGCAGAAATCAACAATGATGTTTGTATTAACTGTAATAAGTGCCATATTGCCTGCGAAGATACGTCTCATCAATGTATCGATCTGTATACGGAAGACGGTCGTCCGATGCTGAAAGTTCGTGAGGAAGACTGTGTAGGCTGTAACTTATGTTCAATCGTATGTCCGGCAGAAGGTGCCATTACGATGAAGGAATTAGTGCATACACAGCCGCCAATGACATGGAACGAAAGACAGTCATTAATTTCGGGGTTTGCAGCAAATAGTTCAAGTATTGCAAGGTAGTCCCCTGGTAAATATTTTTAAAGGAATGTATGTCAGCCTAACAGCGTCGCATCGTGCGACAACGGCTGCCTGACCACGTCCTGTGGGCCCAAAAATTGAATAATGAGAGGTGTAGCGATGTCCAATCCAAAAAGCTCGAATAATAATTATTTAAAATCACCTGATTTACTTCCTGTCTCACATGAGAATCGCAGTATTGGAGTGCTCGGCTTTGGCGTTATCTGGGTAGGGATGGCTATTGTACTGGCCGCATTTGCGATAGGTGCTGGCGGAATTATTAATTTAAGTATGCCGATGCTTATCCTTGCGACATTGGTAGGATCGATTTTAATTGGTATTTTTATGGTCGTTATTGGTGATATCGGTGTAGAACACGGATTATCATTTCCTGTGTATATGCGTGCACCGTTCGGAACGATTGGAACACATCTTCCTTCATTTGCACGTGCATTTACGGCATCTTGTTGGTTTGGTATTAATACGTACTTCGGAGCCCTTGCAATCAATGGAATTTTAAATATTATGATAGGCTTCGATAATTGGTTTGTGTGTTTTATTGTCTTTGCGACATTGCAGTTATTCAACGTATCGTTAGGGATTAAATCAATTGAGCGTTTCGCTGATTTTGCTGCACCAATCATCATCTTTATTTCGATTTGGATGTACTTGCAGCTATCGGCTGAAGCAAAGGAACAAGGAAAAGCGGTATGGTCGTGGGTGGAAGCGCCACAAACAGGCTTTGAACAGTTTACGGCATTTATGATTGTCGCTATGGCAATTATGGGCTTCTGGGCTACACTTGCTGCAGATATGCCTACACTTTCACGTCACTTTAAAGCACCGAAAAATGAACGTAACTGGTTCAAACGAAATAAAACACAGTTATTAGGTTCACTCGTTGTTCAGCCTATTTTTAATACGCTGATGATTGTTATTGGCGCGGTATGTTATATGGCTACTGGTTCAGGTGACCCGGTTAACGCACTTCAGCAAGCAGCAGGAGGTATTGTCCTTGTTATGTTATTATCGATGATCGTACTCGCTCAATGGTCGACAAATACTTCCGCGAACGTTATTCCGGCTGCGACGATTTTCTCGAATATCGGCGGCCCGAAAGTACCGTTCTGGGTAGGTGTAGTCATTGCCGGTATTGTAGGGACGATTGTTCAACCGTGGAGCTTGTTTGATATTTTAAATAGCGTTTTACTAGTTGTTGGTGGAATTCTATCCTCTATTGTCGGTATTTTGTTTGCTGATTACTATTTGCTTCGTAAGCGACGAGTAAATGTAAAGGATCTATACGAGATAGACGGACAATATCGTTATTTAAAAGGTGTCAATGTAGCGGGAATTATCGCTTGGGTACTTGGTGGATTAATCGCAAATATTTGGCCATCGTTTTCTTCACTAATCGGCTTCTTTGTAGGGGCGGCAATCTATTATGTGCTGGCGAAATTCTGGTGGTTCAAAAAGTATCCGCAAGCTGAAATTACGAATCCAAGTGATGAGGAGTATTTAGGCATTACAGCAGGACGCAGCTGGGAAATTGATGTGACGCCAGAACCGATTGGTGTTCAACAAACAGCTTCTACAGATTAAACGTAAATGGGGTGCGACGATGTCAGAATTCGAATTTGTGGCAAAAGAAATTTTGCAGATTGATGAATTACTTGCCGATAATTTTATTTTTAAAAGCATACACGAAAATTTAGAAGGTGCCTTCGTTACTTTTATTAATGAAGATAGCAACGAAGAACGTATGCTGCATATTAAAATGGCGGATGCGCGGAAATATTTTTCAAGTAAATTATACGAACAAATCAATAGTTGAATAGGTGATTGCTTGGCGCATTTCTTAAATGAGATGCGCTTTTTTTATATTCTGGAGGTACGGGGAGAGGAGTTTGGATAAAAATATCGGAAAAACTTCCCCTTATTTGCAAATGAGATGCGCCTCTGGAAGAGCAGGGCGGCGGTTTGGATAGAAATAGCGGGAGAAATTTCCCTTATTTAGGGATTTCATTAAAAAACGGTCAAAATAGCGGAAGGAATTCCCTTTATTTACTCGTTTAAGGCTGAAATAGAAGGATTTTTTCATAATAACGGAAGTTTTTACCGTTATTTACGCTAGATATTTGCGTTTCCTTTAAATAACGGAAAAATTTCCCCTTATTTGCTAAAAGCATATTTCGACATGTTTATACATATTTTAAAAAAACAGTGGATGCACTAGTTGATTTCAAGAAAATTTTTCAATGAAGTGGAGGGCTTTTATGGGAGAAAAGAAAGGGACTTTTAAAAAGTGGAAGGAAAAAGTGAATGAGAAAGTCACGACACTTAGCAATAAAACGTCTTTTGCTGTCGACCGTTCTAAACTGCGAAAGCAAATTGGAGTTATTGAAGAAGAAATAAAGGTGCTTAAACAGGAAATCGGAGAAATCGTTAATTTGAATCGAAATAGTTTATTTTCAGTGAGTATGGTGAATTATCAGCTTATGCAAATTGAAGCGAAGGAAAAGGCTGTTGCACTGTTGGAACAGGAAATTGAAGAATTAAATGATCGTAGTAAGGCAGCGGGTGTTGAAGAGGAGTTGATTGGGGAATCTACAGATATTATTGAGGTCACGCAAACGTTTATCTGTGCTAATTGTAACGAGTTTTACGATGAGTCTAAAAATTTCTGTGAGGAGTGCGGCTACAAAATGATCTGATAAAACTTGCCCGACTTTCTAAGTGCATAGAAAGTCGGGTATTTTATTTATATAAAGAAAAAGCTGGCTACAAAGAATAAGGTTATCCTTTGAGCCAGCTTCTTCGTTAAAAGCAGTTATTCCTGCTCTTTCTACTTACGATGTTCTACAAGGTCAATTGCACCCAATACAATATGGGCTAGACCGAAACCGAAAATGGTATTGGCAAGCATCTTGTTCGTACCGATTTTTTGTTTCATCGCATACCCTGTTGCAGTTACAGCTGATCCAAGTACAGTCGGAATTAAACCTTCACGAATATTTTTCATAAAAGCGCCTCCTTCATCGTAGTAGGTTAGGTGATCACAACACCAATATTAGTGTTTGCTCGTTCACGGAAGTATATTCTTTACTTTGTGCAAGTAAATATTGGAAATCCACAATTTAAATGTATTATTATTAATTCAAAGCCAATAATTATTGGAAGAATTAATCCGTATACTTTGTTAGGGATTAGTTAGGCATATTTTTAGCTTGCTCTGCTTGGCCATACATATTGAGCATCGTATTCATATCCTGCTGCGAAAGTTGTGGTACTTGATAATACCCTTTTTTGTTTTGATACAAAGATAATTCGTAGGCCATTTCGATACAGTTTGGTACTGAGTCCTGTAGCACACGACGTACTACTGGGTTTGTACACTCTAAAGCTGCAGCCGTTTTCCCTGCTGCGCCTGCTTTATGACAGCTCAGCATAAAGCCTGAGATGATCGCGTCATTAATTTCGTTAGCAGAAGTAATTGGTTTTTTTGGCTCGCCTGGTTTGATACCATAATTTGTATCATTATTTGTCTGCATGTTGTAGCTGCGTGTTGGGTGCTTTGGATCGTGGCCTGTTTTGTAGGCTTCCATTGTAATGTTGTACTCGTCTAGCATAAATGGGTATTGTCGATCCATAATAGAAAGTAGCTCTGGATCTTGAATTTGGTCACGCAATAAAACGTATTGATTCAATCCGCCGATCATAGCGCTTAGTACTTCGTGAACATCCAGTAATTCATGGGCACCATGATTCATAGAGAAGGGCATTTGGTTATCTTGTGATTGGGATGATTGGGTAAACATTCAGTAACCTCCATATTAAGATTTCGTACGCTCTTATTGTGGAATTGAACAAAATTTTTATACGCATTTTTTTAAAAGAGGGGATGAGGTAAGTGTATTCAAAAAATGAAAGAGGTAGTGCCGGTTTAATTACGATCATTGCCATTATCGCTGTCATTGTCATTGCGGCAATGATTGTCGTACCGAAATACAATAGCTTAGTGACCGGTGAAGAAACGGTGGATGCAGCATGGGCGCAAGTGGAAAACCAGTTGCAGCGTCGATTTGATTTAGTACCGAATTTAGTGAATACCGTAAAAGGTTATGCGAAGCAAGAGGAAGAGATATTTACACAAATTGCAAATGCCCGTACACAATATGGCAATGCAAATACAGTTGGAGAGGCAGCGGAAGCAAACAATGATTTATCTTCTGCATTATCCCGATTATTAGTAGTGATTGAAAATTATCCGACTTTAAAATCGGATGTGCAGTTTACACGTTTAATGGATGAGCTGGCTGGAACGGAAAATCGTTTAGCGGTAGCGCGAAAGGATTATAATGACACGGTGCAGCAGTTTAATAATACTGTGCGTCGATTCCCAGGAAACCTGATCGCGGGCATGTTCAGCTTTGAGCAAAAAGATTACTTTGAAATTAAAGAAGGTGTGGAAGAAGCACCGGCTGTCGATTTTGATTAATAGAATTTTATAAGCAAGGTTCGAAATTTCTAAAAAGGGGGTTGCGTATGAGATGGATTGTCTCGCTTTTCATATTATTTCTGGCTTTTCCGCTTCAGGCGATGGCCGCTATACCGGAGAAGCCAGCTTATAATTCTTACGTTTATGATTATGCGAATGTTTTATCCGATGATGTGGAACAACAGCTGATCCAGTCGGCAAAAGCATTGGAAGGTTCAACAGGAAATGTAATTGTAATGATGACCATTGATACGATCGGTGGTCTGGATGCGTATGAATTCGGAACAGAAACGATTCGGCAATGGGGAATCGGTGGTGCGAACGAGAATAACGGGATGCTGATTTTTGCTACAACTGAGCAAGGTCCAGGAGAAAATGATGTATGGATTACGGTCGGCGGCGGATTAGAGGGCGATTACCCGGACGGCAAGCTAGGCGGTATGATTGATGATTATATGATGCCTTATTTAATGGACGGGGATTATACGAATGCTTTTGCGAATATTTTCTCTGTTTTTTACGAGGAAATGGGTGGCGAAGCAGGGGGTGCTGATTTAGTGAAGCCTGTTTCATCGAGTGATGATGACGGTCTTTCCATTGGCTTTATTATTTTTATCATCATTCTATATTACCTCATTACGAAGTTCGGTGGTGGCGGAGGCCCAGGTGGACGTAGACGTACTGCTCGACGTGTATATCGTAGCGGCGGATTCCCTGGTGCATTTGGCGGCGGTTTCGGCGGTAGAGGTGGCGGCTCTTCTGGCGGAGGATTTGGTGGCTTCGGCGGTGGCGGATCATTCGGCGGCGGAGCAGGTAGGAAGTTTTAGGATTTAAGTGTGGTCTATGGCATCTTACTCTTTAGGGGGTAAGGTGCTTTTTTTGAGATGGAGTGCGGCGGCGGTTTTCTAATATATGCCCGGGATGTTCTAATATGTGATGCGATTGTTCTAATAAAATGTTGATTTGCTAATAAAAGTGTCGGATGTTCAAATAAGTGGGGTTCATTTGCTAATAAGTGTTATTAAAGTGCTAATATGTTAGTTGGAAGTGCTAATATGTTGCAAAGATTTTCTAATAAAAGACTCCCCCATTTCCATTTTCCCCGGCTATAATACTAAAAAAGGGAGGAAACAGCATGATTATTAAATTTTATTCTAAACCGGACTGTGAACTTTGCGTGGAAGGGCTCCATACATTAAAAATTGTCCAGGAAGATATCGACTTTACAATCGAGCACTATAATATTGAAAAAGATGATGAAGTACATGAAAAATATATGCTGATGATCCCTGTCGTTGAGCGGGATGGGAAAGTTATTCAATATGGACAACTTGATTATGCAACATTATATGAGGCGCTCGGAGATTGATGCGAGTGCCTTACTTTTGATGAAAGTCATAATTCCGACAACTATATAAGTTGCAAAACATTATTATACATTTTATAATAAAGGCAGGAATTATTTTTTTTGCCTTAAGTGGGACTGAAAAATAATACGTGGGACAAAATCTGTCCAATATAGTCGAGTAGGTGGTTTTTTGACTGATGTTTCGTTTTTTGCAGCAGAGCGTAAACTAATGCCTGAAATCGATTCTCTCTTTCAAAAGAGGTTTCGTGTATTACAGGCAATATCGACATTCGGACCGATTGGCAGGCGTGCTTTAGTAGAGCAGCTTCAGATGACAGAGCGTGATATTCGGAATGAAACAACTGTCCTTAGTGAGCAGCAATTGATTTCGATTCAGAAAAAGGGCATGATTTGTACGCCAAAAGGGTATGAAGTATTAGAACAGCTTTACGAATTACATCGGGAGCTGTCCGGTATTGTGGCAATGGAACAGCAGCTTACAGAGATGTTCGGGATTGCACGCGTTATTATTGTGACGGGTGATGCGGAACAGGATATGACTGTAAAGCAACAGCTCGGTAAAGAAGCGGCACAGACGTTACTGCAGGTAGCTAACGGCAAAGATCAGATTGCTGTGACTGGCGGAAGTAGTGTTGCTGCGATGAAAGAGTATTTAACAGCAAATACGGTTTTGGGTGATGCGAATTTTATAGCAGCTCGAGGCGGTATGGGTGATGAGATGTCATTCCAAGCAAATACAGTTGTCTCCAAGTTTGCCAAAAGGTGTGGAGCAAAATATCGTACTTTGTTTTTACCAGAGCATTTAAGTGAGCAGGCTTATGAAGCGATGAAGGATGAGCCGATTATTAAAGAGATGATTGAACTGTATGAGCAGGTAAATATTGTCGTTCATGGCATTGGAGCAGCTCAGGAAATGGCACTTCGTCGCAATAGCACATACGAAGAGCAGCAGCTGCTTGAACAAAAAGGAGCCGTTGCGGAAGCGTTTGGCTATTATTTCAATAAAAATGGCGATATTGTTCATCATTTACGTACAATTGGTATTCAGCTTGAGCATGTAAATAAGGCGCAACATGTCATTGCTATTGCGGCAGGCAGAAATAAGGCGGCTGCAATACAGGCTTATTTCAAAAATGCAGTAAAGCAGACGATTTTAATTACGGATGAGCAAACCGCAAATACAATTCTAGAAAAATAAGTTGTTTTTAAAAGTATGTCCATTACACATACTGTTTAAATAATAAATATATTGGAGGAATTTCACATGGTATTACAATTAGCAATTAATGGATTTGGTCGAATCGGACGTTTAGTATTCCGTGAAGCAATGAAGCACGAGGAATTTGAAGTTGTTGCAGTAAATGATTTAACAGATGCCGGGCAGCTTGCACACTTATTGAAGTATGACTCAGTACATGGTGTATACGATGCAGATGTTCAGGCGGAAGATGATGCATTTATCGTAAACGGCAAACGCATTCAAGTGTATTCAGAAAAAGATCCTGCAAAATTACCATGGGGCGAAATTGGTGTGGATGTTGTTTTAGAATGTACGGGTAGATGGCGTTCAATGGAAGAAGTAGAGAAGCATATTCAAGCCGGTGCGAAAAAAGCGATTCTTTCAGCACCAGCAAAAGGCGATATGCCAACTTATGTTATGGGCGTAAATCATACTGATTATGACCCATCAGAGGACGTTATTTCAAACGCTTCTTGTACGACAAACTGTTTAGCACCGCTTGCAAAAGTATTGGATGAACAATTCGGTATTAAGCGCGGTATGATGACAACAATTCACTCGTATACAAATGACCAACGTATCCTTGACTTCCCGCACTCGGATCCACGTCGTGCACGTGCTGGCGCGGTATCAATGATTCCGACAACTACAGGTGCGGCAGTAGCAGTATCAAAAGTATTGCCACAGTTAAAGGGTAAATTGGACGGCTTCTCAATGCGTGTTCCTACACCGAACGTTTCTTGTGTGGATTTAGTTGTAGAGCTAGATAAAGACGTAACAGCAGATTCAATCAATGCCGCATTAAAAGAGGCTTCAGAAGGTCAATTAAAAGGAATTCTTGCCTACAATGAATTGCCACTAGTATCGATTGACTATAACGGTAATCCGGCATCATCAACAATCGATGGCTTATCGACAATGGTTATGGAAAACCGCATGGCAAAAGTAGTAGCTTGGTATGACAATGAAATCGGGTATTCTACTCGACTAATGGATCTAGCGTTATATATCGCTGAACAAGGAATTGATAAAGCGTAAAACAGGAGATTTTGAATTGTAAATTAATTGTGACATACTTTTTGGGGAACAAAGAAAATATGTGACATATTAATTAGAATTTGACATAAAAAGTATAGCCTTTAAAAGGTGTAGACCTTATAATATATAAGGGTAAAAGAGCGGCAGGGAATTACCCGACCGCTCTTTTTTTGGATATAAGAAAATAGGGTACATACATATTGTTTGGGGATTTAAGCGTAATGATTCATCTTCGTCATAAATAATAACGAATACGAGGGAAATCAGAGGTGACACAAGACAGCATTATTGAAGTTTGATACTATTTTAACTAACGAGTATACTATCCACACAATAATTTCACGATCGAATTTAAAGGAGGATTTTCTTTATGTTTTTAAAGAAGTCAATGAATGATGTAGATGTAAAAGGGAAGCGCGTATTTGTACGTGTTGATTTTAATGTGCCAATGGAAGAGGGCAAAATTACGGATGAAACGCGTATTCGTGCAGCCATTCCAACAATTGAGCAATTAGTAGAGAAGGGCGCAAAAGTTATTTTAGCTTCACACCTTGGCCGTCCAAAAGGTGAAGTAAATGAAGATATGCGTTTGACAGCAGTAGGTGAACGTCTTTCTGAATTAATGGGCAAGCCTGTTACGAAGCTTGATGAATCAATTGGTGCAGATGTAGAAGCAGCGGTAAACAATATGCAAAACGGCGACATCATTCTTCTTGAAAACGTACGCTTCCATAAAGGCGAAGAGAAAAACGACGAGACATTGGCAAAAGAGTTTGCAAAATTAGCAGACCTTTACGTAAATGATGCATTTGGTGCAGCTCACCGTGCACACGCTTCAACAGAAGGTATTGCGAAGCATGTACCAGCTGTATCAGGCTTACTGATGGAAAAAGAATTAGATGTATTAGGAAAAGCTTTATCAAATCCGGAGCGTCCATTCACAGCAATTATTGGTGGAGCAAAAGTTAAAGATAAAATCGGTGTAATTGAAAACCTGTTAGATAAAGTAGATCACCTAATTATCGGTGGCGGCTTAGTCTTTACGTTCGTAAAAGCGATGGGTCATGATATTGGTAAATCATTGCTGGAAGAAGACAAAATTGAGTTGGCAAAAGGCTTTATCGAAAAAGCAAAAGAAAAAGGCGTTCAGCTGCACATGCCAGTCGATGCAGTCGTAGCAAACGAGTTTTCAAAAGATGCCGACACAAAGGTAGTAGCAATCGATGCAATTCCTTCTGACTGGATGGGGCTAGATATCGGACCAAAAACAGCGGAAAACTATGCAGAAGTTATTAAACAATCAAAATTAATCATTTGGAATGGACCAATGGGTGTGTTCGAAATGGAGAAATTCGCAAATGGTACAAAAACAGTTGCAGATGCAATGGCAACAACAGATGGCTACACAATTATCGGTGGCGGTGATTCAGCTGCAGCGGTAGAAAAATTCGAAGTAGCATCTAAAATGGACCATATTTCAACAGGCGGCGGTGCATCATTAGAGTTAATGGAAGGTAAGGAATTACCGGGTATTGTTGCATTGAACGATAAATAATTTATAGAGTTAATTTTTAAAATTATTTGTGCCAACACAATATTAGTTGTTTGGAGCGAAGACGGCGACTCCACCGGGAACCGCACAAGGGAGAGCGCAGGGAACAAAAGATAAAAACGCCACGTCCTGTGGCAACGCTTTTGTGACCAACATCGTGTTGGCCTCGTGCCTAGGGAAAGCGCCCGCCGTAGCGGAAAACAACGTGTGTTAATGAACAAAATAATTAAAAACGGAGGGTTTTGAATGAGAAAACCGATCATAGCAGGAAACTGGAAAATGTATAAAACATTTGATGAGGCAGTGGACTTTGTGGAGGCAATTCAGCAAGAGATTCCATCTCCTGATAAAGTGGATGCAGTCATTTGTGCACCCGCCCTATATTTACCTACGCTTGTCGTAGCATCAGAAGATTCGAGTCTGGCAATTGGCGCACAAAATATGCATTACGAAAATGAAGGGGCATTTACAGGTGAAATCAGTCCTATGATGCTTTCCAATATTAATGTAGATTATGTTATTTTGGGCCATTCGGAGCGTCGTGAACTATTTAACGAAACGGATGAAGCGATTAACAAAAAAATTCGTGCAGCACTTAATCAAGGAATTGTACCGATTGTTTGCTGTGGCGAAACGTTAGAAGAGCGTGAAGCTGAACAAACAGAAGCAAAGGTAGCACGTCAAATTACAAAAGCGCTGGAAGGTTTTGCACCAATTGAGGTTGAACATATGGTCATCGCCTATGAGCCAATCTGGGCAATCGGAACAGGTAAAACTGCTACTGCTCAAGATGCCAATGTTGTATGCTGCGCAATTCGTTTAGCTATCGAAACATTATACGGCAAGGATACAGCTGCAAAAGTACGTATTCAGTATGGCGGCAGCGTAAAGCCTGAAAATATTGAAGAGCTATTAGCGCAAGAACATATTGATGGCGCATTGGTTGGCGGTGCTAGCCTACAGCCGGAATCATTTTTAAAATTATTGGAGGCGGCAGCAAATGCCTAAACAACCTGTTGCATTAATTATTTTGGACGGTTTTGCTTTTCGTGATGAAGTAAAAGGAAATGCCGTTGCACAAGCAAATAAACCGAATTTTGACCGCTACTGGAATGTTTACCCGCACGCTACATTAACGGCGAGCGGGGAAGCTGTAGGTCTACCTGAGGGCCAAATGGGGAACTCTGAAGTAGGACATTTAAACATCGGTGCAGGGCGCATTGTTTATCAAAATCTAACACGTATTCATAAATCAATTCGTGAAGGCGATTTTTTCAGAAATGAAGCATTTTTAGCTGCAGTTGAACATGCAAAGGCGCATGGCTCGAAGCTACATTTAATGGGGCTGCTTTCAGATGGTGGCGTACACAGTCACTATGAGCATCTGTTTGCCCTATTGAAACTAGCAAAGGCAAATGGACTGGAGCAAGTGTATGTTCACGGCTTCCTCGATGGTCGTGATGTTGGACCGACGACAGCGCTTGACTACATTATGGAAACAGAAAAGCAGATGACGGAGATTGGTGTTGGGAAGTTTGCCTCGATTCATGGTCGCTACTATGCAATGGACCGCGATCGTCGTTGGGAACGTGTCAATTTGACATATAACGCTTTAGTTGATGGTGTTGGACAGACAGCTTCTTCTGCTACTGCTGGTGTAGAGTCATCGTATGAGCGCGAAATTCATGATGAATTTGTTGTGCCATTTGTTGTGACAGAAGAGGGCAAGCCGGTCGCTACAATTGATACGAATGATGCCGTTATATTCTTTAACTTCCGTCCAGACCGTGCGATTCAATTGTCGCAGGTTTTTACAAGTGAAAAATGTGATGGCATTCCGTTATCACAAAAACATCCGAAAAACTTAAAATTTGTTTCTTTCACACATTATAGTGATGATGTGGTTTCTGATGTTGCCTATGATAATGACAACCTTGTAAATACACTTGGTGAGGTCATTTCTAGAGCAGGCAAGAAACAATTACGTATTGCTGAAACGGAAAAATACCCACATGTGACGTTCTTTATGAGTGGAGGTCGTGAAGTTACCTTTGTAGGGGAAGAGCGTATTTTAATCGCTTCTCCGAAAGTAGCGACATACGATTTGAAGCCTGAAATGAGTGCTTATGAAGTAACGGATTCTTTATTAAATGCTATTGCAGAAGATAAATTCGATGCTATTATTTTAAACTTTGCTAATCCGGATATGGTAGGGCATTCAGGCATGCTGGAGCCAACGATTAAAGCGATTGAAGCGGTCGATGAGTGCTTAGGAAAAATCGTCGATGCAATTGTAGCAAAAGGTGGCCATGCAATTATTACTGCAGACCATGGTAACTCGGATGAAGTTGTAACATTGGATAATCAGCCGATGACAGCACATACGACAAATCCAGTGCCGGTCATTGTGACAAAGCCTGGTGTGATGCTTTATGAAGATGGAATTTTAGCGGATCTGGCACCTACTATGCTTGATTTGCTTGAGATTGACCAACCTGCCGAGATGACAGGGAAATCGTTAGTTATGCCAAGCGAAAAGTAATTCGTGCGGTTAATTATATCGCTTGTCATTGTGCAAGCACCTAATAAATTTTATTGACAGAGGAGATTTTTAATTATGCCATTCATTACTCAAGTATACGCTCGTGAAGTATTAGACTCTCGCGGTAACCCAACAGTAGAGGTAGAAGTATTCACAGAATCTGGTGCATTTGGCCGTGCTATCGTGCCATCTGGTGCATCAACGGGTGAATATGAAGCAGTGGAATTACGTGACGGAGATAAAGGCCGCTACTTAGGTAAAGGTGTTGAAAAAGCGGTAGAAAACGTAAACACAATTATCGCTGAAGAATTAGAAGGTCAATATTCTGTATTGGACCAAGTTGTAATCGACCAAGCGTTAATCGAACTTGACGGAACAGACAACAAAGGTAAATTAGGTGCAAACGCAATTTTAGGTGTTTCTATGGCTGTAGCACATGCAGCTGCTGACTACTTAGATATTCCTTTATATCAATATTTAGGTGGCTTCAACTCGAAGCAACTTCCATTACCAATGATGAACATCATCAACGGTGGTGAACATGCAGACAACAATGTAGACATTCAGGAATTCATGGTAATGCCAGTAGGTGCGAAATCATTTAAAGAAGCATTACGTATGGGTACTGAAGTTTTCCATAACTTAAAAGCAGTTTTAAAAGGCAAAGGTTACAACACAGCAGTAGGTGACGAAGGTGGATTCGCGCCAAACTTAAGCTCAAACGAAGAAGCAATCACTGTTATTATTGAAGCGGTAGAAAAAGCTGGTTACAAAATGGGCGATGATATCCGCATCGCATTAGACGTAGCTTCTTCTGAGCTTTACAACAAAGAAACAGGCAAATACGTTTTAGCTGGTGAAGGCGTAGAAAAAACTTCTGAAGAAATGGTAGCTTGGTACGAAGAGTTAACTTCTAAATACCCAATTATCTCAATTGAAGACGGTTTAGACGAAAATGACTGGGCTGGCCACAAGCTATTAACAGAGCGTATCGGTGATCGCGTACAATTAGTAGGTGACGATCTATTCGTAACAAATACTGCAAAATTATCTCGTGGTATTGAAGAGGGCGTTGGCAATGCAATTCTAATTAAAGTAAACCAAATCGGTACTTTAACTGAAACGTTCGAAGCAATTGAAATGGCGAAACGTGCTGGCTACACTGCAGTAATTTCTCACCGTTCAGGCGAATCGGAAGACAACACAATCGCTGACATCGCTGTAGCAACTAATGCGGGTCAAATCAAAACAGGTGCACCGTCTCGTACAGACCGTGTTGCGAAGTACAACCAATTACTACGCATCGAGGACCAATTAGGCGACACTAGCCGTTTTGAAGGATTAAAATCTTTCTATAACATTAAATAATGAATAATTTAAAGAGAGCTCCCGGACATTTTCGGGAGCTCTTTCTGTTTTATAAAATGCAAAATAAAATTATAAAAAAGTAGTTTTAATTTCTAAAACCTAATTGAAGGGAAATTTCTTTAGCTGTTTGAATCAGTTTTTCAGCTAATTCTGATTGAATCCAATCTAAACTAATTCGACTACTAGGACCGGAAACACTAAAACTAGCTATGATTTGACCCGAAAAATCATAAATTGGCACTGCGATACATCGAATTCCTTCTTCGTTCTCAATATTATCTAATGAATAGCCTTGTCGTCGGATCTGAAATATTTCATCAATAAATTCGCTGGGTGTTACTATTGTATTTGGCGTTTTTTTGATAAATTCAATTCTACTTGTAATATCGTGAACTTCCTCATCTGTTTTACCAGATAAAATCATTTTACCAACCCCTGTACAATATAACGGTGCACGGCTACCGATTCTTGATGACATATGTATTGTTTGGTTGCTTTCAATTTTATCGATGTAAACTACTTCCTCATGTTCTTCCACACATAAATGGATGGTTTCGTTAATATCTGCTACTAGCTTTTGGAAATATGGTTTAGCAGTGGTAATTAAACTTGACGTGTTTAGTAAATTTCGTGATAAATACAAAGCTCGATATCCAATTGTATAGCGCTCTGTATCCATGTCTTGTTTAACATACTTAAGTTCAATCAAAGTTGAAAGTAAGCGATGAACAGTACTTTTAGAAAGCCCTGTCTCCTTGGCTAATTTAGTGATTTGCATACCATGGGGGTGTCCAGACAAGTGCTCTAAAATAATAAAAGCGCGTTCAATTGATTGTACAGTAGCCAATGATAATCCACCTTTCTATAAATTACATATAACTAATATCATATTCGAAATTGTTTTCCTTTGTAAACTTTATATTAATCCATTAATTTCGCAAATAATATTCAGAATAAAAAATTTATCTTGAAAATTCTAAAAATAATAATATAATTAAGATATATTTGGAACGTGGTTCTGCATTGTGGAACAAATGAAAGCGTTTACTAAAAAATGAGGAGGATTTAATAGTGAAAATTATTTATGCACACCATCCAGAAGATTTCAAACAATATACAACCGAAAAATTACGTGAACAATTTATGCTGGAAACAGTTTTTGTAAGCGATGAAGCAAATTTTGTTTATAGCCATGTGGATCGTATTATTTTCGGTGGAATTATGCCAATCCAAAAAAGCATAACTCTAGATGCTGGAAAAGAGTTAGCTGCAGATTATTTTTTAGAGCGTCGTGAAATGGGCGTTATTAACATTGGAGGTCCAGGTCGTATTAGATGCGATGAGAAAGTTTACGAAATTAACAACAAAGAGGCACTTTATATAAGTCGTGGTACGCGAGATTTGGCATTTGAGTCGAATAATCCACAAAATCCAGCAAAGTTTTATGTCAACTGTTGTCCAGCGCATAAAGCATACCCAACGACAAAGATTGGTTTTGAAAAAGCGATAAAGCGTCCAATGGGTACAGCTGAAAACATGAATAAACGTGTCATCAATCAATTTATCCATCCAGATGTATTAGAAACATGCCAACTAAGTATGGGAATGACTGTACTTGAAGAAGGTAGTGGATGGAATACGATGCCATGTCATACGCATGAACGTCGAATGGAAGTCTATTTCTACTTCGATATGGAGGAAGACACGCGTGTATTCCACTTAATGGGGCAGCCAAATGAAACACGTCACTTAGTTATGGCAAATGAACAAGCTGTGTTATCGCCAAGCTGGTCGATTCATTCGGGTATTGGTACACAAAACTATACATTTATTTGGGGAATGTGTGGAGAGAATTTAGATTTTGATGATATGGACCATGTTGAAATGAAGGATTTGAAGTAAGGAGGGGTACATGATGAAAGTTATTATTTCTGATTGTGATCACGCCAGTCTTGATATTGAACAATCCATATTTAAAGAAGCCAATATAGAATTTGAGCTTCAACAAAATAAAACAGAGGAAGATATCATTCGAAATTGCCCAAAAGCAGCTGTCATTATTAATCAATATGCTCCATTTACAGAAAAGGTTTTAGCGATGTTGCCCGATTTAAAGCTACTTATTCGCTATGGCGTGGGTGTAAATAATATTGACCTAGAAGCAGCAACAAAATATGGCGTACAAGTTTGCAACGTGCCAGATTACGGGACACATGAGGTTGCAGACCATGCCTTGGCATTAATGTTAGCGCTTACTCGAAAAATTCCACTTATGAATAATCGAGTGAAAACTGGAAATTGGGATTATCAAAAGAGTATTCCAATTTATAGGCATAGAGAGCAAACGGTAGGCGTAATTGGTCTAGGTAGAATTGGAAGTGCTTTTGCGCAAAAGGTGAACGGGCTTGGAATGAGGGTTATTGCGTTTGATCCCTCTAAACAACAAAAAGCATTGGCTAAAGATTTACAGTTTATAGAGTTTAAATCGTTTGATGAATTAATTCGAACGTCAGATGTGGTTTCAATCCACTGTCCTTCAGACAACACGTATCATATGTTTAATAAGGAAGTATTTAAAGCAATGCAACCGCACAGCTATTTAATCAATGTTTCTAGGGGTGGAATTATTGATGAAGCATCATTATATGAAGCTATTGTAAATGGCGAAATTGCTGGTGCTGGATTGGATGTTAGTGAGACGGAACCAATTGGCCCAAATTCACAATTGCTTCAACTAGACGAGGTAATATGTACACCTCATATGGCTTGGTATTCTGAAGAAGCAGCACAAGAATTAAAAAGAAAAGTTGCACAGGAAGCAGTTAGATATTTGGAAGGACAATTTGTTCGGTATCCAGTCAATTCTATAAATTAATTAATTAATTAATTAAAAGGGGATAGGGAAAATGTCAAAATCTATAAAAAAGTTTTGGATGTTGAGTATGTTTGTTTTGATTTTATCAGTATTAGCTGCTTGTGGTGATAGTGAAGGCTCAGGTAGTGTGACAGTAAGTGGAGAATCCGGTAAGACAGAAGTGTTGAAATTAGCGTTCAATCAGCCGGATAATCATCCACAGTATAAAGCGATGAAGGAATTCGGCGAAAAATTTAATGAGCGTACGAATGGTGCCTATTCTGTAGAAATTTTCCCGAATGAATTATTAGGTGCACAACGTGAAACAATCGAGCTTGTTCAAACAGGAACAATTGCAATGTCTCTTGTAGCAGGTAGTTTATTGGAAAACTTTAACGAAGACTTCTCAGTATTCAATTTACCATACGTATTTGATTCAGCAGAACACCAAATGGCCGTATTAAATAATCAGGAAGTTGTTGGTGATTTATACGATTCATTGAAAGACCAAGGATTATTTGTCGCTGGGGCATTTCACTCGGGTGTACGTAACGTTTATAACAAAGAAAAACCAATTAACACACCAGAAGATTTAAAAGGTATGAAAATCCGAATTATTGAATCTGATACAAATATTCAAATGATGACTCAAATGGGTGGTACAGGTACACCAATGGGACAAGGCGAAGTATATACAGCGATTCAATCAGGAGTAATTGAGGGTGGAGAAAATAACGAATTAATTTACTCAAACTTAAAACATGCAGAAATCGCACCATACTTCTCTTACACTAAACATTTAATGTTCCCGGATTATTTACTAGTAAACTCTAAATTATTTGATGGTATGTCGGAAGAACACCAACAAATTTTTAAAGAAGAACTTTTAGTAGCGATTGATAGAGAAGTTGTAATGTGGGATGAAGATGTGAAAAAAGCAATTGCAGATGCTGAAGCAGCTGGAGCAATTTTCAATGAAGCAGACGTTGACGCTTTCCGTGAAGCAACAAAACCAGTTGTTGAATCGAAATTAGTAAGTGAAAACGCGAAAGCTTTATATGAGAAAGTTCAAGCAGCAAGAACACAATAATAGGTGGTGGCTTGATTGGATCCAATAAAAAAAATATTAGATAAAGTACTCTCAACAATATGCGTCATATTATTTGGCGCATTAGTTGTACTTGTAACTTGGCAGGTATTTACGCGATTTGTTTTAAACAATCCAAGTGCTTTTTCTGAAGAATTGGCCAAATATTGTTTTGTTTGGTTAGTTATGTTTGGTGCAGCATTTGTATTTGGTGAAAATGGTCATATGCGTATTGAATTTATTCAAGACAGTATGCCGAAAAAGCTACGTATGACTGCCCAAATATTTATTGAAGTGAGTATTATTATTTTCTCAGCGCTCGTATTAATTTCAGGTGGATTAACAACAACAAAAATTGCATGGACACAAATGTCGGCAGCATTAAATGTACCAGTCGGCTATTTATATGCAGTTATGCCAGTAAGTGGGTGTTTTATTATCTTTTACTGTATATACAATATTTATGTTATTGCAAAAACAAAAAAACCATTGGAAATCGTATAGGGATATGTTGGGGGGAAATCAATTATGGGGACAGCAGGGGTTGCAGGATTAATACTATTGCTCGGCGTCGCATTTTTCTTAATTATTGGAGCACCTATCAGTATTAGTGTTGGTATTGCTTCTGTACTTGCGATGTTTTCGATATTAGGTCCTGAAAATGCACTACAAACATCGGCACAGCGTATGTTTACAGGAATGAATTCATTTACATTATTAGCGATTCCGTTTTTCATATTAGCGGGTGTAATTATGAATAACGGTGGAATTGCGATGCGGCTAGTAAACTGTGCAAAAGTATTAGCAGGTCGTATGCCTGGATCACTGGCACAAACAAATGTATTAGCAAATATGATGTTCGGCTCAATCTCTGGTTCAGCGGTAGCTGCTGCAGCTGCAGTTGGGTCAACTATGGCACCGATGCAGGAAAAAGAGGGTTATGACAAATCTTTTAGTGCAGCAGTAAATATTGCTTCGGCACCAACAGGTATGTTGATTCCACCGAGTAATACGCTAATTGTCTTTTCTTTAGTAAGTGGAGGAACTTCGATTGCTGCTTTATTTATGGCAGGTTATATACCTGGAATTTTATGGGGGCTAGGCTGTATGATTGTTGCCTATTTTATGGCAAAAAGAAAAGGCTATAAAAGCGATGAAAAAGTATCGTTTAAAGTTGCACTAAAGGTATTTATAGATGCAATTCCAAGTTTACTATTAATCGTAATTGTTATTGGCGGAATTATTAAGGGCGCATTTACAGCGACAGAAGGTTCAGCAATTGCAGTTGTTTATGCACTTCTTCTTTCATTCATATACCGAACTATCAAAGTTAAAGAATTACCACGTATTTTACTAGAATCAACGCGTACGACAGCAATCGTAATTTTCTTAATTGGTGTATCAACAATTATGTCATGGGTAATGGCCTTTACGGGAATTCCACAACTAATTGCAGATGCATTATTAGGATTTACTGATAATATGATTGTGATTTTAATTATTATGAATATCGTACTTTTAATCGTAGGAACATTTATGGATCCAACACCAGCAATTTTGATTTTCACACCAATTTTCCTGCCAATCGTTTTACAATTTGGTATGGATCCAGTGCACTTTGGAATTATGGTTGTATTCAACTTAAGTATAGGTACAATCACTCCCCCAGTAGGACCGGTATTATTTGTTGGGGCTCGAGTTGCGAAACTGAAAATTGAACAAGTGATTAAACCGTTAATCCCATTCTTCGGAATTACAGTGGCAGTATTATTATTAGTAACATATATTCCAGCACTTTCATTGTGGTTACCAACTTTATTAGGGTTTATTAAGTAATGATGGAGGGGTTGTCTAGTGTGTTACAAGAGACAGCCCCTTATTTTATAATGGGGGATATTTTATGAAAGCAATCGTCTATGCAAACCCGCAAAACGTGGAATATCGTGAAGTGGAAAAGCCTGAGGTCCCAGAAGGCTATGTGTTATTAAAAAATGCTTATGCAGGAATTTGTGGAACAGATTTAAACATTTTTGCAGGAACACATCCAAGAGCGAAAGCACCATTAATACTTGGGCATGAATTTTCAGCAACAGTAGCGAGTCATCATCCACAATATACAATCGGTACAAAAGTAACGGTGAATCCATTACTTAGCTGTGGTATATGTATGCCTTGTCTTTCAGGACAATCTCATGTATGTGATGATTTAAAACTAGTAGGTATTGATGTGGATGGTGGAATGGCAGAGTACGTAGTGGTCCACGAAGATAAGTTGATTGTATTGCCAGAAGCCTTATCTTTAAAAACCGGAGCTTTAGCAGAACCTGTGGCAGTTGCAGTACATGCAGTAAGAAAATCAAAGTTTTTAGTTGGCGATCGAGCAGTTGTGTACGGTGCAGGAACAATCGGCTTATGCGTAGCTTTAACATTACGTGCTTATGGAGCTTCTGAAGTGGTTGTTATTGAAAATAATGAACTGCGGTTAAGAAAAGCAGAGGAGCTGGGTTTTCAAACACTAAATCCTTCTAAAGATAATGTGGAAGCTGTTATCGATCAATTAACGAATCAATCAGGAATAGATTATGTATTTGATTGTGCCGGACACCCCGCAGTATTGGCGCAGGTGACGGAAATTGCGAAAGTACAAGGTACGGTTGTAATTGTGGCGGGTTACAAAAAACCCGCAGCGCTGAATTTGCTACAAGGAATGTTTAAAGAGTTAACAATGCAATTTGTTCGTGTTTATACGAAGAGGGATATTGAACTTGCATTAGATTTGCTCGTGAAAAATAAAGAATTTGATGAAATCATCACACATACATTACGTGCTGAACAAGCAAAAGAAGGATTCAACTTATTAACTACACCTACAGATGCCATTAAGGTGTTATATGCATTTGGGGAGGTAAGTAATGAAAACGAATCTGTTTAGTTTAGAAGGGAAGAATGCGGTAGTTACTGGTGGCAACCGGGGGCTAGGTAAAGAAATTGCCATTGGACTTGCCAGTGCAGGAGCAAATGTGGCTGTTATTTCACGTACAGAATGTCCGGAAATTGTGAAGGAAATCGAAGTTTACGGTGTAAAATCCGTATCGATACCATTTGATATATCAAACATAGCCGAGCATCAACAACTATTTGAACGGGTCACTTCCCAATTAGGCGAAATTGATATTTTAGTAAATAATGCAGGCGTACAAAAGCGTCATCCAGCTGTTGAATTTCCGCAAGAAGATTGGGAATTCGTGATGAATGTGAATGCAAATGCTGTTTTTAGTTTATGTAAAATATTCGGTAAACCTATGCTTGCACGCAGTTCAGGAAAAATTATTAACATGGCTTCACTATTATCGTTCCAAGGTGGATTAACAGTACCCGCATACGCCGCAAGTAAGGGGGCAGTTATGCAGTTTACAAAGTCATTAGCTAATGAATGGGCATCTAAAGGTGTCAATGTAAACTGTATTGCACCAGGCTATATGGCGACAGATATGAATGAGGCCTTAATGAATGATGCGGTTCGAAGTCGTCAAATTATGGAGCGTATCCCTGCAAATCGTTGGGGGAACGGACAAGATATGCAAGGGGCTGCAATCTTCTTAGCATCGGAGGCATCGAATTATATTCACGGTTTTACTATCGCGGTGGATGGTGGTTGGTTAGGCCGATAAGGAGGACGTAATGTGGCGAATAATAAAGCGTATTTGGTCTTAATTATGGTCATGTTTATTTGGGGCTTAAATTTACCCGCAATAAAGTATTTAACAACGCAAGCATCGCCAATCTCTATGACGTCCATCCGTATTTTCATTGCAGCCATTGTAGTTTTTATTATATTAAAAGTGATTGGAATAATTCGTCCATTAACGAAAAAAGAGTGGGGTTTCGTACTTATAGGATCCTTATTAAATGTAGCGATTCACCATTCATTAATGGCAATTGGTGTTAGTATGACGACAGGTGCAAATGCCAGCTTAATCATCGGTACAGGTCCAATGTTAACAGCTGTATTAGGTTCCTTGCTTTTGAAAAATTTACCTACCCCTATTCAATGGTTTGGTTTTGGGATAGGGATGACCGGAATTTGTATAACTGTTCTGTTTTCCGGTGGGGAAGTATCCGCACTTTCATTAGGAGACTTGATTGTATTTTTATCAGTCTTCTCACAAGTTTTTAGCTTTATTATTATCTCAAAAGCCTCAAATACAATTGATCCAAGACTTTTGACAGCATATATGTTTTTAGTAGGGTCGATTTTTTTAGCAATTACAGGAATGATATTTGAGCCGAATGGGTTTAAAGACATCCCTTATACAAATACAACATTTTGGGTCGTGCTTATTATTTCAGGGGCACTCGCAACAGCTGTAGGACATATGCTTTACAACAATACAATTCCGCAAGTTGGGGCAGCGAAAGCAGCCATTTTCATAAATTTCAATACACTTTTCGCATTAATTGGATCGGCACTTATTTTAGGAGAACCAATTACTTATGCGCATTGGATTGGTTTAGTTTTAATTGTCATCGGAGTCATTTTTGGTTCCGGATCATTCGAACATTTTATAAATAGGAAGGAAGTCGAAAAACAATGAGTTTTCAATATGATTATTTTTCTTTAAAAGGTAAAACGGCATTAGTAACAGGGGCACGCACAGGTATAGGACAAGCAATCGCATTAGGTTTAGCATCTGCAGGAGCACATGTCTTATTAGTTGGACATCAAGATAATATGCAAGAAACACAATCTCAAATTACAGAATTAGGGGGTACATTTGAAACGTTTTTAATCGATTTAAGTGATATCACAACGCTTCGAGATAAAATACAGCCAATTTTAAAAGAAAATCAAATTGATATTCTAGTCAATAATGCTGGGATTATTCATCGTGAGCCAGCAGCAGAGCATGCGGATGCGGAATGGCACCGTGTCATGAATGTGAATATTCATGCTGTGTTTGCATTATCTCAAGAAGTCGGAAATCAAATGATTACCAATGGTGGTGGGAAAATTGTGAATATCGCGTCATTACTATCGTTCCAAGGTGGTATTAATGTGCCGGGTTATACGACGAGTAAACATGCAGTAGCTGGTTTAACAAAGGCATTAGCGAATGAGTGGGCAGGCAAGAATATTCAGGTTAATGCTATTGCACCTGGATATATTTCTACAAACAATACCGAGGCATTACGTAATGACGAATCACGTAATAAATCGATTTTAGAGCGCATCCCAGCTGGTCGTTGGGGACAAGGAGAAGACATCGCAGGGGCAGCAGTATTTTTAGCGTCGAAAGCTTCTGATTATGTATCGGGACATGTATTAGTTGTTGATGGTGGCTGGATGGGTCGCTAATTTTAAGACGGTGAGGGGAAAGTATGGACATTATTACAATAGGGGATGGCATGATTACTTTTGACCCAACAGCGAAGGGACCACTACGTTTCGTTCATCAATTCGAACGGAAGATAGGGGGAGCTGAGTTAAACGTGGTGATCGGGTGCGCTCGTCTAGGTGCAAAAGCTGGTTGGATTAGTAGACTTGGAAAAGATGAATTTGGACGGCATATTTTAAATACTGTTCGTGGTGAAGGTATTGATATTTCAGAAGTGAAATTGATGGAGCACTACGCTACTTCACTTAATTTTAAAGAAATTCAAGAGTCAGGAGATAGTAAAACGTTTTACTATCGCCAAAATTCACCAACAGAAACGCTGACTGTAGAAAGTTTACCACTTGACTATATAAAAAATACGAAAATTCTTCATGTTTCAGGAGTATTCCCAGCAATTACAGAGCAAAATCGAGAAGTGATTTTAAAGGCAATTCAATTTGCAAAAGAGTCTGGTGTGAAGGTGGCACTTGATCCGAATATTCGCTTAAAACTATGGTCTAAAGAGCAAGCAAGAAAAACGCTTACTCAGTACTTACCATATGTAGATTATTTATTAACAGGTCGCGAGGAATTGGAAATGCTATTTGATACAAAGGAAGACACTGAATTATTTAGCCATATAGAAAAATACAATTTTGAGCATGTAATTGTTAAGGAAGGGGCAAAAGGAGCTTCATATTATGAAAATAAAAAGTGGAATATTGTCCCAGGATTTCCTGTTAGTAAAGTAGTTGATACAGTCGGTGCAGGGGATGGTTTTGGAGCAGCATTTTTATATGGAAAATTACAAGGTTGGAATATTGAAAAGATTATGCAGATCGCCAATGCAGTAGGAGCAATGGTTGTACAAGTACAAGGTGATAATGAAGGGTTACCATATTTTGAAGAAGTAGAAATGTTTTTAGGAAAACGTGATTTAATTGAGAGGTAGTTGAATAATGATCTATAACGAACTGAAATTATTAAAGTTAATCCCGGTTTTACGAAAAATCCCTTATGAAACTAGTCAATCTTTAATTGAAGCCCTCATTTTGGGAGGCGTTAAAGCGATTGAGGTTACGATGGATACTAAAAACGCTACAGAGATTATTAAAGAAACACGTCAAAATTTCGGTGATCGAGTTATTGTTGGAGCCGGTACGGTATTGACTATTGAAGACTGCATATCAGCCCTTGATGCAGGTGCCCAATTTATCGTTTCACCCTCGTTAAATTTGGCGGTTGTTGAACATAGTCTAAAAAATGGCGTTGCTGTCATTCCGGGTGTATTTACACCAACCGAAATGCAAACTGCCTATAGCGCAGGAGCACAAATGATTAAATTATTCCCAGCTTCTGCACTTAGTCCAAGTTTTATTAAAGATGTCAAAGGTCCATTAAGTCATATCGCAATTATGACGACAGGCGGGATAACGCTAGCTAATGCAAAGAGCTATTTAGAAGCGGGTGCTGCAGCAATTGGCGCTGGTAGTGACTTAATTAATAAAGAGCTGGTGAAAAATGAAGATTGGGCATTGCTTCAAAAAGAGACTGAACGTTGGATTGAACTTTTATCATAAATGAATATGTAGTAATAATGCTTCCTTTAAACTCTATCAAGGTTAAAAGGAAGTTTTTATATTGTAGAATCAAATATTAGTTAGAGTCGAAATTACTTAAAATTAAAGAAATAGGGAGTTATATGGGATGAATTTTGTGACTTTAGCGTCTCCTGCTTATATACAATGAACAGTTTATGATATGTTTAACTTATTCAAATTATAGGGTAGTTTAAAGGTCAAGTTAGACCGGTTGTTATAGATAGTGAGGGAACGATATGTCTAATCAGACGAAGGACAATATTTTAGAAACAGCAACAAGGCTTTTTTATTTTCAGGGGTTTCACGGAACAGGCTTAAATCAAATTATTCAGGAATCTGGGTCGCCTAAAGGTTCGCTTTATCATTATTTTCCTAAAGGCAAGGAGCAATTGGCGGAGGCGGCGATTGAGCTATCGAAGCGAAGAATTGGTGCGTCTATTCAGCGTTATATGAATGAATTTGAGGAAGTTGAGGCTGCGTTAAATGCGCATATTTTAGCAATGGCTGAGTTATTTGATATGGAGAGCGGACTTGAGGAACATTCTTTTTCAATTATGCCCTTTGGTTTGCTTGCGGCGGAATCGGCTTTTATGAATGAACGTTTACGTAAAGCATGCGGAGATACGTATAAGTACTGGGAATCGATTTATTATACGAAACTCATTTCAAACGGCTATAGCGATGAATCAGCTGTCATTATTAGTAAAGTTGTCAGTGCGATGATTGAAGGTGCGGTGACGTTATCATTGTCGCAGCGGTCAAATGAACCGTTGTTAAATATAAGTAAAGTAATCCCAGCAATACTTGCGCAATATAAGTGAACCGTTAAGGCAAAAAATTGTCTTAGCGGTTTTTTTGATCCAATTTTCCTGTGAAAAGTTGTTCACAATTGGAGCTTTTTTTAGGGAAACCGATGAAAAAGTGTTGATAAATGAACTTTTTTCATAGCAAAGCCTATAAAATGAGTCGCCAATGTTGATGGATCAACTTTTGTCACCATTTGTTCAAATTTAGATTGAAATTTTGCAATCGTTTTCAAAGTGGGTGTGGGAATATTTGTATACGATGCTTATACCCACAAAAGGTTATAAATGGTTATTGGATGTTCACAATTATAACAACTGGTCTATTTTTTCTTCTGGAAAGATTGAATTTCTACGAAAAAGTTTGCTATATTGTAAAGCGTGCTGTTAAAACAAAGCAAACGTTATATAACAGCAAAAGTATGATAGGTAGCAATTATCATCTTCATAAATAAGTTTTTATAGTACAGGAGGAAACAGAAGTGGCAGCACCTTTTTTCAATGTTAAAAGCCCTAAAGGTATGGCAGCGGTATTAATGATCGGGACGTTCCTAGGTCTATTCGGTGAAACAGCCTTAAACATGGCATTAACAAATATTATGGATGATTTCAGTGTATCCGCGGCATCAGCGGCGTGGTTAACAACTGGTTATCTTTTAGTTTTAGCAGTATTAGTTCCATTATCATCTTATTTAGTACGGTGGTTTACAACGCGTCAATTAGTTGTGGCGGCAATAGTGATTGCGATTATCGGTTCGTTATTAGGCGCATTAGCACCGAATTTTACGGTTTTATTAGTAGGTCGTTTTGTACAAGCGATCGCAACGGGTATTATTTTACCGTTAATGTTTAGTGTCGTAATGCTCATATTCCCAGTGCAAAAGCGTGGGGCAGTAATGGGGATTGTAGGTATTATTTTAACTGCAGGTCCAGCATTAGGGCCATCAATCGCAGGGTTAATCGTCTCTTCACTTAGCTGGAGATATATTTTCTGGATCATGGCTGTTGTTTATGCGCTCGTTATTTTCTTTGCATGGAATAAAATAGACAATGTGTCAAACGTAACACGACCTAAAATTGATTTATTATCATTAGTTTCCTCTACATTAGGTTTCGGCGGTGTTGTTTTCGCCCTCGCTACGTTGGCAGAGCAATCGATTACAGAAGTGATCGTTTGGGTACCGCTTGTAGTAGGGTTAGTGTTATTAGTAGTATTTGGTATTCGCCAAACAAAAATGGATGAGCCAATGATCGACTTATCGGTATTCAAGTCACCGATGTTTAGTTTAGGTGTCGCTTTAATGGTAGCGTCAATGTTCATGATTTTATCTGTAGCAATATTAGTACCAATGTTTTTGAAAACAGTATTAGGTTTCGCAGCATTAACTGCAGGATTATGTATGCTGCCAGGGAATATTTTAAATATTATTATGTCACCGATCGTTGGTGCTAATTTCGATAAAGTGGGAGCAAAGATCTTCACACGTATCGGATTTACGATGATTTTAATTAGTATGATTGTATTCTTAACGACAATTTCGGCTACGACAGCGACTTGGATTATTATCGTTAACTTATGTGTATTTTTCGTAGGGGTATCAATGACGATTATGCCGGCGCAAACAAATGCGATGAATTCATTGCAACCGCAGAAATTTGCGGATGGTTCAGCGGCATTAAATACATTAACACAAATCGCAGGTGCTTCAGGTACAGCGATCGCGATTACACTGTTCACTATTGGGCAAGAAAATTATGCTGAAAAGTTCAGCAATGCATTACCGGGAGAAATGCTCGCGCACGGTGTACACACAGCTTTCGTTGTAGTAAGCGTAGTATCAGTGATTGGGTTAGTAGGTTCATTCTTCGTGAAAAATAGTAAGCCAGTGGGGAACTAAGGTTTTTGGTTGGCTGCGCAGCATCGGTTTATTGCCGGTGCTGTTTTTTTGTTGTGGGGGCTGAGTTGTGGCTCGGCGCGCGTGCGGAGCGGATTTTATTAGAAAATTGGGGTGGGTTGCTGGGGGATCGGGTTTTATTAGAAGATTGAGTGCGTTTATTGGAAAAGTTGTGCGGGATATTAGAAGATACGCGGATTTGGGGTGGGGACGGGGTTGGATCGTTGGATGAAGTGGGGTGGGTTGCTGGGTGCGTGGGTTTTATTAGAAGTTTGAGTGCGTTTATTGGATAAAGTTGTGCGGGATATTAGAAGATACACGGATTTGGGGTGGGGACGGGGTTGGATCGTTGGATGAAGTGGGGTGGCGAAGTGGGTGCGTGGGTTTTATTAGAAGATTGAAGAGGGTTATTAGAAAATAGTGAGGGGATATTAGCACATTTCCGAGTTTTATTTGAACATTGGGAGGACTTATTAGCACAATGGGCACTTTTATTAGAAAATCGGCAATATATTAGAAGAAAAAAATTTATATTAGAACATTTCGCGATATATTAGAAAATCCGTGGGCAAGGGGATGCAGGTATTACCTATGTATTAATGTTTTCTTAATATAATTATGGTATTGTTACTATAAATGAAATAAAAGGGATGTTTATTACTTTATGGAAAAAATAGATAGAAAATGGGTATATGCTGTACTCATCGGCTTTTTCGCGATTTTTTTATTGATTATGTTTAAACCTAATGAGTACGAGTATATTATTTTTGCGATTGCTTCAGCTTTAGTGGCGTATGGAGGCTTTATTCGCAAAAAAAATATGTTGGATAAAATTTCTGTCCCACTGGGCATCGTTTTATTTATAGTTTTTGTAATATTGTATTTTGTAAATTAGTAGCCATTGTGCTGCTTTTTTATTGCATAAAAAGAAGGGACTTCATAGTAAAAGTCCCTTCATGAGTGATCATTCAAACTTTTCGGGAATGATGTAATACGTGCCTTTATTCGCCCCATGCTTTTCGAGTCCGGCTTTTGCTAATAGTTTGGACGCGATATGGATACAGTGGATATTGAAAAATTCGCGGAACGCTTTATTGGATATGCGGGGACTGACTAAAATTCTGTATTGTAATAAAGTTTCATATAGGGCTTCCTTACTTTTTGCGCCGCAGACGGGACAGATGAAATTGCCTTGCTTGTAATGCATTTCGTTTACATAATCGCACTGCTTACATAAAACGCCGGTGCGGAGTCGGTGCTTTTCAATTGTCCTGCGTGGGGGGAGCGGCTCGTATAATTGCTCGAATTGTTTTTGTAGAAAAGTGATATGCGCTCGGGGTTTTGGATGCTGTTTATAGAGCTTTTCGATAAATCTGGGGATGCCGCTCATATGCATAATTGGAAAATTGTTTAAGGACTCATCGAGCTTTGCGCGGTAATTGGCTAGTACGACGATGTGGTAAACGGGAATAGATATTTGCCAGGCCTTTAACTGGTGCTCCAGGAAAAGCTGGTGACGGTAGGCTTGGTCGAACGGGTTGGGGAAATTTTCACTTATTTGATCCTGTACGCGGAAGAATTCATGCAGGGAAGGCTTGTAGAAAAGGGTACCGGATATTTGTTTTACTTCGATCACTAAGACAAAATTTGGTGTAAGGAGCAATGCGTCCATTTGATGGGTAAAACCTTTTGAATTTTTACATTCAAAATTATAAAAGATGTGAAATTCTGTTTTAAAATAAAAATCCGTTAGCAGTCGCTTTAATTTTTGCTCTCCAGATAAGCCGGCCTCTAATCGGTAAAATTCTTGCTGGATTGCTGAGGCCTCCGAATCGTCCATCCTTATGCGCTTCATCAGTGTTTCGATAAATAAATAATGCCTCGATTGCTGCAATTTTTTCACCTCCTGTACTCATTATAAATTATCCTAATTTATGGGAAAATAGAAAGGGTGAAAATGTTTTTTTGCAGGAAAAATGAAAAAATATGTTTCTCTTTTAACAATGTTGGGAAAAGAACATCAAACAGTAAGGGAGGCAATTTATTTATGAAATTAAAAAAATACTCTACACTTATGGCGGCAGCGGTGTTATCATTATCACTCGCAGCTTGTAACGATGACGAAGATCCGGTTATTATTGAAGATGAAAACGACGGCGTAGTTGATGACACGAACGATGATACGAATGTAGATCTAGATTTAGATACTGATGGTGACGCAGGTACTGAAGGTGAAGTAAATACCGACGGCGAAGCGGACACTGAATTAGATACAGACGAAAATTCTAACGACTAATAATAAGTAAAAGCATGGCGCTCGCATTCATTTTGCGGGTACCATGCTTTTTTTCTATGCTATTAAATTTCTCCGCAAGCTAACCATGGAAGGAAGCCGTCTAAAAACTTCTCCGTTGCCGGCATGAAATAAGAGCCGAAATGGAAATCAGGGTCAAGTGTCGTCACAATCCAAGTGCCTTTTGAGCTGACTTTATCGACATACAATAATGAGCCGCCGTCCTTCATATCGATGAGGGACTGCATGCCCTCCTGTAAATGGAATACGCCGTGCTGATGCCATGTGCAACCTGCTTCATCCAAGAAACCATCACGGAATAATGGGTAATCCGGTGCAACCATGCGCAGTCCGCTATCGGCATCCTTTTCAAGCCACCACCAGAAATTTGTCGGGCGTGTTTCCCAGTTTTGACCTGGAATCCAGTTCCATGGCTGAGGACCGAATGCTACGACAACGCCGCCGTTATCGGCAAAACGACGAATGGCTGGTGCCGCTTCTAGCAATAATTTGTTGTGCAATTGCGAAGGGACGATTAATACGTCCATGCCGTCTAAATCCTGCTCAGCAAAGCGAGGTAAGTAGATGATTTTATCGAAATATTGTTTGTATTTTGGTGTGTTGAATGTTACAAAATGTGGTGCGTGACCGCTATATAAAACTGCTATTTTTCTCATGCTTGAGCTCCTTTTAAGCGTAGTAATTCTTTATCCAGCCATGCCAGGAATTGTGGGGCGATAAGCTGTGTAGAGTTTTCACCTGTTGCGTATGTTAAAAAGTCACGGCAAGAAGCAGCGACAACAGTTCCTTTTGTTGCGGTGCGGTCAATGAAAACGATTGGCGTGCCGTCTGTATATTGTAAAATGACTTCCGACTCTTTATTTACTACAGGGTGTGAGCCACGTGCATAGAAGCCTGAAACTCCTTTACGATACGCAAGCTCCATCATGTCAACACCTTCATAAAATGTCCCTTCAGAAGCAGGCTCCATTAAATAATCCGCGTGAGATTTAATTTCCTTTGGCATAAATAGACCAGCGCCCGGTAGCCAAGGGCGGAAAATATGTGTGTTGGCAATAACAATTTTCCCCTCATTTAAGAAGTTCTCAATTACTTGTTTTTGCTCATAAAGATGTTCCTGATCGATAAAGTCCGTTACGACCAACACATTGAATGTGGAAAGGTCAGCAGTTGAAATTTCATACTGATCGAGAAATGTTACATGGTCCATTGGTTCGTTTGAGACGTTCATAGCGCGTCCCTCTAAGCTAAAGGCATGTCCGCCGTCTAGCTTTACTATTTTATACTCCGACATAAAAATTCTCCTTTAAACAATTAAATTTTGTTAAATGATACATATTCTCATTTGAGAGCCGAAATATCATTGACATTGAAAATCATTATCAATTATACTCAATCTTGTAACTAATTCAAATCATTTTTTTAATAAAATAATATTTTTTTATTATAGGTGAACAGAAAATTAGCCCTATAGTAATTAAAAATTCAGTAAGGAGAGACAGATAAAAATGAAACGTAAAGCAATTTTAAGTTCGCTTGCAGTGGCAGCGATAGCACTTGCAGCATGCTCAGATAAAGAGGTTGCAAATTCTGGAGGAGAGGTGCAGGCAACGGCAGAGGAAAAAATCGTCATCGACCAGGCGGGAACAGAGGTAACGATTCCTGCTGAAGTGAATTCAATTGTATCAGGCGGGATTTTACCGTACTTCCACACGTGGTATGTTGCGACAAACTCTTCAAAGGAAATTGTAGGGATGCATCCGAATTCTTATAATGCAGCTGAAAACTCGATTTTAGCGAAAATGTCGCCGGATATTTTAAAAGCGGATACATCGTTTGTGCAAAATGGTGAAATGAACGTAGAGGAATTAATGAAAATTAACCCGGACGTATTTTTTGAGCTCGCTACAGATGAAAAATCAATCGAGCAAGCACGTAAAGCCGGTATTAATACAGTGGCGATTAAAGCAATCGATGCAGCGGCAGCAGAGCCACTTGCAACATTCAATAGCTGGCTGGAGTTAACGGGTGAAATCGCAAGAACAACAGACCGTGCAGATCAATTTATCGAAATCGGTACAGCGGTACAAAATGAAATCAACGAAAAAATTGCTGGCCTAACGAAAGAACAGAAGCCAAATGCATTAATGATGTATCAATTGTCAGAGCAGGCCATTACTGTTAGCGGTAAAAACTTCTTTGGGAATCAATGGCTGAATGCAACAGGTGCCAATGATGTAGCAGAAGACGAAGTAACTGGTCGTAAAGATGTGAACATGGAGCAAATTTACAACTGGAATCCAGAAATCATTTACTTAACGAACTTTACGGAAATCCAACCAGAGGACCTATATAACAATACGATTCCAGGTCAGGACTGGAGCGAAGTTGAAGCGGTTAAGAATAAGCAGGTTTACAAAATTCCATTAGGTATTTATCGTTGGTTCCCGCCAAGTGGGGATGCACCGTTAATGCTGAAATGGCTGGCGAACAACAATCAGCCTGATTTATTCAACTATGATATGAACGCAGAAATTAAGAGCTATTATAAAGACTTTTACGGATTTGACATAACAGATAAAGAAGTAGAGCGAATTTTGCATCCTTCTTCTGACGCTGCGAAGTATTAAGAAATCGAGGGACTCTTATGAAAACGTGGAAAAATATTTTACTATGGGTTTTACCACTCGTTATTGCAATTGCTTCACTCGGTATTGGACGCTTTGAAGTAGATTTTGTAACGGTCGTAAAAATTTTAGGCTCACATATTTTTCCGATAGAAGCAACTTGGACGCAAATGGAATATAACGTTGTCATGACAGTTCGGCTGCCGCGTATTATCCTCGCACTATTGATCGGTGCGGGGCTTTCCATTTCCGGGGCAGCTTTCCAAGGGATGTTTGCCAATCCATTAGTGAGCGCGGACATTTTAGGTGTCGCAGCAGGTGCAGGATTTGGTGCTTCTATCGGGATTTTATTATTCGGAAATGGTTATGTAACACAAGGCTTGGCATTAATTTTTGGTTTAGCAGCCATTGGTTTTACGTATGTAATCGGTGGGTCTGGACGCAATATGCCGATCTTTATGCTCGTGCTGGCAGGGGTAGTAACAAGTGCGTTGTTTAATGCGTTAATTTCTTTAACAAAGTTTGTAGCCGACCCTGAAGAGAAGTTGCCTGCCATTACGTATTGGTTAATGGGGAGCTTAGGGACAGCTTCTTACCGTGATTTATGGACAGCCGGCCCGATTATTTTAGTAGGTATGCTGATATTACTGGCATTGCGCTGGCGTATTAACTTATTGACATTACCTGATGAAGAGGCAAAATCATTAGGAATTAACGTAACACGCCTAAAATGGCTTGTCATTGCAGGAGCTACGCTATGTACAGCGGCAGCCGTTGCGGTAGCGGGGATTGTTGGCTGGGTTGGATTAATTATTCCGCATATTGCGCGAATGTTTGTTGGTAGTAATAATGAGCGTGTATTACCGGTGTCGATAGCACTTGGCGGGGCGTATTTGTTATTAATCGACACATTGGCCCGCTCGGTAACTGCGGCGGAAATTCCGTTATCAATCTTAACTGCGATTGTCGGAGCGCCGTTCTTTGCTTATCTTTTACGTCGTACAGGAGGTAGCTGGTCATGAAAATAGAAGTACGTGAAGGCAACTTCTGCTATGCAAAAAAGAAGGAAGTTAAGCCGTTTATATATGAATCGAATATTAGCTTTACCCTGGAGCCGGGAAAGATTATGGCCATACTAGGTCCGAACGGTGCAGGGAAGACAACGCTATTAAAATGTATTACCGGCTTGCACGGTTGGCGTGTTGGTGAAACATTGATTGATGATGTACCGCTTGCGAAAGTTTCGCAAAAAGAGCTTTGGAAGAAAATCGGCTATGTACCGCAAGCGCATAAAATGGTGTTCGGCTTTTCAATTGAAGACTTAGTGGTGATGGGGCGTGCGCCGTACATTGGCTCATTGTCAAAGCCACGCAAGGAAGATTATGAAAAGGCGCATCAGGCATTAAATGAAGTCGGAATTGAGCATTTGGCGAAAAAGTCGTGCAATGAAGTTAGTGGCGGGGAGCTGCAACTCGCTTTAATTGCCCGCACACTTGTATCGAATCCGGAAATTTTAATATTGGATGAGCCGGAATCGCATTTGGATGTGCAAAAGCAGGTCGTTATTTTAGAGACGTTAAAACGCCTATCTAAAGACCATAATATTTCATGTATTATTAATACACATTATCCGAACCATGCGTTCTATTTAGCGGACCAGGTGCTGATGATTGCGAAGAACAAGAAAGCGGTGATCGGTCCGGTACAGGAGGTCATGACGGAATCGCGCATGAAGGAGTACTTCAATATTGAACTGCGAAAGCTCATTTTTGAAGAAGAGGATTTACTGTTTGAAACGATGGTGCCACTTGCGCTTGCTGCAAAGCGCGATATTAGTGAATGTCGATTTAATAGCTTTGAATAAGTGAATGATTGCGCGAAGCTATATTTGGATAAAATTTGCTGTGCATTTCCAAGAAATATTGTAAAGAGGTTCGCAGTTTGATATACTATTTGGTATTGTGACGTCCATACTTAGGAGGTGGAGCAAATGCATACGTTATTTACAGTATTACTTTTGATCGTAGCTTTAGCCTTAATCGTTGTCGTGTTATTACAATCAGGTAAAAGCGCTGGTTTATCAGGTGCCATCTCTGGTGGAGCTGAGCAACTATTCGGTAAACAGAAAGCTCGCGGGATGGATCTAGTATTACACCGCACAACAATCGTTCTTTCTGTTGCATTCTTCGTGTTAGCTTTAGCTATTACGAAATTCTAATTGAACGAAAATTAAACGCCTAACCTTGCATTTATTGCGAGGTTAGGCTTTTTCTTTTTGTTCACCAGTTTTTTGCAAAATGGAATATTATTCAATGGCACTATGTTATTAAACCACTACATCATGCTTAAATTGAACCAACCCTGTTTCATTCGCAAAAAGCGCAACTTGCGTACGATCACCAAGCTCCAATTTCGATAACACCTGGCTTACATGCTTTTTCACGGTATTTTCTGATATATAAAGACTACGAGCTATTTGTTTATTCGAAAAACCCATTCCTAACTTTTCTAATACCTCTTTTTCCTTAGATGTAAGGAGCGCTAGACGGCTGTCATCTATTGGTGACTCCTTTTGTGTTTGTACGAGCATATCGATTAAATCTGGGTCATAATATTTTCTACCCTTTTGAATTAGTTGAATGGCATAAATGAGTTCTTCTGGGTGTGAATTAAGAGAAATATATCCAACCACATCCATTGCCATTGCACGTTGAAAAGATTCAATATCTTTTAAAAAGGTAAGAACCGCAAATTTGCACTTGCACCCTAATTTCCTCGCTTCATTAATCAATTTTAATCCACATTCATCTCCTATCTGAAAATCAATAATAGCCAAATCCGGCATTTCTTTTTGAAGCATATCAAGTGCTTCTTGTGTATTGCCCGCTTCTTCGATGATTTCTAGTTTATCATCAGTTGATAGAATGGAAATTAATCCTCTGCGAATGATTGCTTGATCATTCACCAATAAAATTTTCATTAATAAATTGCCCCCCCACTCATATAAAAAGAGTGCTACTAAGAAATGACTTTCAAATGAAGTGAGGCCGGTTGCACCACTGACTCCATACATCCAAGGTGCCCAGTTTGAGGATGTATTTCATAGTCTCCTAATGTAAAACTTTGTTCTGTTAATAAGTAGTATGTGTATTTTTGAATAAGATTGAAGAACTAGATGATGGAATTTTCGGTCTATTTACTGTGGAATTTACTTCGGAAATATGATATTCGAAAATTAAAAACTCTAATTCATTATACTTAGTTATCCTTGGAACTTTTTGTCATTATATATTTAACCTTAAGCACTTTCTTTGTAATCTTTTTGCTTATCTCGTCGTTTTATATCTATTTATGTTGGAAGTAAGAGCATAATCTACCACTTTTGATGACTGAGCAGTAGTTTGAAAGCCATTGGAACCATTAGTTGTTCATAGGGTAGTTAAAGAATTTCTGCTACGAATGATTAGCACCATTAATAGATACGACAATATTTTCTAAATACGATTATATAGTTTAAATGCAACACGTCACTAAATAAGTAATAGGCATCTTATTTAAGAATAGAACAAAAGGAATTGTGAGGGTCGCCTCTGGAAGCTAATAACCATAGGGGAGGTAAAAACAAAATACTTCTTATTAATGTAAAGTGGAAATCAAAATAAGTCAATTGATTATAGTCGTATTTACCAATTTTAATTCCAATGATTAACAATGTGGGAAAAAATCGAAGCCGATGTATTCATGGGACAAAGATAAAACGGTGGTACATCAGTATTTATAGATGCTGTTTAACCAATTAGTAGTATATCGGATAACACTAAAGTATACCGTTGGGTAAGTTCGAAAGTAGAATGCCAAAGTGCTAAAAATCACCCATTAGAGGTGAGAGGAAATTTATGGGGCGGTCTATACTAAATCTAGTTCCACATTCATAGTCGAAAAGTGAAGTGCAAAGGGGGAGGACATTAGCTTTTAATTGCCTTACTATGAATTTGGCGCAAGGTATCAAATAATGTTTTATCAAAGTGTAGGAAACTCGTACCCAACGTCGAGAAAGATGACTTTCTATACGATCCAGGGAAGAGCAAAAAAAAACTAAAAAACTATTTGGAGGAATTTAAAATGAGTATCAAAAAGAAACTAGCAATGGGAATCGCAACGGGAGCACTAGCTGTAAGTATGATCGGCGGGGGAACTTATGCATATTTCAGTGATACAGAAACAAGCACAAATACATTCAAGGCAGGTACATTGGATTTAGCGCTTAACCCTACGGAAATTATCAATGTAGATAATATTAAGCCTGGAGACTGGATGAATAGATCATTTACATTAAAAAATGACGGTTCACTTGACATTGCAAAAGTGTTGCTTGATACAGATTATGTGGTAACAGATGCAAATGGCGATAATGTGGAAGATTTTGGGCAACATATTCGTGTTAATTTCATGTGGAACCCAGATAAAAATGCTAGTGGCATTTGGTTAGACAATGTAATTTACAATACTACTCTTGCAGAATTAAAGGGAATGACACCAGATGCTGTTGCTAATAAAATCTTTATTCCATATTTTGAAGAACGTGGTGGATTGAAAGCAGGAGATTCTGATACTCTAGGGGTTCAATTTGAATTTGTAGAAAATAACGCAGATCAAAATGAATTCCAAGGCGATTCTTTACAATTAACTTGGAAGTTTGAGGCAAAACAAGGTAAGGGCGTAGCAAAATAATATTTCTTTAGGGAGGAGAGCCCTTCTCCTCCCTTATTTTATGTAAAATCTGTCGGAACTCTTCCTTATATATATTTCTCAGCGTATAAATTGCTTTTGTGTTTTGAGGAATATATTTAAGGAAACTCCAATTAACGAAATTAGAAAGGCGGTATTGGATTGAACCCCAGACCTCGAGGCAGATATAAGAAAAAGAAGTACAATCTGATTCTATATTTAAAAATAACCCTTATTGGATATTTAGCTATTTTTGGAGTCAATTATTTGTCATCCGATACATCCGCCTATCTCAGCAGTCAGTCTGTCATTACCGATACCATCACGGCAGGTATATGGGAAGTGCCAGTAGCTTCAGCCTGTGGGCAGGAAGACTTGGTTGAGAAGGTGCCGGGTGAGGAATCCGAGCCTAGCACTGAGCAAACAGCAAATACTGAACAAACAATAAATACTGAACAAACAGCAACTACTTCCCAGGAAGAAACAGCAACGGTTGCTATAACAAGTTCAGAGAATGAAATGGACTGTGTAATCGTGGTGGGTGCTCCTGGACTTGGAGCTATAGATGCAGGTAATTCAAGTGATTTAGCATGTAAGAAAACAGATGCACCAGTATTGCAAGTACCGGTATCGGAAGGATCTGTTTCAGAGCCTGTAACAGAAGTGGTCCCTGTATCGAATGACAAAGTCGATTGTAAAAAAGAAGATAAAGATGAAGCTGTAAAGAAAGATGAAGAAAAAGATAAAGAAAAAGATAAAGCACCAGAAGATGTAGAAGCACCAGCTAGTGACAAAGAAGCTGACAAGAAAGATCTGGAGAAGGATGAAAAGGAAGCTGAGAAAGAAAAGGCTACAGAAGATGTAGAAGCTCCAGTAAATGAAAAAGAAAAAGCTTCAGAAGAGGCAGAAGCTCCAGCTAGTGACAAAGAAAAGGCAGAAGCCCCAAACCAAAAGGAATTAACTCCTGTGGAAAAAGAAGCGAAGAAAGATTCCGGAACTAAAGAAGGTTCAGGTGAGAGCAAGGAGAACATGGGACAGAAATCGAACAATGAAGGTCCAACTCAACCTGTTAGCAGCCCTGAAACTACTAAAGAAGCTAGCGAGGGTTCGCCACTACTGCAGCCATAAATCTTCGTTTTGAAAGAAAATATTAATAACAAAGGGTGGTACGAATGAGAAGTATAAGAAATAAATCAAAGAATAGCAAAATTATGAAATGGATCAATAATATTGTTACAGGTATTTTAATGACGCTTCTCATTAGCGTCGCTTTCATCGTAGTTATTTCAAAAGTGTCGGGCGGAGAGCCTCAATTTTTCGGGTATCAATTAAAAACCGTTCTTTCGGGATCGATGGAACCAGGGATTCAAACAGGCTCTATTATCGCTGTCAAAACTGCAGAGGATAAAACGAGCTATAAGGCAGGGGATGTTATCACGTACCAGGAAGCAGAAGGTTTTTTAGTTACTCACCGCATTACAGAAGTGGTTTCAAATGGGGATTCTGTTCTTTACCGGACAAAGGGTGATAACAACCAGTCAGAGGATATGAATCCAGTAATGGCTGAAAATGTGGTGGCACAATACACAGGCTTCACATTGCCGTACGTTGGGTATTTTAATAACTTTGCTTCATCGAAAAACGGTGCATTTTTATTGATTATACCAGGCATCCTATTGCTTTTATACTCAGCATTTACACTTTGGAAAGCACTAGCTTTAATTGAAATCCCTCAGAGAAAACAAGGGGAAGTAATTGTAGAGGATAGTGGGAAAAGCACATCTTGAATCGATTGCACGGATATGGAGGATTATATGAAAAAACTGTTTCAAATTTTACCGCTGCTTTTGCTGCTAGGTTGTATGTCATTATTTTCCGTAACAAGTGCGTTTGCAGATGAAAGCACTGCGGAAAATAATGAAATAAATATCAGCCTTTCACCAGAGGAAACCTTATTTGATATTACGAATATGAAGCCTGGTGATTGGGCGCCTAGGACAATTACAGTCAAAAACATTGGAAGTAAAGACTTTGACTATCTCATGCAGATACAAAATAGTGGAGATGAAATGCTGTTTAATGAACTGCTACTCGAAATAAAAGCTGCAGACGAAGAATTGTATCAAGACAAATTAGCTGACTTTAAATCGTTGCCTATAAGAAAACTGGCAACGGGCAACGAGGAAAATTTGGATGTAACTATTCGTTTTCCAGAGCACTTGGGTAATGAATTCCAAGGACTTCATGCCTCATTCGATTTCATTTTTACAGCAGAAGGAAATGACAGTGAGACAGAGACTGTTCAGGAAGTGATGGTAGGGAAGATAGATAGCTCAGGAAGTCCTATGTCAGGAGGTCCACGTTTACCTGACAGCACAACAAATTTAGTTAATTTCATGTTAATTGGTGGTGCTCTTGGAGTAGCCGGGATTGTCTTAATCATCATTATTTATTACAGAAGGCTAAGATTTGTTCAATAATCTTATACAGATTTTATTAAACGCCTAACCTCGCATTTATTGCAAGGTTGGGCTTTTTCTTTTAGTACGGGGCAAAACACAGTATAATAGAAGAAATGGAAAGTTATTCATCAAAATGATCGATTCGTAGGTGTGTACGGATCGTATTTTTCATATCTTGAATAAGACAGGAGCCATGAGCATGAAAACAGCTATGTCTTCACCGTTCTTCTTTCAGGCAGGTAAAAGGGCGGTATTATTATTACATGGATTTACAGGAAGTTCAGCAGATGTGAGGATGCTTGGCCGCTTTTTGGAAAAGCAAGGCTATACATCGCTTGCACCGCATTATAAAGGCCATGGTGTACCACCGGAAGAGTTAATCGTCTCCAATCCCGATGAATGGTGGGAAGACGTAAAAAGTGGGTATACTACATTAAAGGAAGCAGGCTATGAGGAAATCGCCGTTGCAGGACTATCGCTCGGTGGCGTGTTTTCGTTAAAGCTTGCGACAAGTCATCCGGTGAAAGGTGTAGTCACAATGTGCTCACCGATGACGATGCGCACGACAGACATTATGTTTGAAGGCGTACTTGACTATGCAAAACAATACAAAAAAAAACAAGGTAAAAGTGAACAGGAAATTGAATTAGAGATTGAAGCAATTAAAGAGCAGGGCATGGCTTCATTACCTGACCTGCAGCAGCTTATCTACGATGTACGACAATCGATTGACCATTTGTATGCGCCGATTTTAGTAATCCAATCGACGAACGACCAAGTCATCAACCCCGATTCCGCCAATATCATCTTTGATACCGTCGAATCCATCGACAAAACAATCAGCTGGTATGAAGAATCAGGACATGTCATTACACTCGATAAAGAAAAAGACAAGCTTCATGAAGAAGTTCTCACGTTTTTAAATTCGTTAGATTGGACAGTCTAATGATGTGAAATAATTTTGTTCAATTTATTTATAAAGAAGAAACGTATGTTAAACCGTACAATAGTTGATTGTAGTGGAGGTTCGACTCCAGCGGGAACAGCACGACGCCTGAGACTACAGGCTCAGGCCGTGCCCGCGGAAAGCGTAACCGTAACGAAAATCAACGGTTATTAAGGAAAGACCTTTATAAACTTTTTATAGGTAAACTTGAACTTTATTTTCTGTTCAAAGGAGGGAAATAATACATGACACAACAAAATGAATTACAACAGCGCGTCCTCGATATGATGAAGGACGATGGCTACAAACCAATGACCGTTTCGGAAATTGAAGATATGCTTGAATTGGTAGAAGCGGATGATTTCCGTGAATTAGTAAAAACACTCGTAAAAATGGAAGCACAGGGACTAATTGTCCGCTCCCGTTCGAATCGTTATGGTTTACCGGAGCGCATGAACTTACTGCGCGGCCGCTTTATCGGGAATGCAAAGGGCTTTGGCTTCGTTGCACCAGAAGAACAGGGCATGGACGATATTTTCATCCCGGCACATGAAGTAAACGGGGCGTTAAATGAGGATACTGTATTGGTCCGTGTATTAAAGGAACAATCAGGTGACCGCCGTGAAGGTACGGTTGTTAAAATTGTTGAACGCAGTAAAACTTCATTTGTAGGTACGTACCAAGCAAATCGTGGCTTTGGTTTTGTTATTACAGATGATAAAAAGCTAAATATGGATATTTTCATCGCGAAGGAAGATTCATTGGGCGCGGTTGATGGACATAAAGTAGTCGTAGAAGTGACACATTGGCCAGATGCAGCTAAATCAGCGACAGGAATGGTTACGAAAATTTTAGGTCATAAAAATGATCCAGGTGTGGACATTTTATCGATCCTTTATAAATATGATATTCCGCCAGAGTTCCCTGAAGAGGTTGTCCAGGCAGCAATCGATGTACCGGAGGAAATTACGGAGCAGGATTTAGTCGGTCGTCGTGACCTACGTAATGAAGTTATCGTAACGATTGACGGTGCAGACGCAAAAGACTTGGATGATGCCGTAACAGTTGTCAAAAATGATGATGGTACGTATAAATTAGGTGTTCATATTGCCGATGTTAGCTACTATGTCACACAGGGTTCAGTACTAGATGAGGAAGCTTATGAACGGGCGACTTCTGTTTATTTAACAGACCGCGTAATTCCGATGATTCCACACCGTTTGTCAAATGGGATTTGTTCATTGAATCCACAGGTTGACCGTTTAACATTATCTTGTGAAATGACGATTGATGGAGCAGGTCATGTTGTAAAGCATGAGATTTTCCAAAGTGTCATTAACACGACGGAGCGTATGACGTATACGGACGTTTATAATATTTTAGAAAATCCGGATGAAAATCCTGAGCTAATGGAGCGCTATGAAAAATTAGTGCCGATGTTTAGAGATATGGCGGACTTAGCGCAAATTCTTAGAAGTAAACGTATGGGGCGCGGTGCAATTGACTTTGACTTTAAGGAATCAAAAGTATTAGTTGATGAAGATGGCTGGCCGACTGACATCGTATTACGCGAGCGTACAGTTGCAGAGCGTCTAATCGAGGAATTCATGCTTGCGGCGAACGAAACAATTGCCGAGCATTTCCACTGGATGGAGCTGCCGTTCATTTACCGTATTCATGAAGATCCAAAACCAGAAAAATTACAACGTTTCTTTGAGTTTGTGACAAATTTTGGTATTATGATTAAAGGTACAGGTAACTCGGTACATCCAAAAGCGTTACAGGAAGTCATTAAATCGATTGAAGGCTTACCAGAGGAGCCGGTTATTTCAACGATGTTATTACGTTCGATGCAGCAGGCGAAGTATTATGCGGAGTCTTTAGGTCACTTCGGCTTATCGACAGAGTTTTATACGCATTTCACATCACCGATCCGACGTTATCCAGATTTAATCGTCCATCGTTTAATTCGTACGTATTTAGTAAATGGTGATACGTCGAAGGAAACAGTTGTGCAGTGGAGTGCTGTAATGGATGAAATTGCGGAACATACGTCAAGCCGTGAGCGTCGTGCAGTAGAGGCAGAGCGTGATACAGATGCATTGAAAAAGGCACAGTTCATGTCTGACAAAATCGGTGAAGAGTTCGAAGGGATTGTATCATCGATTACGAACTTCGGTATTTTCGTGGAGCTTGAAAATACAGTAGAAGGACTTGTGCATATTTCGAATATGACCGACGATTATTACCGCTTTGATGACCGTCAAATGTCAATGATCGGTGAGCGTACGGGTCGCCAATTCCGTATTGGGGATGAAGTGAAGATCCGTGTGGCGAATGTCGTGATTGAGGAATCTTCTGTTGATTTTGAAATTGTTGACATGGTGAGCAGTCCACGTCCAGCTCGTCGCCCAACATCTAAAGTTATCCATGCAGGTCGCAGAGAAGGCCGTGGCAAGGATGCTGAGCGTACAGGCGAAAAACGTGACCGCAAAGCACGTGGCGGAAGCAAGGCACGTCCTGAGAAGGCAAAACGTTCAGGAGGCACGTCTGACCGTGATCCACGGGGTCGCCGCAAAGAAGGCGATAAGCCGAAGTTTTTCGAGGGCATCGCTAAAGGGAAAAAGAAAAAAAGTAAAAAGAAATAGTAAGGCGTGAAGCTATGGTGCAACTTCGGCATCATAGCATCCCCTTATGTTGATAATAGAGGTGTTTAACGATGGCAAAAGGCGCAGGTAAGGTTTTAGCTCAAAACAAAAAAGCAAGCCATGATTACTTCATAGAAGAAACGATTGAAGCAGGGATGGTACTGACAGGTACGGAGATTAAATCTGTACGAGGTGCCCGCGTCCAGCTGAAGGAAGCTTATATTAGTGTGATGGGCGGCGAAGCATGGGTTAAAAATATGCATATTTCTCCGTTCGATCAAGGCAATCGCTTCAACCATGACCCACTACGTGAACGCAAGCTGCTCTTACATAAAAAGCAAATTAGTGAGTTAGTCGGTGCAGTAAAACGTGACGGCTATACAATCGTGCCGCTTAAAATGTATATTAAGGACGGCTATGCGAAGCTGCTAATCGGTCTTGCGAAAGGTAAGAAGGATTACGATAAGCGTCATGATATGAAGAAGAAGGAAGCAAAACGCGATATGGAGCGTGCTTTCAAGGATCGCCAGCAGTAAGCAGAATTTTTTTATTTTAGTAAGAATAACTACCTAATAAGTAAATTGAATAGGGGCAGCCCGGTTTTTGCTGAGGTCGCTTGTATAAGATTTTTTAAAAGGTATGTTAAAGGTTTTAAAATCTTTTAACATATCTTTTTTTGTGTGGAAAAAGTGGTTTTGAAAATTTTACTTGTGGGTAATAATTAAAAATGGACATTAAATTGACAATATTTTAGATAGAACAGGTTGTAAATAGGAAAGGTATTAGGATAATAGGGGGATATAACAGGTGATAAGAATACGCAATGCAGAAATCATAGATAGAATTGTTTTGTTAGTTGAAAAACATAGTGAAAATCCTAAATGCATGGCAATGGTAGAAGAACTGGTTGCGATAAAATGTCCAGAATACGAGGAAGTTTTTGAAGAACAAGTAGGAATGCCTTTAAGTGAATATATTTCAGCCATCCGTTTATACAGAGCTGAGAAATCGCTCGTGAATAATGGAATCGACCGTGTAAAGTTGCAAAGCCAGTTTAGTTGATTCGTTCGTGGAAAGAACAGGACAATCATAAATGTGCTTGATGAAAATGAAGCGATGACGGAATCGTAGCTTTGCAATGGAGAGCGAAGCAAATATTGGCAAGGTGTAATCGAAGCGGATTTACTTGCAAGCTCGCACGTTTTGTCATATAATTTACTGTACTAGCCAGTGTGTATCTACTCATACGGTACACGTTTTAATGAGCATTTCGCTCATGCCGAAACTTAACTCGGGTTTACTACTACTCGGGGACGTTACGGATTCGACAGGGGTGGTTCAAGCTCTGGTCGCGCGTCGGAGGTCTCGTCTTCGTCAACAACGGAAGTTATATAATAACTGGCAAACAACAAAACTTCGCTTTCGCAGCTTAATACTGCGTAGCACTCAGCCTGTCTATCGCCCATGTAGACTACGCTGGGTTCAACTTAAGTGGGATACGATCGTTGGCACCACCTGAGTCAACGGTAAGAGATTTCCAGGTTAGCGATTCGGACGCCTGTCTGTCGGCATAAGAATTCGCGAATTGCAAATAGACAAACTACACGCGTAGAAGCCGGCGTATTGGAGCTTCTGGACGTGGGTTCGACTCCCACCGTCTCCATAGAATGAATTTTATAGGAATTCAATGAGTGTCAAAATCCTTTATTATTAAGGGTTTTGGCACTTTTTATATTTCATTGAGTTTCAATGAATGTCAAAACCCTTGTGAATCAAGGGTTTTTTGTTTTGTCTAAATCATATAATGTTATTCACTGTAATTTAATTTCAGGAAAAATCTATTCAGTTTCTATTTAAAATTTGTTTACATAGTTAAATATAAGCCTTTTCCTCCATTTGATAAATCCGGTTATCTATCCGGATTAAGATGGAATCCGGTTATTTCACCGGATTTATGTATAATCCGGTTATTTCGCCGGATTAGTGGTATAATTTTTTAAGAGATATTAAAAGGTAGGTGCTAAAATGAAAAAACCTGTTTCATTATTTATATTAGATGTAACAAATTCTACGGGATTCCCAGGTGACTTAGAGGCTTATTTGACCGAATGGCAAGATACTTTAAGAAAGATAAATTCGAAAACACCTTTATTGGTCAAACATCGTCAGGGTGATGAAATAATTTGCTTAGTAGAAGGGTTTGTAGGTGCTTTTTTAATAGCTAATTATATTGTTTATAATTGGAGTTACACTAAGAATATGCCTTACTTTGGTATTTCTTGTGGTTTTATTGATAGAAAATTTAATGAATTGGATATAGATACATGGAGCGATGTGCTAGTGAAAGATGCCAAAGATGCTAATAACATAATTAAAAATAATAAAAATCGAAAAAAAATAATGGAATTTAATCCTTTTAGCTATTTTTCAAAACAAGATAGGGGCTTAATCAATGCATTTTTAGATTTGCAAAGTTTAATTATATTACAACAAACACCTAGACAAAGGGAAATTCTCGGTTTGTACAGTTTATATCATTCACAAAAAGAAGTAGCTTTAGTAATTAATAAATCAACATCAACAATTTCAGAACATTATATAGGTGGGAATGTTGAAATTATATTAGAGACAGCTAATGCCTTATATAAATCAATTGAATATATAGAAAGACAATTACATTGCGAATTAGATAATAAAGATACGGATATAGTATTAATCAATAGTTTTAGCTACACTGAACTAGAAAAATCTATTCGAGAGAAATTAAAGCAGTCTAATCTAAGGAGGAATAAATGGTAACTTTAATACTCATTTTGGGGCATTTTATAGCAGATTTTCCCTTTCAAACTGCAAATATGGTAAAAAATAAATCAAAGGATATTGGGGTAGTGATTAAGCATATTACTATTCATTTATTCACTTATTTAGTCTTAATTGGAATATCGTTATACTTAAGTTTAATACAATATGATTTCTTATTATTGATAACAATTATTCTTATATGTTTAATACATTTCATAACAGATCTTATAAAAGAAATGTTAAATGAAAGAGTAAACACTGATGTAAATAATATTAATAGCTATATAAAAAATCTGAAAATGGCTCTATTATATATCACAGACCAAATAATTCATCTCGTAACAATATATATAGTAGTTAAGTTGTTACTAATGGATGGTTCGATAAATTTGAGACAGATTTTTGTTGCTATTGAGTCTAAAAATAATCTAGATTTGAGTCTCACAGCTCAAATAATCTGCTCAATGATAATAGTATTAATTAATACATATTTTTGGGGATATCTAATAGGTTTAATCCTTAAAGAATTCAAACCATCCAATAAGGTGGTTGAAACAGTATTAGAGGGTAATTTTAAATCAACTAATCTAAATCTAAGTTATCAAAGTCTTAATTTTAATGATATTGATGATGAAATTAATGCTTATAAAATGCTCCAAAATGAAGATGTAAAGTTGAATAAAAAGATAATTATGATAAAGGATTCTCCACCAAAAGCAGGAATGTGGATAGGAATTTTAGAACGGAATTTAATCTTAATATTCTGTTTAAGTAATAATTTGGGTGGAATAGGTTTCTTAGTTGCTATGAAAGCTTTAACAAGGTTTAAACAATTCGATGATAAAAGCTTTGCAGAATACTATTTAATTGGGACCATGTTAAGTGTTATATTTGGTGTAATTGCTGGATATTTAATGAAATATATTTGGAGTTGAATTTATGAAAGTTAGGTTTGGAATTAATTTTCTAAACCTAGCTTTTTATTTAAAAAAGTAATATTCGAGATATTCACCAGAATACCACAAGTTTTCACTTCGTATACGCAACATGGTGAAGGGCATTCATCTAGGATAATAGGACATATCGAAAAAATAATTGATGATATAGAAGTTTTAAATAATTTAGAAATAGCAGAGTTGCTCTAGAGCAACTCTTATATATTTATTCTTCTAATTCATGAGGTTCATCTGACTCATTCATAAAGTTCGTAAACTGTTGAATATAGCTGACCCTTACGTGAGAAATGTCCATGTGCAGTTATACGTATGTATCTTAGCTGTTATTCACATGTAAAATAACAAGTATACATTTCAAAATTAGATATAGATTTTTCAAATAGATTAGAATCAAATTCAGTAATGAGTTTTGCATTTTCATCGAAAGTGAATAAACTCAAAGATGCTTACGCACGTGTTATTGCTACATAAAGTAGACGTCGTTCAACATTCCAATCAAATTCATTGCCAAGTTTTTCGGCTTGTGAAGGGTCTACTAAATCGGCAATAAATACGTAATCAAATTCTAGCCCTTTTGCGGTATGAAACGATGTGAAATAAAATTCCTCCATTCATGTATTTTCTATTTAATTATATGGTAAATTATTCAAGTTAACTATTATAAATTTATATAAAAATTTGCATTAATTTTGTAATTGATAGAAATTAATTACCAACATTATTTAATAATAATGCATTCTTCACTTACCCCATTCTTGTGCAGGTTGTAAATGGTATGACACTCCTAAATTTGCGCTATAAAGTCTCTACTATCGGGAATAAGCACTTGTATCGATTTTTTGTAAAAATAAAAAATAATCGATTAATTAATTGATTATGGTGAAGGATATTATATAGTTAATCTATGTTTTGGACTATTAATTCATTTAAGACTGAGATATTTCATTCACATATTACTTCTATAATGGAATAGTTTCACGTTACTTTGTTATCATTAAGATGATATTTAGAATTGCTTTTTACCATAGGAGAAGACCGTAGAAATAATGAGTAGGTGATTAAATGTCAGCAATCGAAATCCTGTCTTGGGCATTCAAACAAGATAGCATCAACCAGATAAATAACGCAGAGCAATATTTAAATTATCCAGTTATTTACGTATTGAACGGTAACAAAGAGGCTTACATCGGTGAAACCGTGTATTTTAAAAATCGTATGAAAGCCCATTTAAAGGCACGTAAAAATATTGACCAGATTAATCTAATCAAGCATGAGGAATTTAATCGTTCCGCAACATTCCATTTAGAAACGAAGCTTATCAATTACTTTCTTGGTGATGAAAAATATACACTTCAAAACAAAAGTAAAATGGCGAGCAATTTTACCCACAACTACTACAACAAACCGTACTATGATCAGCAGTTATTTAAAGAAATTTGGCAGAAGCTCTATGAACAAAAGCTTGTGGATCATGAGCTGCATACAATTGAAAACAAAGACATTTTTAAATTATCTCCTTTTAAAGAGCTGTCTCTGGAGCAACTCGAATTAAAAGAAAAGGTACTCGAATTTTGCGAGAAACAAGTACAAGCAGCTACATCTGCATATGGCAGCCTGTTAGTTATAGAAGGTGAAGCTGGGGTAGGAAAGAGTGTTGTTTTAAGTTCGATTTTCAATACGATTCAAGAGCGAGCTGAGGAAGCATCCTCGCCGTTGTATAAAACTGAAAATTATTTAGTTGTGAATCATGAGGAAATGTTTAAAACGTATAAAGGGATTGCGAAGCAGGTGAAGCATTTAAAAGGAAAGAACTTTGCGAAGCCAACGCCTTTAGTCAATACACTTCAAAAAGAGCAGAAAAAAGCGGATATCATTTTTGTGGACGAGGCGCATTTATTACTAACTAAGTCAGATACGTATAATAACTTCCACGGGGATAATCATTTAGAGGAGCTTTTAAAGTTAGCAAAAGTAGTGGTCATTATTTATGATCAAAACCAAGTACTGAAATTGAAAAGCCTTTGGGGTGCAGCGATAGTACAGCAACTTAAAAAGCTGAGCGCTTATAACGAGGAATACCAGCTAACAAACCAGTTCCGCATGCAAGCGAATGATGAGGTAATTAACTGGATTAATGCATTCAAACGTAAGCAATTATTGCCACTACCTCATGATGAGAACTATGAATTTGAAGTATTTGAAACACTGAAAGCTATGCATGACAAAATTAAGGGGCAAAACAAGCAATTTGGCCTGAGCCGTGTTGTGTCAACATTCGATTATTTACATAAAAAAGATGGCGGAACGTATTATGTGAACGAATCAAATGGCGAATACAAAATGCCTTGGAACACAACAAGTACGAAATATACTTGGGCAGAAAAGCCAGAAACAATTCATGAAGCCGGCTCCATTTATACAATTCAAGGCTTTGATTTAAATTACGTTGGCGTGGTGCTCGGTCCATCTGTTCAATATGATGCGGCTAAAAATGAAATTTTTATTGATACGAGTAAGTATATGGATAAGGGTGCTTACACAGGTACAGAGGGTATTGTCAATGTGAATGAAGCGAAAGAAAAGATCGTCCTAAATTCCATCAATATTTTAATGAAACGTGGTATTAAAGGGCTTTATATTTATGCGAGTGATGAAGCGCTGCGTAATAAATTGCTTATGTATCAAAAAGAAAATATTTAAATGAATTGCGTGATTAGGGGTATTGAATGGGAGTTGGACTCTTGTTTAATATCTCTTTTCTTATGGGAAAACCATCCAACATAAAAATATTGAATTGAGATATAACTATGAGTATGTGCGATTGGTCGGATTAAGTAAGTGAACGGGAACTGTCACAGTTTTTAGAGACAATGGGACAGTGTGCCTGTCCCATTGTCCCACATCTGGAAAATTACTAAATATAATAATAGTTATATATTACGTTCTTTAGACGCTGGTTTGTTTGCTCTACAGTGAAGATTCTTTCCTTTTGCGATGCCGCCCAGATTTTCATGTCTTCGTGTTCAGGATCTGTAGCATCACCTAATATTCTTAAATACTCATTAAATCCATATTCTCCACCTACATCTTCAGGCGGACGTTCGCCGTTTCCTTCTAAAAATACTACTTGTAATGAATGGGCTTGTACTTTTTTTTCTAGCGTAATGATATGCGTCCAGGAATCGCCGAAATCATACTGATACAAAACATCTGAGTGTTTTGAGAAGACATCACGTAACGACACAAATCGTTCTTGTACGATTTCCTCATTATCGAAAGCGGTGAATTCTAATGTTTCGGGATCATCATCCATCACAATTTTAAGCGGTTTGTTGTTAGTGCGTTTGACGGTAAATTCATGTAAGTGATAGTTTTGCCAGTCGAAAACTGTTTGAATAATATTATGAAGATGCCTAAACGAAAAGCTGGAAGGTACGAGTACCCGTCGCCAAATAGGATGCCCTTCTAAATCTAGTTGAATATTTAGTTGATAAAGCTCGATATCCAATACTTGTTCGGCTGCCTGATTTACATTTAAGCCATTTAACATCGCTAAACTTTCTATCATTTTATTTCTTGGATAAAATCCTTTCTTTGGTCCATCCAGTTGAATCATTCTACTTACTACGAGACTAATATATCGTTGAATTGTCGTATCTTTATCCAGATATTCTGACATCGCTTCAATGTCCCGCACGGTATTGTTCAGTTTTGCAACCATGCTTCTACTTGCAGTTTTAGAAAATGTAATGTCTCCACCCGAAGCTAAATAATCTTCAATAATGGCTTCTTTGATACCCTCCATTCGAAGAGCTACTCGAATCGCTTCTTGAATTACTGCGTTGATATTAGAAAGGTCCTTCTTTAATAGACGGTTAATAACGATTGGATATCTTGTTTCATTATTCATCAAAATCATGACTTTTCTTCTATAAATCGTTACTAGGTTAGCATGCCAGCCCATCAAACTTTTAGGGAATTGTTCGTAACCTTCTGGCGAAACTAAATCACTTTGTTGAATTTCTAGTTTGTCTAGTAATGCCTTTGTACATTGAATAATCATCGCTTCGTCCTTTCATTCCGTGAATAATTAAGGGTATAAGCTCTCACACGGCTTATCCGTATTGCTTAAAGTATAAGCATAGACAGTAATCACTGCAATGTTTATATAACCATATTTGCATCTGTACACGGCAGTTGTTCATAACAAAACAATTAAATCAATTAGGGATATTGAATGGGAGTTGAACTCTTGGTAAATATCCCTTTTCTTATGGGAAAACCATCTAGCATAAAAATGTTGAATTGAGATATAACTATGAGTATGTAAAGAATTATTCTCGCATAAACCTTGTGCCAATATGGAGGCTATAAAATGAGCTCAGAAAAAGACGAATTTTTGGATTCAATTGACCCTTTAGAGAGAAGTAAATTGCTAAAGGTTATGAACGGTACCTTTGAAAATCTTGATCGAGAATTAGTCGATGAGTTAGTAGAAATTGAAGGATTTTTTTACGAGGAAGATGAAGAAGCTATAAATTTTGAAAGCCATAAGAATTCAATGATATTAGAATATATTAACAAGTGCGAGGTACCTGAAGAGTTTGATCTTGAAGAAAGTGTGTTTGATTTATCGCGCAAAATTGTCCATTTTATCTTTAGAAACGGCATCATTGAAGATATGCATGCTGGTAAATATGGTTATGATGAATACTTAAAGATTCCTGAAAATACACCTCCAGAAGTCATTAGCCAACTTTCTAATAAAGATATGATGGCTTTAAATAAGTACATGATGGACAGAGTAGGATATATTCTTCACTTAATTCAAAATGCGAAGTATACTAAGCTTCATTATATACTGGATCAAGAAAAGTATAACGGAGATGACTGGGATCGTCCCGATATAGAAAAAATAGAGAAGGATACAGAAGACTTAATTGTAATTGAGTTTTCTGATCTTAAGGATAACGATTATAATATTTAAGTGCATCTTGATTTAGTCAGGATGTATTTTTTTACAGTAATACAACGACTCAACCACCTGGCGCCGATACAATTATCGACACCAGCTGGCTGCTTAGTCGTTTTAAGCTGTCTACTTGATAGGGGGGGAATTCATACATCCCCGTTCTTTATATAGTCCCATAAGCATTATCTATTCGATTCACGATAGATGAAATATCTTCATTAATAAATTTGTACGTATCTCTAATTCTTACATAGCTTTCAATGGCTAATTCTAAATACTCATCTTCATCAAGCATTTCTTCTAAAGGTTCGCCATGAAAACTAAAATCATAAGAACAATCTTCTACTTCACTACCAATCCCTAATTCATGAAAATATTCATCCATTTCCTTCATTAAATTCTCTAATTTTCTATCGGAATAATACTTATAGGAATTGCCGTCATACGTTTCAATATATAAATATTTGAACTTATATTCACTCCACAGTTCATCCTCATTAATAAGGAATATGAAAAGAAATCTTTCCGCATCTGTATCATTTCTATGGTAGAGCTCATCAGAATTTAACTCGTATCTACTAATTCTATTAAGAAAAATTCTTTTGTTTTCTAGCACTATAACACTCATTTAATAATCATCCTTTTTACATTGATTTATAAATTATGAGTATTCTAACCAAAAAAGAAGTTTTTTAGCCTTTATAGATACGAATATGATTATAGTTATATGTTTGTTTCGCTTTGAGGCTCACATTTCAATTAATAAATGGCTCAAATTTAGCTTGCGAAATACAATTCCTGAAGTGATTTATTTTGGAAGCCATCATGATAAGTTAATTGCAGGTAATTATTTCTTTAAATCAAGTGGGAAAAATATTTATTAGAAAGATGATTATTGTTCTTGTCGGGACAAAATTGAATGATATTTTAGGTGAAATACATAAAGGTTTTAGTACCGCTTCTGAAACTCATATATACCGTAAAATCACTGTTTTATTTGAGCTTGGTGTAAAATCCTTCAGCATAAAAATATTGAATTGAGGTATAACTATGAGTAGGTATGCTGCACCACAATTAAACAAAGAACCATTACTCGCAATAACCTTGTAACAATATGGAGGCTATAAAATGAGCTCGGATAAAGACGACTTTTTGAATTCAATTGATCCATTAGAGAGGAGTAAGTTGCTAAAAGTTATGAACGGTACCTTTGAAAAGCTGGATCGACAATTCATGGATGAGTTAGTAGAAATGGAAGGCTTTTTTTACGAGGAAGATGAAGAGGATATAAATTTTGAAAGTCAAAGGAATATCATGACATTAGAATATATTAACAAGTGCGAGATACCTGAAGAGTGCGATCCTGAAGAGAATGTGTTTGATTTATCACGCAAAATTGTCCACTTTATCTTTAGAAACGGCATCATTGAAGATATGCATGCTGGTAAATTCGGTTATGATGAGTACTTAAAGATTCCTGAAAATACACCCCTAGAAGTCATTAGCCAGCTGTCGAATAAAGATATGATGGCTTTAAATAAGTACATGATGGACAGAGTAGGGTATATTCTTCACTTACTACAAAATGCGGAGTATACTAAGCTTCATTATATATTGGATAAAGAAAAGTATTTCGGAGATGACTGGGATCGTCCGGAAATAGACAACATAGAGAAGGATACAGAAGATTTATTTTTAATTGAGTTTTCTCATCAAAAGGATCATGATCATAATATTTAAGTACATCTTGGTTTTATCAGGATGTGCTTTTTTGCTTCATTACAGTGGTTATGGCATTCTAAAATGGGGGGCGGTGAAAAACCACCATTAGAAGGGGGCTTAGTAAATGATTTTAAAAAGAGGCGTAACTGGCTTTACTGCAGGAGATTTATCACTTGAACGGGATTGGGCAGCATGTACGGCTGAATTCAAAAAATACTGCTACTCGTATGTCGGGCAGTTAAATGGCAGGGTTTTGGCCTTTTTTGAGCCGGATATTGTTGTTGGCTATGCTCATGCCCATGTGAAAATCGATGGGGAAGCGTTCTATATTTTTTATAATGATCTATATGATTATGTAGCTTTCACAAGTAATTGTGAGATTGGTGACTTAGATTTTATTGACTACCCATTATTGGCCGGCTTGTTTGAAAACCCTTATCAAGTAGTAACAGCAGCACAATTAACAGAGCCGTTAGCATTTCAAGCTAGTGGCAGTGGGAATATTCTATTGAATGAAAATGACCTGAATGATGTGGAGCTTCGTTTTATGAATCATTTTAGATCACAGACGGTTGGGGATTTAGTGTTTAATTATTGGGATTAGTATTTTCATGGTTATTTCTAAATAAGGGAAAGATTTACCGCTATTACCGTTGATTTATGAAATAACGTTAAAATAAGGGGAGAAAGTTCTGTTATTCCGCAATAAAGGCGTTATTTTCATGGATTTTTACTTAATAACGGAAAACTTTACCGCTATTTCCTCTGATTTGAGAAATAATTTTAAAATAACGGAAATATGTTCCTTTAATTAACGAGCCTTCCAAATATACGAAATGGAAGACTCATGTATTTGATATTAGTTAGATAACTTCTGTAGGGTATCTCCTTTTGAGCAACAAACTAGTTAACTAAACTCTTTTCCTCCACATCCTCCACAGCAACCTCTCCAATATAATAAGGAAGTTCCTTAATTCGCTCCTTCAGCATAAACATATAAATCTCCTCATCCGTTTCTTTATGGTAGATGCTTGTGTACTTATGCTGGTTGTAAATGCTGTGCCACTTAGTTGGTTTGGTGCCGTAAATAGAGGCGTGGAGCATTTGGGCATCATATGGTGTTTGGGCAAAGTATAGGGCGTACTGAGTAGGGGAAATGCTTGTTGCATAGAGCTTAATACGATTGATGCCGAGTACGTCGCGTTGATTCATTTCACGGATTTCGGCAATTTCCTCATCGGTAAATGGGACTTCGTATATACGCGATGGGTCGTCCTCCTTTTGCAAATAGCCTTTCTTTAAAGCAAGGTAAATCCAGTAAGCCCCAAAGTTTTGTTCGTATTTGATCATTTCAAGTAGAAGTGTATAAACGGTTTTTCTCTCCATTTTTATCGCTCCCTTGTCCAAATATGACCTGTCTTTTTGTTGTAATGGGCCAAAGCTGTACCTGTTGGACCATTGCGGTTTTTGGCAACGATGAGCTCTAATGTATCGGGGGTGTTGGTGTTTTCTGTTTCGTAATACGATTTGCGGTACAGCAAAATAATGACGTCTGCATCCTGTTCGATGGAGCCCGAATCTCGTAAATCACTCATTAATGGGCGTTTATTGCCGCGGGATTCCACATTGCGGTTGAGCTGGGATAGACAAATGACCGGGCAGTTGAACTCCTTTGCCATTTGCTTTAAGGCGCGGCTAATTTTACTCATCGTGATTGCTGCGTATTCCTCATCACGGTCTGCCTGAATAATTTGCAAGTAATCGATTAAAATAATCGGTGTTTTGTTTTCATTTTGCCGAATAATACGGCGGGCTTGGCTACGGATTTGTGGAATCGTTAAACAGCTACGATCATCAATTTCGATGCTCGACTTATTGACCCGTTCGAGTACTTGAATCCAGTTCTTTTTTTGTTCCTCTGAAAAGTATTGCTTCGGGTTGCGCATTTTTAACCGAGAGTATTGACCTGTCGTCGCAATGAGCCGATCGAGCAAAATCGTTTTACTCATTTCCAACGAAAAGATAATCGGTAAATGACCTTGCCAGCCAGCATAAAGCGCCAAATTGTTCATCACATCGGTTTTTCCCATGGAAGGGCGGGCTGCGATAATCGTCAGCTCGCCTGGGCGGAAGCCATCGATTAGTAGCTCGAGGTCCTTAATATGGGGGATAATGAGTCCGGGTGTATGCACTTCCTCCCAAGGACGATTATCCATTGCGACTAAAGCTTGCGTGATTGTTGTATCTGTCCGATTTCCTTCGAGCTGTGTATGATCAAGCCGTTCTATAATTTGCGGGATCGCCCAATCTCCCTCTGCCGCCTGAAATAAAATTTGGCCTTTTTGCCGCTCGCGCCAAATTTCCCGCAGTAGCTGGACATAATCGTCAAATTTATCGGTATTAGCGAACATCATAAGCTCTGTCACGTAAGTTAGCCCGATAGATTCAATCTGTTCAAACCGTGCACTCAGTGTTAAATAATCTACGGGATGACCTTCATTTGCGAGCTGCTGCATGAGCGCAAAAAGCTGTCGGTGATATTGGCCGTAAAACATGTCCGGCTTGAGCTGACTATCGAGTATTAAATAATTTTCCTCTAGCATCGTTGCTAAAATGCTTTGCTCTAAAAACTCCTTTTTGATCATTCATAATCACCTTCATCAAAATCAAGTACGACGGGTGCCGGGTCGTAATCATTTTCCTGTATTCTTATGAGGGCATTGTTTAAATAGCTTTCAAAATTACCCGGACGGAATAATGTGATTGGTCTTAAATATTTTTGCATTTGCAAGTCGTTCTTCCAGTTTCTTATCTGTTCATCAATGACTAAGTAGCAGTCTTCCACCGTATAGCCCTCTTTTAAAATGCCTTTAATCAGTCGGGTATTCGTTTTTGACTGTTCGTTAAACTGCTTATTCGCTTTTTCATTTAAATAGTGAATGATGTTGGCAATCTCATTACTACGGTCAATATTCGTATTTGTCTTTTTCTTCTCAGATAAGTTTTGCTCTTCAGGAAATAGCTCCTCCTGGGTATAAATTTTTTTCTGAAGGAGCTTATCTAGTTTTTCATAATCAATTCGGTACCATTTCGAACGGTCTGTATTGAAGCTGTTAAATTTGTTTGATGAAAGGATAATTTGATAGCGTTCCAATTTCGTTATGAGTCTTTTAACTTTCGGAATGCTCCAATAGCAGCATTGCTTTGCCCACCCTTGATAAGTTTGGCGATACCAAATGTGTCCGTCTTTCTTTACACCTTGCGTTTCTAATCGATAATGCAGTTGCTGAAGGAATAACGCCTCTTCAACTCCGATTCGTGCTGCCAAACTCTGTGATACAAACAACTGTCGATCGTTCACTAATAATTTCATGTTCCAACCTCCAATTTCTGAATACTGTCTTGCCTTATATATGGCTTCCAAAATCAAAAAAAGGGACATACAAAGTGAAAATATTTTTTTGGGAGATCCGATTATGAAATGCTCCAAAGAAAAAACAATGCCGTTGCGTATTAACGCAACAATATATATTTTTATAAATTATTTAAAAGATTATTAAATCTTTTTGAGCGGACTTTTTTGAGTACATGTGGATGGGATTTAAATGACCTGTTCTGGAGGGATTAGAATCGGGCGATGGAAGGGAGCGATTTGGCTGAGGAAATAAGGAGGGGTAGAGGAGGATATTTAGTTGTGAAAAAGAAAAGGGATTCTATTCTAGAATAATAAGTGGGTGCTGAATGAAATGAAGATTTTATTTTGGTGAAATATTTTCTTTATATTTTAACGAAGTAATATAGTGATGTGGAAATTCATAAAAAAGAACCAACTTATTTCTGTAATAGTTAGCCCAGAAAGCGCATAATAAGTGCGGTTTATAATTTGCCTCTAAAATAATGAAGTTGTATATTTAATTTGTTAGTAACAATTATTTATTAACGATACTGGGAATAATCACGTTAGAGTTGTGGTTTTTCTGAGAAGGAGAAATTGTATTGAAATTAAAAGACAAGGTAGTGATCATTACAGGTGGTGCTGGCGGTATTGGCGCTGGTATGGGGCGTGCAATGGTAAAAGAGGGAGCAATTGTTGTAGCAGTTGACCTCAATCCGGAAGCAGGCGCAAAAGTATTGGCGGAATTACAGCAACACTCACCACAATCTAGCTTTATTGAATGTGATTTGACAAAGCATGATCAACTAAAAAATGTAGTGGAACAAGTTGTCGAGAAATATGGCCGTTTAGATGTGTTAGTGAATAATGCACACGCTTCTAAACAAGTTCCATTTCTTGAAACAACTCCAGAACATTTAGCATTGTCAATGGATACAGGCTTCTACCCTACATGGTACTTAATGCAGGCGGCTATTCCACATTTAAAGAAAACTCGTGGTAATATTATTAACTTTGCTTCAGGTGCCGGGTTAAAAGGGCATAAAACACAAGCTGCTTATGCGGCAGCAAAAGAAGCGATTCGCGGTATTACGCGTGTCGTAGCAAATGAATTTGGGGCAGATGGTGTGACAGCGAACTTGATTTCACCTATCGCCAATTCAGAGGGTGTACAAGCATGGGCAAAAGCTCAGCCGGAATATTATGAAGGGGTACTTGCAGGTATTCCGATGGGTAAATTCGGTGATCCGGAACAAGATATCGGACGTGCTGCTGTCTTTTTAGCTTCAGAAGACTCGAAATATATAACAGGTCAAACATTGATGGTTGATGGCGGATCGATCATGCTCCACTAATATCGTGAATTTTATATAACAACGAACCGGGTGCACGAACAATTGTTGAATTGTTTATGCACCCGGTTTTCTTTATATTACGGAAGATGACTGTTTCAAACTCACCTAATTTTATTTAAAATCTTTACCCGGTTCGTCTTAAACATGACATATACCATGATGTAAATGAGTATCGAGGAGATAACGATATTGCACATGGCACCTGTCAGAAAGATGAATCCACTCGAATGGGAACTCACAATTCCTGTATAAGTCTGTTCTATAGCGTCCATGTATTCTACTTCATCCAGTTCATTCACTTTTGTATTTCGATCCAATAGTAAGCTCCCGACCTGATAATTTAAGAAGAAAAGCAGCGGCCAAATAAAAGTTCCCATGACACCACCGACAAGTGCGGAAACGGTATTCGCCTTGACGAGTCTGGCCAAACCGACGGAAAGTAGGGGGCCAAGTCCGAATGTAGGCAGCCAGCTTGGAATAAAACCAATCGTTACCCCTGATGCAACTTGATGTGGACCCGATTTAAGCCGAAATAGACGGATTAAATTATATTTAATGTTTCGTGTTATTTTCATAGATGTCTATCCCTCTCCAAGTACTTCGTCACAACCGTAAACCGATCGTTATAGATATATTATACCGAATTTACTGGATATGGATTCCATTTTTATGAATGATTGTATGAATAGGGTCGTGCCACTCGGTTATTCTACTGACTGACGATTCATTATGTAGTAAATGGGGTAAAGAGTAAGTAGCTGATTAATTACAGCGTGTTAAAAACGCGCTGAATAAGCTTATCAAAGAAAGATAACAGATACTAAACAACAAAAGGGGACATGTACTATGCTACAACTATTTTTTAACGATGATATTTTAATTTCGATTACAGGAGATGATGAGGTTTTATCGAGAATCCCTGACAACTACGAGTATTATGATTTAATTAACATTAAAAATGAATTGGTAACAACAGAGCATTTAGTGGAGGCATTCGAGTATGCGTTACGTAAAACGGATGAGGGTGCAGTAAACGCAGCGGCTTACTATGCTAAATTAAAAAATATGTACGAGACGAAAAAAAAATTACCGATTGAAAATTAATCGATTATGCAAAGTAGAATCCAAAAATACGAGGCATGGTAACCTGGCACAGAATTGATGTGCACAGGTATAACCAGGCTTTTTTGTGTTTGACAAAAACCTGGGGAGGGGGTTATCCGAGTGTTTTCTGTTTCTTATATAAAATATAGTTGTATATGAAATCTAAAATGGAAGCGACATAAGCTGTGCCAGCTAAAATTACAATAGGGGAATCGTAGCTGTAGTAAATAAAATCTTGTGTGTATAAAGTAATTAACCATACGCTCGTAAAAATAAAGAGTGAGATATCGTACCCCATGCTTAATGGACGTTTCATATTTTTTAAAGTGAAATTAAAAATAATCACTCTAAAAAAGACAAATAGAAGTAAAAAGAAAAAGTAATCAGTGGTAACGTAAAAAACTGGAACGGGAATGGGCGGGTTTTCAAAATCAAATAATGAAACTTGCAAAACCTCAAAGGAATAGAATGGAATTGTAGGCATAGAATAACTCCTTACAGTGTTTACAAAATTGGAAGATAGTCATGAAACAACAACTTTAATAACAATTTTCTTGCTTGCTCAAAGGTTATATATTCTTGATAGAAATGATGATAATTTGCTATTTGGTCTTCTAGAAATTCATATTGATAGTGCTCAAAAAAAGATTGAAATAGCATATCGATTTGACCTTGGGGGATTTGATTTATCCTATCACTTAAAACATAACTTAGCGTGCCGGCTATGTTCATACAGTAAAAATGAAAATCATCATAGAAATCCACCTCATCAGGTAATTTCATAAATTCTGTTCGAAAATCTTCCGTTATTTTACTAATATCATTGGTAGGAAATGGTTTTCTTAATTCAGGATCAATTTCGGTTAATTGCTTTAAAATGGCGTTCATAGGATCTCCCTTAATGTTGGTGCTATTTTTTCTTCGCTTTCTTCTTTTTTGATTCATCTTTTTTCTTTTTATCTTTCTTCTTGGACTTTTTCTTTTTTTCCTTTTTTAATTCGGACTTTTGAGATGCCGGTTTTAATTTTTCTAAATCGATTTCAAAGGGAATTAATTCCGCTTTCATACTTTCTTTAAGCTCTTCTCTATAATCTATTTTCCCTTTAGGATATTTAATAATATTGTTTTTTCGTAAATCCTTTTTATTATTATTTAATGCACATGTATCTTCATGTTTAAGAGCATTGGTAATGAAACGTTTATACATCACGCGAGTCTTATTTTCATCATGATAATGTAAGCTATGAGTATCACATCCACCTTGTTTCCACGTGTATTGTGGCGAATCGATATAGTGACGATCTTCTGTATCAATAAAGTAAGTGATGCTTGCAGAATTGGACATAGGATGAAACGTGACAGTAGTGATGTTGTGCTCGTAATCTACTAAGGTATAGTGCATTAAAATACCTCCTAGGTAGTAATAGGTAGTCTTGTAAATAAAATGGTAAATTAAAGAATATTGAATGTCAATATTCTACTGTAACAACTTAAAATAGAACCAAATATCAAAAAAATATATTTAATTTATTTTATTATATGAAGTTTTGTTTGAAAAAAGTATCGAATTTAACGTAAGAATAGCTAATTTCATAATCTAATTGATAAGAAATTCTACTGAAGAGACTACGCAATCCCCCAGATAAAAGACCTCCCTGCAAATAACGTCGCTAAACTAAACACTATTATTATCGAAATATAACAAAAAATCTAAAAATTTGCATAACTAGTTGTTAAGTTTTTCTTGCTTTGTTATTCTTTAAAACATTAATCATCTAGGGGGGCTCATATGGAAAATAAAGTTGTTAAGAAAAAAATGGTGGATAGGTTTTTAGACGGAATAGAACGAGCGGGAAATAAACTACCAGACCCGGTTACGTTATTCGTCATTTTGGCATTTTTTGTTCTTGCGTTATCATTTGTTCTATCAAAAATTGGGGTTTCGGCCGTTAAGCCAGGCACAGACGAAACGATTGAAGTTATTAACCTGTTAAATCGTGAAGGACTTATTCAAATTATTTCAAACATGGTGACGAACTTTACGGGCTTTGCGCCACTTGGGATCGTAGTCGTGACGATGATCGGTATCGGGGTGGCTGAAAACAGTGGCTTAATATCGGCGTTAATGAAAAAAACGGTATTAAGTGCTCCTAAAAAAATCATCTTACCTGTTATTTTATTTACAGGTCTTGTCGGGAATGTTGCCGCAGACGCAGCGTTCATTATTTTACCTCCAATTGCCGCAATGATTTTCATGAGTGTTGGACGAAATCCACTTGTTGGGTTAATCGCTACATATGCAGCAATTGCTGGGGGATTCAGTGCAAATATTATTATTTCATCTTTAGACGTATTATTACTCGGCATTACAGAAACGGCAGCACAATTGGTTGATCCTACATATACGGGACTTGCAACAATGAACTATTATTTCCTAATTGTTTCAACATTTATTTTAGTCATTGTCGGAAGTTGGGTAACAGTAAAATTCGTAGAGCCTCGCTTTGGTACATACAGTGGGAAAGTAGAAGTGGCTGAACCACTTACAGCTCTAGAAAATAAAGGGCTTCGCTGGGCAGGTATTGTCACGTTAGCCTATATCATTTTAATGGCGATTTTAGTCGTACCGGAATCAGGGCTTTTACGTAATCCAGTAGATAACGGCTTTTTAAACTCACCGTTTATGACGGGGATTGTGCCGATTATGCTGTTCTTCTTCTTACTACCAGGTTTAGCATACGGCATCGTTACGAAAAAGGTGAAATCGGACCGCGATGTTGCAGAACAAATGTTTAAATCAATCGGTGACCTTTCTTCATTCATCGTATTGGCATTCGTAGCAGCGCAAATGATTGCATACTTCGGTTGGAGTAACATTGGACCGATCTTAGCGATTAAAGGTGCAGAGTTTTTACAAAATATGAACTTTACAGGCGCACCAATGTTTATCGGCTTCATTATTATTTGTGCATTGATCAACTTACTGATCGCAAGTGCATCTGCAAAATGGGCTTTACTGGCACCAATTTTTGTACCGATGTTCATGTATTTAAACTATTCACCAGCCGTTACACAAATGGCATACCGTGTAGGGGATTCCATTACGAACCCGGTGACGCCGATGCTTGCATACTTTGCGATTTTACTGGCATTTGCTAGACGCTATGACAAGAATATCGGGATTGGTACGTTAATTTCAGCGTTATTGCCTTATTCAATATTCTTCGCGATTATGTGGATTATTTTATTCGCAATTTGGTTCTTGCTTGGCCTGCCATTAGGTCCTGGCGATGGTATTTTCTTAAAGTAATATTTTAGGATTTTGAACAGTAGCCTTTAGAAGCAGGGAATTACCTGTAATGTTTATTCGAAATACAGACAACTTAGAAAATGGAGACGAGATAAATGACGAATGTATTTGAAATACTAGAACAGAATTTTGATGAAATGGTCGCGATTCGTCGTTACCTACATGAAAACCCAGAGCTTTCACATGAAGAAGTTGAGACACCAAAATATATTGCTGCGTACCATCGTGCCCTTGGACATGAAGTGCGTGAAGGTGTAGGTGGTCGTGGGGTAGTCGCTACTTTAAGAGGCGGCAAGCCAGGTAAAACGGTTGCGCTACGTGCTGATTTTGATGCGCTATCGATTCAGGAGCAAAATGATGTTCCTTATAAATCGAAAGTGGATGGAAGAATGCATGCATGTGGGCATGATGGACATACAGCGTCACTACTTGTATTAGCAAAGGCACTGAACCAGATTCAGGACGAGATTCAAGGGAATGTCGTGTTCATCCACCAATTCGGTGAAGAAATTGCCCCAGGTGGAGCGATTCCGATGATTGAAGACGGCTGCCTGGACGGGGTCGATGTCATTTTCGGTCAGCATTTATGGGCACCGGTCGAGTATGGGAAAATTGCTGTTTGTGAAGGTCCGTTAATGGCTGCAGCAGATGGGTTTTACATTACGATTAAAGGCAAAGGCGGACACGGTGCGAAACCACAGGAAACGAAAGACTCGATTTACATTGGCTCACAATTTGTTGTGAATGCACAGCAGCTATTAAGCCGCCGTATTAATCCTGTGAAACCAGCAGTCGTTTCGATTTGTCACTTTGAAGCGTTAAACCCATTTAACGTCATTGCCGATTCTGTAAAAATTAAAGGTACTGCCCGTGTATTTGATGAAGAAACGCGCGGCATCATTGAACGTGAATTGGAAGACGTCCTGAAGGCGGCTTGCTATGTGATGAAGGCCGATTACGAATACGATTATGTACGCGGCTACTCGGCTGTCATTAATGATCCGGAGACAACAAGATTCTTCATCGAGCAGGCAAAAGAAACGCCAGGTGTCGAGGAAGTGGTCATTTGCGAACCGGAAATGGGTGGGGAGGACTTTGCCTACTATTTAGAAAAAGTACCGGGAACATTTTATTTCACAGGTGCCCGTGACCCTGAGAAAGAAGAAGCTTACCCGCATCACCATCCGAAGTTCGATATCGACGAGCGTGCACTTCTAGTAGCTGCCAATACACTTGCGAAGGCAACGTTGGAGTATTTGAAGAAGCATTCTTAAATTTGAGACGCGAAAAGCTGTTGTGTATAACGGTTTTCGCGTTTTTTTGTACATTTTTAAAATCATACATAAGTAGGGATTTTCGTTATATGCATCACCATTTTTAATAACTTTCACAAAAATAGGTACTAATTATCGCTGTTTTTTAGTAAATTTCTATGTTTCCAATTATCGATAACATCTATGACAATTAACAATTCGCCCTTTATTATGTTAGACTCCTAACCAATCAGTTAGGAAGTATTTTTTTGAAAAAGGATACAGTGATGATTTCGAGGAGGATATAGATGAATTTTTTATCGAGAAGAATTTTAGGAAACACTTTAATCTTCTGGATACTCTTTATAGTATTTGGATCGACAGGTTTTTATTTAGTTTTTATGAAACAGGACCCGAAAGGATTTTATTTTTTATTCTTAATGGTGGGTTTATCCATTCTGTTTGAAAAAGTTTTGTTTAAAAAGGATAAGTAGTGGGGCGTCAAACTGGGGGGATTTCTTCCCTTAAAATTACTAAAGAAGAATCCATTTTTCTAAATCTCTTTTCAAAATGGATTCTTCTTATTTATCGTAAAAGGTTCAAGATGGTGAAGCTATTTAATAGCCACAGTAAACTTATGTTCTAAACTTCGCCACAATCGCTTGCAATTGTTCGGCAAGACGAGCGAGAGAAGTAGCGGCTGCATTTACTTCTGACATAGATGCCAGTTGTTCCTCAGAAGCTGAGGCAACTGATACAGCATTGTCAGCTGTTGTTTCTGAAACCTTCGCCATTTGTAGCGACTGCTCTGAAACAGATTCTATTTTAGAATGGATGCTGTCGGATACAGTTGAAATCTGATTTACCTGATTTTGTACTTGACCAATAATTGACAATATCTCTTCAAATGTAGCCTTTGTATCATGGGAGATGCTGATTCCTGCATCTACTCGATTCTTAACTTGCTGAATAGAAGAAACAGTTTTCGTCGTATCTGTTTCAATTTCAACTGCAATGCGTGAAATATCGTAAACAGACTGCTTTGTCTGTTCGGAAAGCTTTTTAACTTCGTCTGCAACAACAGCAAAGCCTTTACCAGCTTCACCGGCACGAGCGGCTTCAATCGCAGCATTCAGTGCAAGTAAGTTTGTTTGATCGGAAATATCCTGAACAAGCTTTAAAATATTAACGATTTCTTTCGTACGGCTAGCAAGTAATGTTAATGAATCTGCGGTTTCCTCAACGGTAGAATGAATCAGATTCATTTGAGTTACGGTATTTTCTACATACACCGAACCTTTTTCAATTTTTTCACTTGTTGAAGCTGACAGTGCTGTCGCTTTACCGGCCTGACTAGCAATTTCTTTTGCCTCCTCCAATACATCCTTTGCAAAGGCGGCAGAAGAGCCCGACATTTCTTTTTGCTTGTCTGCTGCATCCGATACATTTTGAATGGATGTGGAAATAAGTTCGGTTCCAAGCATTGTTTCGTCCGCGCTAGCCATGAGCTCCTCGGCAGATGCTGCAACTTGGTCTGAACTGTCAGACACATGTGTAATAATATCCCTTAAATTGTTTGTCATTTGATGGAAGGTAACTTGTAACTCACCTACTTCATCGTTTGTATCCGTGGCATTCAGTTCCACATTTAAATTCCCGGCTGCAATTTCCTTTGCACCGGCTGTTAATCGTCCTATGCGATTGACAATTTTGTTTGTAAAATAAAGTGTTGACACGACACTCAAGAATAAAAGCACGACTGCGGCAATAATCGAAATCCATGTAATGGCTTTAATTTTGTTGCCAAGTTCTTGTTGCATCGCGGTATAGTTTGCACTAACCTCTCGTTTTAGCTCGATTACATCATTTACAATTCCGCGAGTACGCTGTGATTGACGCTTAATTTCTGCAACATTTGTATCCTGCAGTGAGGTAGCTGACGCTTCTGCAATATTTGCAAATTTCTCTTCAAAGCGTGTACTAATCTTTTGTTGGCGGTCTGTTGTAAAGCTGTCTTTCAGATTTTTATAAACCTCTTCTGTTCGCGCTAAATCGGTTTCAATATTATGCTTATTGTTTTCTGATACATTAATTGAATAGACACTTAGTGACTTTTGAAGGCTTTGGACCGTGCTGTTTAATTCCTCAACTGCAACAAGGGAATCCACTACTTCTTCCGTAGAGGCGTTGAGGCTCATAAGCTGGCTAATATTATAAGCAATAATACAGACAGCTAATAGTAGCGGAATCAAGGCCAACATTAATATTTTCTGTTTTAATTTCATTGTTGTACGACCCTTTCTTCTACTTAATTATCAGTTGCCCGTCTGCAAGCTTTTGCTGAACGTCTTCCAATAGCTTTTTTTCCTCTTCAGTTAAAGACACGACACGAATTGGCGCAAGACTTACACCATTTTCTTTAATGCCAAGCACTTTATCTTTTTCCGAAAGTGCCCCCGTTTCAGCAATTTCTTCGATTGCCTGATAAACGGCTGTATCAACTCGTTTCATCATGGAAGAAACAATTGTATCTTCTGCAAGGAAAAACTGATCGCTGTCCACACCGAATGCATGTACACCTGCTTCCTGTGCCGCTAAAATAGAGCCAACACCTGTAAAGCCGGCAGCGGGATAAATATAGTCCGCACCTTGCTCGATCATATCCCGTGCAATGGAAGCACCAAGTTGATCATCCCCGAAATCCCCGGCAAAAACAGATAAAACTTCTACATCCGGATTTACTTGTTTTGCACCCGCTATAAATCCCGTTTCAAATCGTTTAATTACAGGATTATTTACACCACCGATAAATCCAACAACATTACTTTTTGATTTCATCGCAGCCAGTGCACCGATTAAATAGGAACCTTCATCATCTTTAAAAGTTACATTATGAATATTCGGCAAATCTGATTCGGCATCAATCAATAAAAATTGCTGATCCGGATAGGCTTTAGCAATCGCTTCAAGATCCTCTTGCACTGTGAAGCCAATACCAATAATTAAGTCTTGCCCCTCTGCCATCAGGTCTTCCAAACCTTGCTTATATGTACCGCTTATCTCAAGCTCTCGGTAATCGAACGTAATATCCAACTCATCACGTGCTTTTTCCAGTCCTTCAAACGCAATATCTGAAAACGACTGGTCACCGAGCCCTGCATCTGACAGCATGACACCAATTTTAAATCGTTCCTTTTTTATTTCCTCTGAACTTTCTGAGCAGGCAGAAAGTAAGACTGAAACGAGAAAGCTAAATAAAAACAACCACTTTCTTTTCATTCCATCATTCCTTTACGTATATTACAGAAGTATGACTTCCAACATCTCTCATATTAACGCATACTTTCTATTTAATAAATAGAAATAATAGTTGCGATATATTTATTAAAAATTGCGATTATTCAGTTTGGTAGTGGGAAATTAATTATATTCAATTAGAAGGATATAACACCTTTTAAAAGTAGAATTTGACGAAGTGATTAGTGTTACAGACAAGAGAAGGGAAATGTGCCGCTGATTCATTAAGAATGCGTTGCAAGAAAATAAGCGGAGAATTTCCCGTTATTTAGTGAGTGGCCTCTGTTTTTGGGGGAAATAAGGGGAAGTTTTTCCCTTATTGTTCAAAAAACTATACTTTTTCGCGCTTTTCTAGTGAATAAGGGGAATTTCTCCCTTTATTTTGGCTGATTTGCGGTTGAATTTCTAAATAAGCGGAATTCTTTCCGTTATTTCAAGCGAGTTTTAAAGGCAGTGTAACATAATTCCAAAAGCATTCTTAAAAATATTCTGTCCCGAATGTTGTATAAACATATTTTTGCTATAATGTAAAAAATGGTATTTTAGGAATTGGAGATTTATCACATGTGGTGAGGTATATAAAACTAACTAATATTAAGGAGATTCATATGACAGCTGTTAACTCTAATCTTTTTAACGGGAATCGCGTAAAACTTTCAATGCCTAGAGAAGAAGACGTTGAAGTTATGCTGAAGTGGGAAGAGGATTCTGAATATCTTCGTAATGTAGATACAGATATAGCTCTTCCTAAATCTAAAGAACAATTGATTTCAGATGGGAAGCCTGCCTTAAATGAAGTATATTTCCGACTTAGAACAATTGATAAGGATCATTTAATTGGATTTGTTACTATTCATAGTATTGAATGGAACAATCGTACGGGGGTCTTGTCCATAGGGATTGGAGAATCTTCTAATCGAAATAATGGTTACGGGTCAGATGCTTTGAAGCTAATACTTCGTTATGCTTTCCAAGAATTAAATTTGGATCGAGTGGGCTTGGAAGTAATTGAGTATAACAAAGGTGGAATAAAAGCGTATGAAAAGGTTGGTTTTCAACAGGAAGGTAGAAAAAGGTCGGCAGTATATCGCGACGGAAAAAGATACGATGTGATTGTTATGGGAATCTTACATAATGATTGGAAGGCTATCCAGGGTTCTGTTGAATAATAATCTATTATGAAAGGTTTCCAAACAACTATTTGGGAACCTGTTTTGTTTCGCATTTTCGGTACGCTTAAATTATGATGCTTAGGAGGAAAAATTGATGCAATTGACTGACCCGACAACTTTTGAAAAATGGTTACAGCCTCATACGATTGAATGGTATAAACAATTAAGTACGATTCAACATAAGTACATATATCCATGGAATTCTACAATTACAGAACCTAATGGAGAATCTATTTTTGACCATGAAGTAACTAGAATCATAGAAGATAAAAAAGTGTTAGATGTTGGGTGTGGTCATGGCGAATTTACAAATAAAAATGGTTTGATTGCAAAAGAAATCGTTGGTTTTGACGTGACAGATCATTTTATTCAAATTGGATTAGAAAATAAAAAAACAAATGTGTCGTTTGTTTTAGGAAATACAAAAGAAGGACTTCCATTCGCTAAGGATGAATTTGATTGTGCGTATATTAGAAAGGGACCACCCTCTGCCTATCTAACCCTTCATAATGTTGTGAAAAGTGGTGGCAGTATTATTGGACTGCACCCAGGAGATGATACACATAACGAACTACCAAACCTATTCCCCAATCTCTTTGAAATTTCAAAAGGAACACCGATTTTAGATAGTCTTCAACAAAGACTTATGCATAGTCATTTCGATCATTTTGAAATTGAAGTCCTCAATAATACTGAATTTCTTCATTCACCTTTAGATGTTTTAAAATTACGTACCTTTGGGCAACATCCTTTTATTTATGAAACATTAAAAGAGAGGGACTTGGCTGAAATCACTAGGATTTATGAACGACATACGACTGCGAATGGCTTAGCTACCACATTTTCACGATACATTATCCGCATAACTGTTTAAATATATAGATATTTGGGAGTGATTAAATGAAATATGATAGAACTACGTCACGTCAACTTATTCTATCATTAGCGTTTCTAGGTCTTGCTGTAAGTATAGCGAGTATTCCATCTGTAAAATGGGTATCGTTAACGGTATTTATCTTCGGTGTTTGCAATGCTTTTGTAACGTATCAAGTAGTAATAAACAAACATACAATTCGTTATACCATTAAACTCTTTGGATTAAAGATTTATAACAAAAAAATAATTCATACAGATGTTGAAAAAATAACGTTCAAACGAATCGGTTGGAACTCAAAATTAGCTTTCATAAAAGTTCAAAAAGGGCTTTCGATTCGTATTGGTTATTTTAAACCAAATGATGTCTATAAAGATTTAATCGTATTTTGCGAAGAAAATGAAATTCCATATAAGAAAACAAAAGATTACAAGATAATTGAGAATATGGGATAATTCAAGTTTTATCCAAATCTACACCTTCTGAGGGAATGATCATTTTTATAAAAATCTCATACTTTACAAATGAAAACCTCCATTTTGATCAATCTTTTTCAAAATGGAGGTTTTCTTATAATGCAAAATAAATAGTTTAAAAAATATGAAACTAATTTCCATTTTTTCCGTCAGTACAGCGCAATACTGGTTGAAGGGGGTTTTACCTTTTACAGTCCTGCACCAGGTTCTCGAAATAACAGCAGGTATTAGCGCATATGGGATTTGTGGAGAGGAATAATCTGAGAAAACATTCTGTATTTTAGAAGTGAAACTTTTTCCAATATTTGTTTAATCGATAGAGGGAATAGGAATAGAAGAAGAACAGCAATGGCTACCAACAGAATTGCCAAGTGAGGAGGATGAGATAGTAATGAAAAGATTAGTAAGCATATTTGGCGCGCTGTTACTCGCTAGCAACTTTTCTGCAACTAGCTTTGCAGAAAGCTCGAAACAGTTTTCGGACGTGCCGCAAACGAAGCATTTCGCGGAAGCAGTGTATGATCTCGCGGAACGAAATATTATCGGAGGCTACCCGGACGGCACATTCAAGCCGGGCAATTCGATTACGAGGGGACAGGCGGCCGCGATTATCGCGAAGATGACCAGCTTGGATACGTCAAATGTGAAAAATTCGGGATTCAAAGACGTCTCACCAGCTAATGGCTACTATAAAGCAATCGGAGCGATGGTAGACAAAGGCATTATCAGTGGATACGGGGACGGCCGGTTTGGTCCGAACGATCCGATCAAGCGTGGGCAGATGGCATCAATCCTTGTCAAAGCGTTCAATCTACCACGTGAGGAGATATATAACCATCCATTTAAGGATGTAGGAAGTTCCCCTTCGCATGATGCAAATATTCTAGCGATTTATGCACTTGGCATCACGTCAGGAACGACTCCGAACACTTTCAGTCCAAACGCCCCGATTACGAGAGGGCAAGCAGCGAAGATGTTGAAAGCAACCGAAGAAGCGAAGCCGCCAATGGTTACGCTCAAAGCAAGCGAATTAAACTGGGACCATGTTTGGATTTGGCAATCGGATGTGGAGAACGGTTTCTTCAAAGCGCACAAAGTAGTCGGAAAAGAAGGCTATACCGAGGATGAAATTCAGTTGGTTCCCTTGAAGGAGGGGACAGGAATACTGAATCTTACGGGAGTGCCGAGCGAGGGCTCAAATGTGAAGAACTACAAGAAGTATTATGTCCACATAAAAAAAGTAAACGGCGAACTGACATTGACACTGGAAGAGACGGATGAAATGGTGCCGACAGCCGTCAATCTATATGACATTAAAGAAAGCATTCAAACGATCTCCCTTACGACGATGGATGGAGAACTACTATCTAGTAATATGCCTTTTAATGTGGATCAATACTCGATTGTATCACTGACAATCGACAAACCTGGTCAGTATATTGCTACAGTGAAACTTGAGAGCGGGAAGGAAATACGGTATGGGATTGAGGCAAAACTGAACGACGCTCATTTTTATTATGATATCGATGTAATCAGAGAAATTCCATTCGCTGTGTATGAGGATACGCCTACGTACAAAGGCGGTTATAAACTTCGGGAAAAAGATGCCGCAGAGATTGCGGAAATCACTCGGGATCCAGGAACGAATACATTCCGAGTGAAAGCTACCGGTAAGAAAGCAGGTGGGATTCATATCGATTACGAAACTAGGCTGACCGACAAATCTTGTGATGACACGGACTGCTATAGTTCTGCTTGGAAAGGCTTGTTTGTAGATGTTAAACAGATTGGTTCCATCGTGAATGTTTATATACGACGGGATATTGAGCCGGATCATTAATTTTCGTAAAATAATCATGCGAGACAATATTAAAAAGAACCCCTTCATCGCCGCGAAAGGCTTTGATGGGGTTCTTTTGATAGCTATTCCTCTTGCAAAAGTTGATGCAACAAACGGTCGCGCTTGTCGGAAAACTGTTTCATGATTGTATAATGGTCCGTTTCCTCCAACGTTGTTCTTTAAAGGAACCTGGTTAGAAGGAACGGCAAATGGGAAAACATTTTGTTAGAATAAGGAAAATAAGTTATTATTTGAATATATACATAATATTAAATGAGGTGTGCTGATGAATGATAAAATCAAAAATAAAAAAACAATAGTCTATAGTATAGGCATATTATTTATCGTAGCTCTATTTGTAATTGTAGTAGCTGTCTTTCCTTTTAAGAGCAAAATATTAACCAGCGAAGAAGTTTTTAATGATGTAGATTTCAGTTCAAAAAATGCAGATGTAAACGGATATTATATGAACTTTAAAGATGCGAACAAAGAATATCTAAAAGAACTTCAGCTGTCAGATGAGGAGAAATTAGCAGTTATAAAAGCGATAGAAAATTCTAGCTTTGAAAGAATACCAAGAACAGATACATCCCTTAAAGAATACGATTATATTGTTTATATTACATTAAATAAACTTTACGAGTTAAATCTCGATTCAACTCAAAAAATATTAGTTTTCACCAATGAATATGATAATGATAGCGATCATTTGTATTATAAAATTTCTAATGACAGTGACTTATTTGAAATTTTAGAAGATGCCTTTTAATGACTTTCTTATCAATCGAATCTAGAACGATAATGGAGTAAAGCGGTCAAAATAGCGGTAGAAATTCCGCTTATTAAGAAAATAATGTAAAGATTCGTAAAAATAAAGGGAGAAATTACCGTTATTGACTAAAAAAATATGAAAACTAACGATTTTTAGATAAATAAGAGGAAATCTTACCGTTATTTTTATTAAAATGAAGACAATTCTTCAAATAAGGGAAAATTCTCCCCTTATTTTTGGGTTCCAAGTATGCTCTGTTGATCAAGCAGCCAATCATCTCATTTCTTCAGTCATCAGGCGCGATTCTGTAATAAGAATCAGCGCCTGTTTTCATTAAAGGACTAATTCGATTTGGGAATGCTATACTTTCATAACATAGGGGGGCGAAAAAATGGATTATACTAAAATTTATTCTGAGGAACTGATTTCCTTAGTAAAAGAGAAAATAGAGTCAGTCGGTGAAGTGAAAGCGGTGAAGTTTGTGAGGGAACAAACAGGCTTGTCCTTAATACAGGCAAAAAAGTTTGTGGATTTTTGTAAAGAATAGACATAACAACAACGATTTAAAAGGAAGTGCTTTTATGGTCAGTAAAATAATTTTAAACGACAGAACAATTCAATTGTGTAGTTATGAAGAAGAAAAAGTAAATGGGCTCTATAAAGTCTCTGTTATTTTTAACGTGACAAGCGAAGAATACCATGACATTGCGACTTTACTTTACAACGGAACATTTGACGTTAAGATTCCAGAGAAGGAATTAATGTTTAGAGGAACAATTTATAACTACTCCACTTCTATTACAAATTTGTATGAAAAAGATCAGGTAGGAGAGTATAAATTGACTTTAGTGGAAGAAAAGGACTGAAATTTAATGAGATTAAGCATATTGGATCAATCCCCAATCTCTTCTAATCAAACTCCTCAAGATGCATTAAATTGGTCAATGAAATTAGCACAGGTTGGGGAGTCACTTGGGTATACAAGATACTGGATTGCCGAACATCATGATTTATCTGGCCTGGCATGTCCTGCACCTGAAGTAATGTTAGGTTACATTGGCGCTCACACGAATCGAATTCGTCTAGGGTCTGGCGCGGTTTTATTGCCTCATTATCGACCATATAAAGTGGCAGAGACCTTTAATATGCTAGCGACACTATTTCCAAATCGTATTGATTTAGGAATTGGACGAGCACCAGGTGGATCTTCTGAAGCGATGATTGCTTTGTCTGAGAACTTTATCAAAAATGTGGGGAACTTTCCTGTCTTAGTGAGAGACTTACTTCATTTTTTAAACGATGATTTTCCAACGGATACCGAATATTCAAAGTTATCGGCGTCTCCCATACCTGAAAATCCGCCAGAACCTTGGCTCCTTGGAACGGGGAAAAAAAGTGCTTTACTAGCAGCGGAACATGGTTTGCCATATACTTTCGGTTATTTTATGAGCGATCATGATGGAGCTGCTATCATTAGGGAATATATTGATACCTTCAAACCAAGAAAAGAAGGGCAAACACCGCAAGTCATCGTTACTGTTAACGTTATTTGTGGAGAAACAACGGAAAAAGCTGAGGAAGTTGCAGCAAGCTATCTCATCTGGTCTTTACAAATAGAAAAAGGGGAGACGCATCAAGGAGTGCCCTCTATAAAAGAAGCTCAGCAATATAAGCTAACTGAAAAAGATTTAGAAACGTTGGAAAAAGTGAAACAGAACATCATTATTGGCAATCCTCATGAAGTGAAACAGAAATTATTTGATTTAAAGAAAACATACGAAGCGGATGAAATGATGATTAATACCATCACATACTCACCGGAAGATCGAATCCGATCCTACGAACTAATTGCAAAAGAAGTATTTTCAGAAGGACATTAATGGAATAACAATCCTCCACAATCAGGCGCATTCTTGAAGAAGAATTGCGTCTTTTTTAACTATAGGGCCATCTAAGGAGTGTCACAGAACGCTATATAGAGCATAAGGAGTTGTTTAGGTATGAAGAAGTTAATTTTAATATTTAGTTTCATTTGTTTATCTGCCTGTTCAAATGAAACATACTCTATTTACGGAGAAATATATTCTATCGAAGAAGATAACATCTATATTGAATGTTCAGATTTAGTTAGAAAATCGGATAAAAGTCATATTAATGATGATATCGGTTATTCTTGTGGCATTAAAATAACTGATGAAACGATTATTAAGACTCAGGCTGGTGATGTATTAACAGTTGATGACTTAAATCAAAATAATGTGGTGTCAGTATATTTTGAAGAGCCGATATTAGAAAGAGCCGATCTTGAAGGGCTAACATTAAATGCTAAAGAGATAACGGTATTCGAAAATTAGGAATAAAAGCTGTGAGGTTTATTTAAATCAGCGACCAAAATTTTGATATAATTATTAAAAAGGGAAATTTTACAAAAAAGTGGAGGTTACTATTCGAAACAAAAAAATATGGTTTCTGTTGGCGGTACTTATTACGATTTTGCTAATATTCTTTTACAGTAAACGGTTACTACTTTTTAATGAGGTATCTGAATTTGATATAGCAAATATTGAAAGCGCTCGAATTTCATACCCAAGAGGATTGAATTTGTATGAACTTAATTCAAAAGAACTCGAACAACTTAGAGCAATATTAGATAGCCAAGAGGTAAGGAAGAAATTAATACCTAACATACAGGCATTTAATTCCGATTCGTATATATTTATTAATGGAAAAGAGACCGAAACAACCTATAGCATAAATTTTGATTACAAAAGAAATATCATTGGAATCAGCGAAAATCGTAAACCTATGGACCAATATATTCTAAAAAAAGATTCAGAGTTGTTTTTCTTTGTGCAAAATCTCATTAAAAATAATGTGAAAGAATTATAAAAAAGAGGTAGTTAAATTGGCAATATAAATAACAATTTAAAACGAAAAAGGTGAGTAAGCTGGAATTTAATTATAAAATTATAGGCGTAGGTTGGGCAATATGCGAACTACAGACAGCAAATGAATCGTTAACTTTTAGAGCGAGTTATCTTTCTGATGCTTTAAACGATTTGCTAAATGCTTTACTGTCGCTGAATTCTGATATGAATCCAGAATACTATGTCGATGAAACGAATTTTAGTTGGTATCAAGAACCAGGATTAACAGAGTGGCACATCAAAGCGTTTGATATAAAAAGTAACGGAGAAAACCTACACTTTAAAGTCAACCAGTATGTAGACGACACTGAAAAAGGTGCTCCAGAAACTACATCAGCATTTGCGTGCAATTATGATGAATTTATTTATTCAGTTGTAGAAAGTTTGGAACGTTTAATTCAAAAATTCGGTATAGTAGGTTATCGAGCAATATGGGTTGAAGCAGATTTTCCAGTGGTCGCCTATTTAAAGTTAAAGCATTACGCTATTCACAAAACAGCTTTCCCATTTGTTGATGGAAAAAATGGTACTCTTAAAACGATGACAAGTATGGACTATGAAATGAAATTGCTCACAACGGATTTAAAAGAATATTAATCTTCGAGAACACGAGGGCTTAAATTGAAAAATGGTGTTAGAAAAGGGGGAGTTATGTGAAACTATTTTGGGCTTGGATACTTTTAATAATAGGTATAGGACTAGCAAGTATTACGTTCGAAGATATTCCATCTGGCTGGAACACTTTATTGACCTTTTTAGGTGCGGGTTTAGTTTTATTTGGAATAATTACTATTGGTAATAGAACTAAAAAGAATAGTTTATAAATATAATCCGTAGCAGAAGAGTTTAACAATTCATGACTTATTAGTGTAACTTGGGGATTTTATCATATGAACTACGTTTAGTATGAATGTCGGTAAAGTATTAAATACACTTTCAGGAAGTGATATGAAAATTCTAAACAATTTGGTTGCCAATTGGAGAAAATACCATCAGCCTGAATTAGCAACATTAGATAGTTATAGCGAATTAACAGAAGAAGATAAAAGAGATTATATACAATTAGGTGAAATACTTAGTGAATTCGGATTTATTGAATAAGATATATAGGTTTGTGGAATTCCCCATGCTAATATTAGGGTAAAAGGGAGTGTTCTAAATAGAGGTAATATTGGTTTTAATAATTGTAATTGCTTTATGTCTAACGAACCTCATTGCTTTCAAAATATCAGGAAAAAATAAAAAGAAAAGAATTTGGGCTGGAATAATTGTCTTACTTTTAACCCCATTGGTCTTTTTTCTTACAGGTATAAGCGTAAGCCCCTTTGATCCAGGAGGATTTGGAACGGGAATGATGATGTTATTATATAGTTTTTTATTTGCTGTTAACGGTATCATCATCATCATTATTGGTTTATTTACAAAAAAGTCTCTAAACACCTAATTGGGGAAATTATAATTATCAGGGGCTTGAAACGTTCTTCCGTAAACGGGTGCAATTCTTGAATAAGAAAGCAAAAACACCGGAAATTTAATAACGGGTTCGGAACAAGTGGAGAAAATCGCAAATAACAATGGTTTTGGAAGTGCAATTAGTAAACTAATTCGCACTTCTTTTTTTCTGTTCAACACCGCATAAATTTATGTGGTCTTGCTAAAATCGATGTCAAAACTTTTGCTAAATGTTCGCATAATATCAAACGAAGGGATATGGAAAATTTATGCTAAAATAAATTTATAGATTGTGAAATAATGTGCTCAAACAAAAGAGACAGGTTAGTGAATAATTCAAGGGGGAATTGAGTTGAAAATTATTAAAATAATCCTTGCTTTAGTTGTAATGGGAATATCAGTATATGGCTTAATTACAAAAGATTTTTCGTATGGTCCAATATCATCTTTACTACTTGGTATTTTCTTTGCACTTATTGCAATAAATGAATTTAAAACGAAAGGTAAAAATAGTTGGGGAATGGTTTTTATGCCCGTATCTTTGTTAATTATCGTGATGGCTCTTTTTAGTTTCTAATTATATTTAATTAAGATATTCTCTACTATTCAGTGTTAAGCCGAAGTGTATTATTTAACCCGTCAACCGAACCTGTTATCTTTTTTATATTTTATTTTTCTTTTCAAAAAAAGCTAAAAGACACTTTTCCAAGATTATTTTTTTTTATTATCTTAAAAAAGTAAAGGCTGCTAATTATTAAAAATACCCAATAGATAACGGTGTAGGATAACAAGAAAGAATTTATATTTCCGTTAATCCAAAAAGATACTATAGACAAAGGAAATATAAGAAAAGCAATCGTAGGAGGTATGAGCTTTATCGTCTTGATTTCTAGCTTTCTCCAGTTCTTTTTCAACATCAAATAAATGGAAGCGAAAATCAATACAGCTAAACCAAGTGTGAAAAAAGCTGGTTCTATGAAACCTTTGAGGATTGGGTTCATTAAGTAAACAGCACCTATAAACCACATGGATGTCACAGATAAGAATGTTACAGATTTCGGATTTGATTCTTCATATGTCTGTAAATATTCTTCTGCTAATTGCTGAGGCTTTTTAAACCTAGAGATTACATACTTCTCAGCTTCTTGTCTGTCTTTACCTTTATCGATTTCATTTTGTATTTCTCCATTTAAATGATCTTCTATCTCATGTAATATCAGCTTTATTTCTTCTTGAGGAACACCAGTTAAGTTTTCCTTCAAGGTTTCTAGGTATTCGTTTACACTATTTTCTCTCATCATTTTCAGCATCTCCTCTCAAATTTACAGCAAAAAGTCATGAAAAATATGAAGTCTTTCTGCCAAAACTCGTTGTCCTGCTTCTGATAATTGATAATATTTTCTCCGTACACCTTCTTCGGATTATCCCAATCATATGCCACTCACATATAGGAGTCAAAGATATATGTATTTTGAGTGATGGGTGAAAAGGTATGGATTAATATATTTGGGCAATGTTGATTTGGGAAGTTTTTTTAAGGTACTTACTAAGTTTTTATAGAATAATAAAGAAATCGAAAGGAGAGGAGTATATGAATAAACGTGGAACTGGGGTTGCTTTTATAGCGATAGCTGCATTTCTATTTTCTGCAAATTACATAAGCGCAGCTATTTTTGGTTCGGGTTTAAAAGCTATAAATTGGAGTGTAGCGTTATTGCTTGTAGGAAACACTTTAAATATATTTAGCAGCATTGCTTTAATAATAGGTATAGCATACTTAGCCTGGGGGGAATATGAAGAGTTTAAAAGTAAAAAGCAATAATTAATGGCCGTTAAGATACAGAAATTCTTTATAGAGAAAAGGTTGGTGAAAGAAAATGAAATCAATACTCAAAATACCGATGAATCCAATTGCTAATCTGAAAGAAGAGCTGAAAAAAATGACGCCTTTTTCAATTGCACTTGGACATGAAAACGATGTATTTGTTCTACTGAGGGAAGAGCAAATTCCACTAATTGGTGGTTCCTTCCCTGCAACAGTTACGGAAAAAAGCTATAGATATCAAGTCATTCATCTAAAAGATGGACAAAAGAAAGTGCTGAATTTGCCGGAAGAGACATGGAATTATCATTACATACAGCCGATTGATAACGGACACATTCTCCTTGTATGCGCGCGGTCGTATTACCATGATGCTCAAAATATTGAAGAAAACGCACGAGTCTATGATGAAAATGGTTGTTTCATCCGATCCTTTTGTTTAGGGGATGGTATTGAGCATGTATACGTAACAAAGAATCAAGAGATTTGGACAGGATATTTTGATGAAGGAGTTTTCGGCAATTACGGCTGGAAGGATCCAATTGGTAGTAGTGGGCTAGTTGGCTGGGACGCCTCGGGTGGTAAGACGGATTCGCTTGAAGAGGATACGGAATATTATATTTTTGAGTGTTTGGCGTTGAATGATGTACCTAATGAAGGAATTTGGTTTTTCTTTAGCCTGGAATCGATGATTGGTGTACGGAAAGAAGGTCTCACAAAGTATTATTCAACTGAAGATATGTTTTTTAATGCATTTGCGGTAAAAGGGGAGGCAGTCGTTGCGTACCAAGGGAGAGGGGAACATGCATTTTTTGAGTTACAACGTGAAGGCAATGAATATAAGACGGTCCGTAAACTCGAACTGATGAAACCAAATGGTAAGCCTCTCGAACCGCAATTAGTGAATAACCGGGAGAATAAGCTGCTGTTTTTGGACGGGAATGAGCTGTATATGTATGAATTGTAATCCGGTGTTATTTCATCCATTAGGATTACCTCTTATTGTAACCATTAGTTATCTTATAGTAGGTATATTAACGCTTTTAACGCTATCCATTTTAAAAATAAAAGTTGAGAAAATACAGCAGGAAGAATATGCGTAATTCTTCATTTACAATAAACTCAGCATGCACTTTTACTAATACTTACGCTTATTTTTTAACCCGGCTGCATTAAAAGAACCATTAACTGTTATGTTGGCTAGAAGTAGAGCTATTTCTTGAGGGAATTCTTTTCTTCTCGTTTCTAGCCATCTTTGTATCACCCCGATATGTGCCGATGCAACATACGCAGCTAAATAGTGTTTGGAAACAAGCGGTTTCTCTTCATTTATAAGTGGACTTTGTTCCCCAAAACATGATTTTTAACATAAAGGCTTTTTGTCTTGTTTGGAATGTAAAATTTCCTTTAAGCCCATTATACTTACTTGCACTAGTGCCATGCTTTCTTGAATAGGCGTAAACCAAAGTAAACAAAAGCAAGGAAGCCAATTAACGCAACTAGAATATTTAAAATATTACCAAGAACTCCTCCTAGACCGATTAATCCAAAAAACTCAGTAATGAACCCCAATAATGCTAGCAGCAACCATATCACACCTGTGAGAAATCCAAGGAAAATTCCAGAAATACCATATTGCTGACTCATAGAAACACCTCCTTTTCAAAGGTTGTTTATTATTATAGTAAGCAGATGCAGGCAATATGATTAGGTTATCTAGATTAAGACTTAAGGCTTATTACAGTCATAGGTGAATTTGATGAGCGAGTTTTAGCACTAGTAGATCATAGAAAAAACATTGGGAAACAGCGAGAATAGAGAAGAACGAATCGCTGCCCACAACTTTTATAAAAATTTAGTATACTTAGGAAAAAGTACGGGTTTTAGCAAAAGTTTAACTAATATTTAGCTAATAACGATCTTCAATAAATGGGTGCAATTCCACTGAATTGAATTATGTCTTTCGTATTGGGAGCGTTTCTTTCACGAATTGTGTATGAAAAACTTCATAAAAAGGGTCAAATATATCTTTCTTTGTTCCAATTAAGGGTTTCCTTGTAGACGCATAACATCCCGCATAAGTTTGTCGTACGCTTCTTGTTTAAATTCAATCGGTTTTAATCGCGCACATTTAATATCAAATTTTAACAAAAACATCCATTATGGAAATGCGCCGAAAAATCCTCGATTAGACCAAAATAAGGGAAGATTTTACCGTTATTTGAAGGGTGTAGCTCATTTTGGGGTAAATAAGGGAACGTTTTACCGTTATTTCAAATAAAATCCTGAAATTTCATGTTTTTTAAGTCAATAACGGAAGTTTCTCCCCTTATTTTGACTATTTTTTATGTCATTTTCAAAATAACGGAAATTCCTTCCGCTATTTATCTCATTAACAATTCAATCTACAAAAGCTTTGTAGCCACACCGCCCGAAATGCCTGCCCCGGAATGTAGTACAACAGACGCCGAGCTTCAAAAACACATGTTTCAACGCCCGTAGCGAATCTTATTTTTTCAATTTTGTCATCCCCAACTTATGGTGATGAACCGTTATTCTGTTTCGTTACTTCTCCAAAACATTTAACTTCACCAAAGATATCGTTTTAAATGTCTAATTTTTAAAAATCGGACATGCCGAACATAAGATGCTGAAGCTAAATATCCAATATAAATTTTATTATCTTTGACCTTGACAGAGAATTAACTCAGGATTAATATATTATAAATAGCGTTTATCCTTAGTTTGGTAGTCAATATTTTGAAAATTGATTATCCATCCAAAAAGGAATTAGAAAAATAATTTTAAATAATAGGTAGACATTTTAAAAAACCTAAATTAGGTTAGTTAAAAGTAAACCGACAATTTTAAAAGTAAATGGTTTGATATTTGAAACCATTATTTTTTGATTGTCGGTTTTTTTATTTTTTTAAATGGTGCAGAGAAAAGATATTTATATGTGCATATGGGAGAAGCTAGAGGTAATACAGACTATATAATAAATGTATAACGATTAATTGTGGAGTGGAGGGATGGAAGTCATGATGGAAAAAACAAAAGGTGCTCTTGAAGCCGAAATCAGTAAGGTGTTAACTAATTGGGAGAAAAGTTATTTAGGGCGCGGTTCCGTATCGGTTAAATCAGATATCTTGCGAGATATGGTGGTTGTTGTGTTAGGAGGGGTCTTAACACCTGCAGAATATGCAGTATGCCAAAATAAAGAGGGCCTATTATCAGTCAAAAAAATGCGAAATAGCTTAGTGGAATCCGGTGTAGAAGAAATAAAAGAAGCAATACTAACTATAACAGGTATAGAAGTGGTGAGTTTTTATAGTGATTTGAGTACAATAACTGGGGAACGCATTATGGTCTTTAAGCTTTCAGAGGATTTGCAAAGTAAATTATGATGTAACAATTGAATGTAGTCATTTCTCTAGAATCATTTTAGGGAAAGAAAAGATTTATGTCCATCATTATAATAGCGGAAAAAGGAGGTTTAAATTGATATGGAAAAGAATAAGACATCAGTACCTCGCTTAGATACAAAACTAAAAAACCACCTTGAAATTTACGATACTGAAATTCATCTAAATATAAAGGAAACGATAGCTAAAAATAATGAAATAATAGAGAAAAATCGCGAAATTCTATCCTTTAAATTTGCTGACAATTTGAAAAAAACAACAGAATAAGTTTTCTTTCTTCCTCAACAATCGGGCCATTTTCTTGAATAAGAATTCAAAGGACTTATTGGTAAATTATTAAAGGCTTTTGGATTAATTTGGGTGAGCCGTATCAAAAATAAGTGCAGTTAGATTTTAATCCGTAATAGTAACTAAAGTTATAATTAAGACTTAGGCATATTCAGATAAAATGAATATGTCTATTTTTTATTTCGTAAGTTAAAAAATTACAAAGGGAGAATTTCACCAATTTGTAGGGGAAAAAAATCGTCTAATTTCTAAAAGGAGATGAAATATGCAAGTAACAAGATAAGTGAGGATGAGTAGAAGATCGCTAGTGATTGAATGACTAACAAACATAAGAAAATAATATTGTAAATAAGAAACCACATGATAAGATTACGAATAGACATACAAAAAATGTATTTTCTAATTTACATAATCTCATAATCATATATATATACTAGTATTTACAGAACGATACTATTGGAGGAATTCACATTATGAGCTATAACTTTATGCTTTCATCCATTTTATTTCTTTTCATTTTTTGTTTCATGATGTTGCTTTATTTTGCTTGGCAAAATAGAGAAACCCCTATTTCGATTAGTTATGGCTTAGGTGTGGTAGCCGCGTTTTTTTACACATTTGGATACGCTTTTCAACTTTTAAGTACGACAGTGGACCAAATGATGTTTTGGATACACATTCAGTATATAGGAATTCCTTTTGCACCGTTTATTTGGGTAATCATGATATTACAATTCACAGGTAATCAAAGATTTTTGACAAAAAGATCGATAGCTTTATTATCAATTGGTCCAATCTATACGTTAAGTGCCCATTTTACAAATGAATGGCACAATTTATTTTACAAGAGCATGACTTTAGATTATTCTCAAGGATTTCCACTTATTATTTTAGATAGAGGCCCGCTGTTTTACTTACATATTGGCTACGCTTACAGTTACCATTTAATTGGTATAGGTTTATTAATCCATTTTTATTTTAAGTCAAATAGAGAGAGAAAAAAACAAGCAGCCCTGATGATAATCGGCTCTTTGTTTGTATTTGGTTTTCCATTCATCCATTCAATGGGTGCTATAAAAGTACCAATCGATATATCTCCTTTTGGACTTGTATTTTCTTCTTTATTTTACTTATGGGGAATTTACCAATTTAATCTGCTGAAATTATCCCCTCTAGCTATGAAAAAAGTTTTTGAATCCATAAGTGATGCTGTAATTATTTTTGATATAGATAATAATTTAAAAATCTATAATAAATCTGCTAATAGATTGTTTGAACAATTACCTAATAAAAAGTTGATTGGTAACTCGGCAGCAAAAGTATTATCTCATTTTCCACCTCTAGTACAATTTATTGAACGTAAATCAGAAATAGATAGCTTAACAACACAATCAATGCAACTGAGAGAGAAGTATTATAATGTTCATTTTTCATTTGTAAATGGAAGTAATAATAAGCCAATTGGAAAAATGTTCATATTACATGACATTACAGAATCTATAAAGTATGAAGAAAGTTTACTTCAGCAATCCAAACAATATGAATATTTAGCGCATCACGACGTACTAACAGGACTATATAATCGTACTTATTTTGAAGAAGAAGTAAAACGAAAATTGGCACAGTCCAGAAAAAAAGATGCTGCATTAATGATATGTGATTTAAACTTTTTTAAAGAAATCAATGATGTATACGGACATCTAACAGGAGATAATGTATTAATTTTTACAGCAAATTGCTGGCGTGAAAATTTACCAAATCCCCACATACTAGCACGTTTAGGTGGCGATGAATTTATTATGTTTTTTGAGCAAATTGAATCAAAGGAAAAGTTTATAAAGCAAATAAATGAGGTACGTTATGTCTTCCAGGAGAATTTGTATAAGCGAGACGACATCGAAATTGAAGTTGTGCCAAGTATTGGATTTGCTTTTATTGAAGAAGATGGTATAGATTATGAGTTTCTTTATCATACTTGCGATACGCGTATGTATGAAGATAAAAAGAATATAAAAGAACAGTATTTAATGAAAGAAGTATAGTGAACCCCATTAAAAAAATCAACATATAGAGCTTGTAGCAAAAGAAGTAGAAGCCTCATTTGATTTGTATTTAAGTGCAATATAAAACCGCATGTACTCATATTACGGAGAACCCTATCATAAAAAACACAGAAAACTTAATCTGTGTTTTTTAATGTTATAAGTTATTATTTCCTTCCACAAGTATGCCCGTTAGTGCAAGAACGCTTCTTTTATTGATTTAAAAGTCTTGTAATAAATCCATCATCTTCATCCGTCACTAGAAAATCAAAACCTAAATGCGCGGCACCGCCAAGTGAAATTGCCCAAAATGCGATACTTGCGGTCATTAATACTAAAGTTTTTAGGCGTGTACCACCAAAAGTGACAGCTAATAATGCTGTTAAATGAGTACCTATAAAAAATGGACCGATAAACGCTAAACCTGGTAAACCATATTTTTCGCGAATTTTCTTCGCACGTTGATGACGTTTAGAATCATTTGTTTCTACATTTGTTTTTTTCTTTTTACGCCAATTACGGATTGAGTCTACAAATATAATAAATAAAGCAACCGTTAATAAATTCCCTAAAATGGCGATAAGAATCACTGGGACTGCCGGCATACCCCCGATAATTGCAATTGGTACGATCATTGTCACTTCAAAAAAAGGAATTGCAGCTAATATAAAGATAATAAAATATGTCCAAATCATTTATAATCCCCCTTACTAAAATTTCATCATTAAAAGTCCTCAAATTTCCTCTTTGCCTTCTGTTTCAATTTAAAACCAAACCGGCCTGTATGCTCATCGTTTTTAACCAATAATTGATATGCAGAAAGAATAGTAAGACCGCGAACCGATATATAAAGACCAACAGCTATTAAAAACACAAAAACCGGATAATAAGGAACCAAAATGCCCATCTCTAATTTGTTCTCCAAGGCAAAAGCCAAGAATCCCACAGCTAGTAAACAAGCACCAATCACCATTATTCCTGAATGTTTTCTTTTAAAGCCCTCGTATCTTCCTGTTAGCTCTTTAAAATAATTGGAATCAAATAATAAAACTTCTTTTTTGAGAATGGAATATTGCCCTTGATCAAAACCTAATGTTGCAAAAGAAATGATTCCTAATGTAGCGATGACAATAATCAAGAGAACCCCTAGCATTGAATTTGTCCCCATAATTAAGTACGGTTCAAATGCCAATGCAAAAAGTCCAAATCCCAACGCGATATGTTTAGCAGTTTTTTGTGTGCTTAACAAAAAACCTTCTGCCATCTCTTTGCTTACATAATAACCTTCTTCATTTCCTTCATTGTTTTCAACAGAATCTTTTAATAAGTAATCAATCGATACCTCAAAGATATTTCCTATCATTAAGAGTTTTTCTGTTTCAGGAAATCCTTGACCGTTTTCCCATTTGCTAATTGCCTGTCTTGAAGTGTTTAGTTTTTCAGCCAAAGTTTCTTGAGAAAATCCTTTTTCTTTTCTTAGCTTAAGTAGTTTTTCTCCAAATCCCATTTATTTCAACTCCCTTATATTTTGTTAGTTATAATGTATAAAAACAGGGACCCTTTTTCTATCACGTGGTGAATGCAAATTGTCAACTTGAGGTTGCATTGTTGTTATAACGGGCTTTTAAAGCCTTTTCCCGCAAAAAAATTTAGAAAGTAATTTACGATAAAAAATTAAATTAAGGAGCCTGTTATTTTTCATTATAGGGCATATTGAGGAGTAACTTTAAGTTAAATTGGAAATTTATGTTATGATTTAAAGCGGGATTGTGAAGGATATATGGAGCTTGTGGAGAAAACTGATTAAATTTTAATTTGAGGTGAAATGATGAATACGCAAATAAAAGGTTGGCAAAAACTCGTTATTACAGTTACAGGAATATTGGTGCTCCTTTTAGTTTTTTTCAATCGCCATACGCAAGTTCGAGATAACTCCGATAAGCAACACTACAGAACAAACCATTTTTTCAAAAGGTGTTCCAAACAATTGTTGAATAAATCCAAAAGACCAAAGTACAACAAAAAACCAACATATAACGGTTATTCCTCTTTTGTATTTATCTAGTTTAAATCTACCAACAATCAACGTAAAAACTCCTCCAATAATAGCAATACCGATATTTATAAAAGATATTGGTAGCTGTTCTGCTAATGATTCAGACCTTCCACCATTAACCCATGTGAATGGTACTATTTCGTTTATAATAAGAAAGTGGATTAAGATAGTCAAAGAGTAAAAAATAATTCCCATAAATAAAGCAGTTCTCATACTAATTTTCCTTAGTTTTTCAATAATAAAATCACCTCGTTTTTCTTCCTGTTTCAATTTTATTAATCGAGTAATATGACTATACCTATATCGCTTACCATCTGACAGGTAACTGAAAGTAAGATTTCGAAGAGTGGTCAAAAAACACCATTATGCTTTTGCACATATAAGGGATATTCAAAAAAAAAAATCTCTTATAAACTATGTTCCAATAAAAAATCGGTAAACGCTGCTACACCAATGTTTACCGATTTTTCTTATAGCCAAAACTTTGATTTTGAAACGTTATTAATTTAATTTTGTATCCTTTATAAATCTTTGCAGTTATAAGGTAAAGACTTATATAAAAAGAATTTTTGTTGTCATTCTTCTCTTTTCAACCACTCTTCTAATGTCATCATCTTAAAATCCTCTGGAAAATCTAATCGAATGGGCGTAATCAATTCAATGGAGTTACCATCTGGATCATCAAAATAGATTGCAGCGTGGGCGTGAGGATTGTTAGGTAATATAAGTGGTTGGTGATATTCATCAAAACCAAATGAAGTACGAATCCCGATTCCTTTTTCATTCAACCAGTTCTTAGCCAAAATGATATCTTCTTTCTCAACTCGAAATGCGATATGACGGATGGAAGGGTGATAAGGAAGTTCAACTTTATCGCTTACCCATAACCCAAGCCAACTTTCTTCTTTTACAATCCAGAAAAAAGCTAATTTATCTTGCTGATAGGCTAGCTCTAGTCCCAAATTTCGATAAAATGAAATTGAGTTTTCTAAGTGACTTACTGGTAAATGAGCTTCATATAAACCTTTTATCAAAGTAATACCTCTCTTATTAAGATTATTATATTTATATTTTATATCAAATTAAGGAAATATTTCCCTCGTTCAAAGGTCTAAACTTACTTAATCATTTTCCCCCTGTTCTTTATTTTTTTGCTTTTGTATTTATGTATTTCCCTTTTTTAGAATATAGACTGATAAATTTGGGTATAAAGCATAATGATGTAAAGTTTTTTTATCATTGTTTATAAGTAATGTATTTCAGAGGAGGTTTTATTGTGGCAGAGAACAAAGACAAAAATGTTACAAAAAAAGAGGATGGGGAACGTGAAATTCTAACTACTCGTCAAGGACACCCTGTAAGGGACAACCAAAATATCCGTACAGTGGGTAACCGTGGACCAGCGACTTTAGAAAATTATCACTTCATTGAAAAAATTTCACATTTTGACCGTGAAGAGGTGCCTGAACGTGTAGTACATGCACGTGGTTCAGGTGCTTTCGGTTATTTTGAAACTTACGGCAAAGTTGGAGATGAGCCTGTAGAAAAATATACCCGTGCAAAAGTCTTTTCTGGTGCCGGTAAACAAACGCCACTTATGGTACGTTTTTCCACAGTGGCAGGTGCAAAGGATTCACCTGAGACTGCACGAGACCCGCGCGGCTTTGCAGTGAAAATGTATACGGAAGATGGCAACTGGGATCTTGTAGGTAACAATTTAAAGATTTTCTTTATTCGTGATGCTATGAAGTTCCCTGATATGATACATGCTTTTAAAGCAGATCCGGCTTCCAACGTACCGAATCCACAGCGTATGTTTGACTTTGTTTCACGTACACCGGAAGCGACGCATATGATTACGTTCCTATTTTCACCTTGGGGTATTCCAGCGACATACCGCCATATGCAGGGGTCAGGTGTTAACACATATAAATGGGTTAATGAAGAAGGTAAAGCTGTACTTGTAAAGTATCACTGGGAACCAAAACAGGGCATCCGCAATTTGACACAAGAAGATGCAAACTCCATTCAGGCTACAAACGTAGGACATGCTACACAGGACTTATATGAATCAATTGAACGTGGAGAGTATCCAGAGTGGGAGCTGTTTGTTCAGATTATGGAGGATGACTATCATCCAGAACTGGATTTCGATCCACTAGATGACACAAAACTTTGGCCAGAAGATAAGTTCCCTTGGTTGCCTGTAGGTCGTATGGTGCTTAACCGTAACCCTGAAGATTTTCATGCAGAAATCGAGCAGGCTGCATTCGGCACTGGTGTTCTAGTAGACGGTATGGATTTTTCGGACGATAAAATGCTGCAGGGGCGTACATTCTCTTATTCAGATACACAGCGTTACCGTGTAGGCTCAAACTACTTAAAATTGCCAGTCAACTCACCAAAGGTACCGGTTCGTACAAATCAGCAGCGTGGTCAGATGGATACGCGTGATCCTAAAGAATCCGGTGAAAACCCACATATTAATTATGAACCGTCAATGATTGGTGGGTACCGTGATGCAGGGGATAAAAAATATCCACCACATCAGCCTTCTTATAATGCTGCATTAATGAGTGAACCTATTGATCGCCCGAATAACTATGGTCAAGCAGGTGAAACATACCGCAGCTTTGAAGACTGGGAACGTGATGAGCTCATTAATAACTTATCGGATGCACTGGCAATCTGTGACCAGCGCATTCAGGAGGCGATGTTTAACCACTTTACACAGGCTGATGAAGATTACGGCCGCCGTGTTAAAGAAGAGACTGAAAAGAAAATGAAAGAAATTGAAAAGATGGCTCAGGAAGGTAAGCTACCAGGCCGAGAGTCAGGTATTTCTAAATATGGACAGGGTACTACCGCTGCGAATGAAGCAACAAAAGATGCAGTGAAGAAAAGCCATGAAGCAGACCCATATTAACGATTAAAAAAGAACAACTGGATAGATGCTACAAACTCTAAAAGTTAGAGTTAAAAATTCACCTTTGATTTGACCCAAAGTTAAATTTAGGTAATTGGCGAAATTAAAAGACTTATGTTTGGTATTCCACCAGGCTTAGGTCTTTTAATTTTATTGCGATTGGCAGTGGAAGAGCGTTGAGATACTCAATTAATCATAAAAAGTTCAACGTATTATGAAAAGGCTAGCGGGCCCATTGGGACCGGATATATGAGTGAATAAAACCAGATTAAAAAGCAGGCATGCTCAGCATGTCTGCTTTTGAGCTCGAGCAGCGTTAGGATATAAACAAACTGCTAAAAAGGAATTACACTGACTTTCCACAAAACCAACTAATAGAAGCTAATCGTTATTCCACAATCGGGCCATATTGTTGAATAACAGTTTTATGTGTAATGTTACCAAACAACGCTTTATGAATGTTTTAAAGGTATTCCGAATATATATAGCGAAATAATATTCAGGGAGGTGAGGATAAAAATGAAAAAGATTATAGTGGGATTAATTCTTGTAATATTTACAGGCATTATATTCTGGATACGGATAAATCCACCTTTAGAATATGGTACTATTGCTGGCAATAGTGAGTATACATCAGTTGTTATAGGACTAGGGAATAAAGGGTTTAATGATATTCAAATAACTAAAGTATATGTTAATAATGGAGAGACTCCCTCTGAAGTAAAAATGCAAATTAATCATCCTGACAAAGGTTTCATTGTAACAGATGACTTTTCATCTTCAGAAGCAGCTACGTATGACTTTTTTAGTTTATTGGACGCAAAGATAGAAAGAGGAACTATAATTGGTGAGATTTATGAAAGACAGGATAAAAAACAAGTAAAAGAAGACGACAAAATTTATGGTTTAACTATTTTAAATGAACAACCGATTTATAAAGCAACAATACAATACCGTTATTTAGGGATGCCATATAAATTTGAAGTGAATGTTAAGTAGGTCATTAAAATGAGCAGTATATTGTATACATATTAAAAAAAAGTTCCCAAATGAAAGTTTGGAAAGAAGCCGAAATCCAAGAAATACTGTTAAACTAACATTTCTTGGGTTTTCTTTTGGGAATTGTATATACAATTTTTTATGCAGATTGTGATAGCTGAATAAAAACCTGTATATTTAATCGAAAAAACGATCTTCCACAATCGGGCGCTTTTCTTTAACAAGGAGTGCGTCTATTTTCATTTGTAAAGATCAAGTAAGTTTATTTCCTTTTATTCAGTCATATCCTAAGATTAAAAAAGGAAGTGTATAAACTGAAAAAGGATAGAATTGCTTTAGTCGGAGCCGTAGTAATTTTAATTGTAGGAACCTTCTTATTTATCAATAACTCTTCGTCAAAAGGAACAGCATCTGAAGTTCCACCTACAGTAAGTTCTGAGGAAATGGAGAATTTCCTATATGGAGATAATGGAATCGTGAATCATGTGCATAATGAATTATCGGAAAAAGGTTATATATACCGTCTTTTAATTGCTGCTTATTCGAAAGAAGATATTCAGATGAAAATTATCTTATTAAACAAAGAAGCTACAGAATTAGAGCAAGAAGAGATAAAATCAATCTTCTATGAATTAGTTAAAAAAAGCAATCTAAATCCCAAAGCTTTTACTCTTAAAGTGAGTGATTCTGATGATGGACCAGATTGGTAAAAGGTTCAGATTTCATTAAACTAGCTAACTTAAGCTGATACTTATTCCACAATCGGGCGCGATTCCGAAATAAGGATCGCCCTTTTTTCGTTATAGGGCCATTTAATAGAGGAATAGTTCTAATTACAATTGGATATTTATGTTAATATTTATAGTAAATATACTTGTATTATTGAATAGGTAAGTTCGTTTAGGAATGTGATAAAGAGGAATATATGGGGTGATTCTATGAGTAAAAAAAACTTTGATTTAGTGGACTTTGGGGGCAGTACCTTCTTGAATAAGAAAAGTGCTTAATTTAATTTTAGGGGAAGATTGCTGAATAACATTCTTCTTCTGAAAAACAGGTTACTATTGCGAGAGGGATTTTTAAATAATGTACTTAAACTATCGGGGCAAGTTAATACAACAAGGGGATGTTAAAATAGAATTATTAATGTCGGGAGCTGATAAATTGACTAATTTATATTTTGTTAGGCACGCACATTCTATATATACACCTGATGAATTAAATAGACCTTTATCGGAAAGAGGTTTTGCTGATGCAGCAGTTGTTACAAAATTATTAAAAACAGAGGAAATTGGTATTGTTGTATCCAGTCCTTATAAACGAGCTCTTCAAACTGTCAAAGGCATAGCAGAATACATAAGTACAGAAGTTGAAATTATAGATGGTTTGAAAGAACGTACTTTAACCACAGTCCCAGCCAACGATTTTACTCTTGCAGTAACAAAAGTATGGGAGGACTACAATTTTTCATGGGAGGGTGGAGAGTCTAACATCTTCGCTCAAAAAAGAGGTGTAGAAACCACTTTTAATATTTTAGAGAAATACAAAGGTGAAAATGTTGTTATTGGAACACATGGAAATATAATGGTTTTAATCATGAATTATTTTGATAGCCAGTATGATTTTTCCTTTTGGCAAAATCTCAATATGCCAGATGTATATAAATTAACTTTTAATGGAAAAGTGCTCGAAAACGTAGAAAGAATATGGGGCATTTTAAGGAGTACAGAAAAATGAAATTCAATGCTTTAGTACCCGAGTTGTCAGTTACCGATATTGAACGATCTAAGTGGTTTTATACAGAGTTACTTGGATTCCAATTAGAATACGAAAGAAAAAATGATAAATTTGCATTTCTCTCACTCAATAATGCTCAATTGATGATTGAAGAAATTAATGGGTATTGGGAAACAGGCTTGTTAGAGTATCCATTAGGTAGAGGTATTAATTTCCAAATAACTGTTAAGGATATTCAATCTATTGTTAATAGACTAAATCAAAATGCAATTCCCCTTTTTAGGGAGCCTTTTGTTAGCGAATATACAACAGGTGAAACTGTATTTAAAGAAATTGAATTTTTAGTTCAAGATCCAGATGGTTATTTACTAAGGTTTTCACAGGGCGTTTAATTCAAAAACGATCTTCCACAATCGGGCGCGATTCTTCAATTAGAAGACCATGTTTTTCCGTTAAAATGCCATATTTTTTGAATAAGCCCAGCCCAATTTTATAGCAACAATTATTAAGAAAGCAGCCTAAAAATAGGGCGGTCAAACTATAAAATTTACAGAAATAAAAAAGAAATGGTACTCATACAATCCCATTTCTTTTATAAATTATAAGTTTTATAATACATAACCTTCATACTCAATTTCTTCAATAACAAGTGCACCTGTTTCATCCTGGAAAAATGTATAGGTCACATCATACCCTACATCTCCATCATCTTCTTTTGCAATACGATGCTCATACACCAAATAACTGCCGTCTTCTTGCACTTCAATTTGATTGACATTTGATTCTACGATTTCTACAAATGTCGCGCTGTTTATTAAGCTTTCCATCCATCCTTGCACGACCATTTCTCCCTCACTATTTATTGCAAAGTAAGAGGATACACTAGATGGATCTTGTCCATTAATCGCACGAGCAAAATCTTCCGCAAACCAATGAACTATTTTTCGTAAAGCTGAATCCGTTTCTTGATCAATGGATGTTACGACTTCTTCATTCGTACTCATCGTTGAAACATCACTTGTATCATCTGTATTTTGTTGCCCACTTTTTTCCAAAATTTCTTCTGTTAAAATTCGATACTCATTGTATGGGTCATTCTCCGTAAACTTAAATAACAGGTCAAATAGTTGCTTCGACATTTGTTCATCTTCTGACAAAATGAAAGCCCCACTTTGATATAAAAAGTTTAATAATTCATAGTGCTTTTTATCATATTTACTAGAAAGTCCAATAAGTGCGCCAATCCTTAATTCACGATTATTCTCTTCTATATATGTCTCAATTTCATATTCATTTGGAACGACTACCCCAATATCTTCAAAAAATGAAAAATCACTTACATATTCAAAATCAGCTGTTGTAAATGTAAATTTGTTGAAATAAGTTGATAAATCCTTTGTATCATCAAAATGCGTTAAAAAGGCATCGACATAGTTCATAAAATCCGCTTTCGCTCTTTCCACTGTTACTGCGGACTGGTCACTAAAGTTTTTGAGCGTTTCAATTTCTTCATCATTAATTAAATTTGATTGATGAGATAGACCATTTGTAAGTTGTTTCATTACATCGGCATGAGAACTAAAAACAGCTAACGAATTATAGGCTAATAGTACATTTGCGGCTATCGCCTCATTGGAATCTGGAAAGTCCTGCAATGTCAGCTGTAAATATTTTTTGGCTAGCGCCAAATCTTCACGATTAATTGCTTCAACTGCTTTTATATATGGTTCTACTTCTACTTCTGTAACCGTTTCGACTTTCGATGCTTCCTCATTTTTTTTCTGTTCTACGGGCTTTTCGTCATTCGAACAACCTGCTAACAATACAAGTAATAATATGCTAAACCATTTCTTCATTTTGTCACCTCATTCTCCCATAACATTAATACATTTTTAACAATACATGTATATTAATGTTTTATAATTAAGAAGAGTGAGCTATATTAACAGGATTTCATCGTTTTACTATAAATGTGGTCTTTTAATAAAGAGTGATTAGCGGTCATAGTCAGTGATTTAACATACGTTCGTGTCGGAAAAAAATGGCACTATGTATGCCTGTTTGTCGATCTGTTTAATCGTGAAATCATCGGTTTTAGTGCTGGCGAAAATAAAACAGCCGAGCTTGTGTATCAAGCGATTGCGAGCATTCAGGCCAATCTGAATGACGTCAAAATGTTTCATACTGACCGTGGAAAAGAGTTCGATAACAAACTAATTTCAGAGGCACTTGAAACATTCGGAATCCAACGGTCGCTGAGCATGAAGGGATGCCCTTATGATAATGCCGTGGCTGAAGCAACGTTCAAGGTATTTAAAACAGAATTCGCTAATCAAGCTCACTTCGCCTCTCTTGAACAGCTCGCTCATGAACTTGGGGATTACGTACACTGGTTCAACAACCTACGAATTCACGGAACACTCGGCTATTTAACGCCAGTTAAAACTTCTTTTTTTAACTTTGAATAAAGGTTTGTAAACTGTTTTATCTCATCTTGGTTCTTATGAAGGTTGTGTTGACTATTATAAGTGGCTATCCCTAACTCCGTAAGTTGATTGATCAACATTTTCCACTCTGCCCATTCTGCTGATTGACTTAATAACCCATTATAATACTTATCGAATTGTTCAATGAGGTAAAAACTTGAGAGTTCCTCGGAAATAGCATTAGATGAATCTAATGCAACAATACAAAAAGGTATTATTTGTTGCGAGGTTGGTATAGATTCTGGAGAAAAACTTATTCTTGTTTCTAACCAATGCTTCATACCAAATACCCCAAAAGCTGTATCTATAGGAATCCATAGATTAGAATCTTTGTTGTAATACTCAATCCATCTATGGTCATTATGGTTCCATCCAAAAATGGAGTAAAAATTCCCATCCTTTTCAATGAGATTTTCAGAAAACTTTTGTCGATCCTCCCATTCCGGCTGTGAGTTTATTTCCAAAATCCAACGTGTTTTTATTCCAATATGGTTTAAAACTTTTTCAACGACCTTCGCCTGTTCTGCACAGTTCCCAGCCTGGCGTATTAAGATTTCTTCCACAGTTCTTTCCTTATAGTCAGTTTCAATCCATTCAAATTCATCATTTATCCAGGAAAATATTCGTTTTACTCTTTCATTATCCTCTTTTGCACCCTTTATTCTGTCGCTTATTTGATTAGAGATTGTTATGCTGAATGTCATTTAACGTCCTCCTACCTATATTAATATTCTTAGAGAATACTACTTGGATAATTTTTGAAACAAATTAGGATTTTAATTCGTATATAGTTACTAAATACTTTAAGGTGGTGTTGTAAGTGGAATGGATGGCTTTAATAATAGCATTGCTTATACCTTATGGTGTTTTCATTTGGATGTATTTTAAACCGAAAGAAAGTTTACTGGTGGGAAGTCGAGGGATATACAAGGAAGAACCTGAAATAACGGAAAGTGCAATTAAGAATACAAAAATGAAAGCTTTAATCGCCATTATCTTTTATCCGATTTTATATATTATAATTTTTGTTTGTATTTTGAGCTATTAAAAATATAAAATCTTTTCTTCCACAATCGGGCGCGATTCTTCAATAAGAGGATCAAGTTTCCGTTATAGGGCCATATTGTTGAATAACAATTTTAAACAAAGTGTATTTTGTAAAGGTTTATTTCCATATGTTCTCCTTTTAACATATTGTTTTATCGTGGGTCAACTGTGATAAAAACACTTTTTAATCCGTCATCCGTTTTTAAAAACTCCATTTGTAAACACATATCTGTCAGTTTTGAATTTGAAGTTAAATCATAATCAACAGCAAATCCACTGTTATCATTGAATTCATAGAAGTTGATTTGTGAATATTCGTATTTTGGGTTGAAATTACAAGGTGCGCCATATTCATCAAATGAATCAAATCCATTTAAGTTTAAAGTTTCTTGAACATAAAAGAAAAACTCACCAATATCATCCACTTCAGATTCATCCACATAATTTAAAATGTTTTCATATTCTTTATTGTGCATTACTTTTAATATATTAGTAATAACAGTTAAAGCATATTGTTTATCTTCAGTTTTCATAGTGAACCTCCAAATTCTAATCTAAATGTTGTTAGAGACGGTGCTTTACTCAACGTGATAATTGGTATGTTTATTTCTATAAGGTCCTCGAACATTCGTTTCTGTGGAGTCCTACCTCGGACCGAGGGTACACCCCTAAATACAAACGAATGTCCATTCGGTCCAATATTCAGAATATACTTTTTATGCTTATTAATCAACTCGTATTCAAAAAAAAGAGGATAACAGCCTCTATCACATATCGATGAGGTAAAAATAAAAAGTGAGGAGATGGTGTAATGATTATAATGATAAACGGAGCATTTGGTGTGGGTAAAACCACTATTGCAAATATGCTTCAAAACGAAATTAAAAATAGTATGATATATGACCCTGAAGAGATAGGTTATATGTTAAGAAATGTTATTCCTATGGATATAAAAAGAACAGAATCCAATACAGGGGACTTTCAAGATTTAGATTTATGGAAAGAGTTAACTGTAGATGTGGGAAAAAGGTTAATTACGAAATATAATATTAATCTAATCGTGCCAATGACCATTAGGAAAATAGAATACTTAAATTTCATTTACAACGGATTTAAAAGTGTTGATGAACAAACCCATCATTTTTGTTTGAATGCAAGTAAAGAGACAATTTACGAAAGGTTAAGACTACGTGGAGAGGAAGAAGGTAACTGGTGTTTTCAACAAACCGATAAATGTTTAGAGGCTTACAATCAATACGATTTTGGAGAGTATATAGATACAGAAAAAGTTAGTATCAATGAAATTATTCAAGATATAAAAGAAAAGTTAAATCTTTTTTAAATTATATTATTTCTAAATCACCTGATAATTTACTAATACATGATACATACAAATAACGTTCCTAATAAAAGGTTTGGGATACATTAAAATGGCACGAACGTTGTTAAATGAACTGCTCCCTGTCAAGTAGACAGCAGAAATAATATAAATGATTTAAGCGGCTTGAGCTCTGTATTCTAGAGGGCTTAAGAGAAGCATTTATTTAGAGGTAGGTATTAAGACCACTACTCTTTTTCTTTGTTAAAAAGAGATTGCAGATTAGTTTAACAAGGGGGGAAATTGAATGAATAGGTTATTACTGATTGTATTATTAAGTTTTATATTATTTGGTTGTTCAGATGTAAATAGTGAATCAGATTCGAGTCCAATATTAGACAAAGAGTTTGTAGAAGCAAATGCAGAAATAGGTCAAACTAAAGATGAAGTAGAAGAAATATTCGGAACAAAATATTTCTCTGGAGAAGGTGAATTCGAGACCAATGAAGTATGGGTGTATGATAAGGTGAAAGACGATTTCGAGTATGAAAAAAGTATACAAATAGTACCCTTTGATGAAATCAGAGAAGGCAATGTGGATTATCAGTTATATATAAATTTTGTTGAGGACGAAACATTTATGTATCTGTATATTTACAGAGGAGAAGATGGGGAACTTTGGCAGTATCAAGTAAATCCAGATGGAACTACACAAGATAGAAAAATGTAGCGATAATAAACTATTGGGGGCTTTAGTTTAATAACGTTGTTCAACAATCGGGCGCGTTTCTTCAATAAGAAGATCGCGTTTTTCCGTTAAAGGGTCAGATTGTTGAATAAAAAATTTCAAAAACTGGATATTTATATATAAATTTAGGTGATTGTGAAATAATTTACTTAAATTAAGAAAGCAGGATAGTTTAAAATGATTAGTAAATATTATTATTTCTTGGAAATAGCCAATGAGGTGAAAAAATGTATAAACCATTATCTGAATTTGATTTCAGAATATATTCTAATGATAAGACATCGCATATAACATTTATCCTTGAAGAATATATACATGAACGATTACCCAGTTTATCTTGTACAATTGATGTGTCGATAATAAATTTATAGGTTGGAATATTAATGTTTGGTTTGAATTAGATAAATTATTGTCCTTCATTACTGAGTTAGAAGATCTAGAAATAAAAAGACAAGGGTCAGTTACGTTAAATGCGATGTCACCACATGAATTTAATATTACTATTGAGAACTATAATAAAAAGGGAGATTTATTAGTTAACTATTCACTTACAAATATTAAATATAATACTGATATATGTTTGAGGAATACATTAACCGGAGGATTTAAAATCGACTCTGAATTCTTATTAAAACTGTTAAGTGATTTCAACAAATTTTCTTCGGTTGCAAATCTTGGTGTAGATATTGAATTTTATAAAAAATAAAAATTTTTAAAATAAATACAAACTTCAACAATCGGGCGCTTTCCTTGAATAAGGAGAGGGTCCTTTTTCGCCTTTTCCTTTAAAGGGCAATATAATTGAACACCACCTAGTTATCTAGGTTACAATTTAGAAGATATTGTTAAAAAGTATTCTTAAATTGACGGGTAAATATATTGGAATTAAAATGAGAAATTTAAATATTGGGGGAATACAATGAAAAAAGCTTCAATTTTAATGATTACAGTCGTTTTATTAGTTCTCGCATCTTGTGGAGGACCTTTCATATCAACTACTTCGATGTTGATTGTTATTGAAAAGGGGCGTTCAAGTGACTATAAAGAGTATTGGGTTAAAGCATACGATCCGAATAATCAAACTAAAGAAGAAGCATTTAAGATTGTAGTTCAAGAAGAAATGGTATGGAACTTAATTGAGGAAGATAAAGAGTATTTTTCTTTGTATTCAAAAGAAGGAGATAAATCCTGGGTTTTAGAACAAATTGAGCATATAGAAGATCAAAAAGATTAAATTATTTAAGACTACTTTTATTCAACAATCGGGCGCTTTCCTTGAAGAAGGAAAGTCCTTTTTTGCGACGCACATAAAAACATGAAGTATGGAATTCTTCTTTTCCACACTTCATGTCAATTATTGAATCATATCCAAATCATAATACATGATAAACTCTAATGTCGTATCCGCTTTCCCTGTCCAATAACTTTCTGTGCCATTTGTCTCGAAATCTTCTAAATTATATTCGGCCGCAATTAAATAATTCGGATTGTAATTGAAAAATGAGAACATAGAATTATTTGTTACGCCAGCGGACTTATCAAGCTCAGCCATTAGTTTAGACCATTGTTCTGGCACTTTTGTAATGCCGTATTCCGACAATGTTATTTCCTCCGTTAATAGTACCTGTGGCGTAAAGAAATGATTATCCCCAGATGAAAGGAAGTTACGCTCACGGTAAAATAGTAACGTCATCGTTGCGTCTTCAGCGGAGCTTCGATTCCACACGATAAAACTTGATGATAAATCTTTTTCATCTAATTGCCAGCGCATTTTTTGATGGGTTGTTAAATTAACTAATTTCCACTTTGCCTTATCCCATTTCCAAAACGACATCGCTTTCGTTCCGTCATAATTTACAAACGGCACGAAGTAATGGTGTTCATCTAATTGGAGCACATCTTGTATTTCTTTTACGTTAAGGGAACTTGTGTAGCTATTCATTTCCTCGATCATTGCTGCTTCAGACAAAAATGACGTTGGCTGTTTAAAGTTTAGCCATAAAAGAATGCCTGCTATAGCGACCACTATGACTACAACGATTCCAATGATAAATTTATTTTTCCTCATTTGCCGTCACCTCCTGTAAAATCGATTCATCGAGGCGGTAATACAAATGTTTAGTCGGTGATGCGATCAGCAGGCCCTTTCCATCCTTCTCCACATAAATCGTTGCCTTCGCCTGACTACCCCATTTCGGCGCTATATTTGCTAAAATGTAGGGGAATCGTTCAACCTCAACTCGGTCATCACCAACACTTTCGTAGTACCAATCCGTATTCACAGGTTGCTCTTTTGCAGCTTTTACTTGCTCGAGGATAGATGCACGAACAGCTATATTGTCATTTGCTGACGGATGAATGCTCAAAATTTCTATGTTTTCCGAATGAGCTATATACGTATGGATATCATTTTTATCATAAAGAAAAGAATAGAATGGCATAATTAATAACGTACCTACTAAAAATAAATAATTCGAAAAAAATCCAAACCATGCAAATTTTAAATATGTATTAAAATTAGGCCGCTTTGAAAAAAATAAATAGCTGGTTATCACACCTAATGGAATAAGCGCGAAGTGAATTGCCTGTTGCTCAATTGGATAATTTAACGAAAATGCAAATTTACCGACAAAATATACAAGGACTGCTTTCCAAATAATCGGCTTTATTTCTTGCTTTTTATATAACTTAAAACCGATGACAAAAATTAGCAGCCAGCAAAAGCTGTAAACGACTGCTTCTACGAAATTCATACCCACCAATTACGCCCCCTTTAAGAATAATATGAGTCTTTTTTTCATTTACATTGCCTCCTAATATTTCCATGCAATATTTTAACGAGTCTCAGTTGTTAATTGTTCAAGTGTTTTCCATACAACGATTTTTTCAACTTCTTGTCCGTCACTATCGAATGTAATTTTTAATCTGCGCGAATTATCTACTTTTACATCACCCAATGAAAATTTAATCACAATTTTTCCTTCGCCATTAATTTCTAAACCATTTATGTCTTTTAATTCTCTGTCATAAGATTCGTCACGTAAACCAGTTTTCCTTGATGGTTCTGCTCCGAAAATCTCATACTTTATGCCATCTTCTTCGTATGTAGTAAGAGGGTCGGGATAATCTTTAACGAACTCAATCGATTTTAGTGTTATAGGTGATTCACCTGTCCATTTAATGGGCGCTACCATATAAAAAGTTTCTTTTTTCCAATCAGCACCAAATTGCCCTAATAAAAATTCACCGTCAACCTCTTTGACCTGTTCGCTACACCCAGCAAGTGAAGCTAAACAAAACAAAATAAATAAATTGAATAATATTCTTTTCATAAAATACCTCTTCAAAATTTTACCATAAATCGTACTTTGCGAACGCATAGATTTAATGCTCCTAGTTATTTCGCAATCGGGCGCATTTCTTTAATTATGAATACGTCCATTTTCATTTGAAATAACAAGTTACTAAACGACACTTTGCTAACTTTTTTGTTCAACTAATACAGCATGTAGTTAAGAAAGAAGGACTTAATGGAAAAATATAGAAGTATTTAAGAAACGGAAGACTATTGTTTTAGACTATAAATGTATGTGTAAAGATTGCGTTCTTTATGCTAACAAAAGGAGTTATTCATGAAAGCTGTAGTGTTTGATTTTGATGGAACATTGGCGAATACTTTACCAATTTGTTTTTATGCTTTTCAAACGGTATTTAAAGAATTTGATAAAAGGGAACTTACTACAAATGAAATTAAAGAAATGTTTGGTCCTTCTGAAATAGGCATTATTATGAATAATTGTTCAAGTCCAAATAAGGAAGATGCAATTGAATATTTCTACAAAAAATATTCGGAAGTACATAAAAGTTTGGTATTAGACAATCCTGAAATCCTAGACTTATTGAAGTCGTTAAAAGATGCAGAAATAAAATTAGGTATTTTTACAGGAAAGGCAAAAAGAAGTTTAGATATCTCTCTAAAAGCATTAGGGATGGAAGGTTTGTTTGATGTCATTATAACTGGTGATGATGTTATAAAACCGAAACCTGATCCAGAGGGTTTACTGAAAGCCTTGTCTCTTTTAAAAGTTGAGAATTCTGAGGCGATTTATATTGGAGATAGTGATGCGGATATTATTGCTGGTGCACAAGCTAACGTCTATACAATCGGTGTTCAGTGGTTACCTGAATACCAAACGTCTGAATTTAGTGTACAACCCGACTTAATTATAAAAAGTATAAAGGAATTCAAAAGCTCCTTTAAAGTAGGTGCTTTATGAGTCATCAATGGTTGGAATGGGCAAAAAGAATTCAAGCATTATCTCAGGCTGGATTAACATTTTCTAAAGACAGCTATGATATCGAGCGTTATGAGGAATTACGTAAGATTAGTGTAGAGATTATGTCCGAATACACTGAACTTGAAATGAAAAAAATTAAGAATTTATTTGCAAATGAAACGGGTTACCTAACTCCCAAAGTTGATGTTCGTGGTGTTGTTTTTAGAAACGAGCAGATTTTAATGGTAAAAGAAAATATTGATGATAAATGGGCATTGCCGGGTGGGTTTTGTGATATCGGATTATCCGCTTCAGAAAACGTCGTAAAGGAAATTAAAGAAGAATCGGGCTATGATGTTCTCCCAATTAGATTACTTGCCTTAATGGATAATAATAAACACCCACATCCTCCAGAACCATATCATTACTATAAGATATTTATATTATGCGAGATCATTGGAGGAGAAGCTGCTGTAGGTATTGAAACGAAAGACATTCGATTTTTTTCTGAATACAATTTACCACAGCTTTCTACTAATAGAAATACCGAGTCTCAAATTAAAACACTCTTTGAATTTGCGCGGACGCCTACAAAGGAAACGCTATTTGATTAAAACTCTAGTCGTCATAAACGTATTAAAGTAAAAAGATAAAAAATGAAGAATGAAAAAGATATATCGTTATGTACCTTAAGGGGGAAGTAATATGAAAAAGTCTTTACTGATTTTTTTAGTAGTAATATTAGGGTTAATTATTTTAAGTGGTCTAATGGCTATTGCATTGTTTTTTAAATTCAGTTAACTAGCTAATAAGACATAACAATCGAGCGCTGTTTATTGAATAAACCATAAATTTTATTTCAAATAATGAAGGCTTCAGAAGTATTTGAAATTATTAGGGGGTGTAGGCACTAAAACAAAGGGGTGCAAGTCAATAGTAAAAAAAATAACGCAGTTGGGTATAGTGATGCGTCTTTTGGGGTAGGTGTAATAGCAATAATCTTAGCTCTCAATGCAATTCTTATGTTTGTCATAGGAGTTATTTTAAATATTTACACATTCATTATAAAGAAACGAAAAGCAAGAGAAAGCCATATGTTAGAAAGATAAAAATTCACCCAAAAAGGTATCGGATTACAGATTTCCAACTGTGTTCGATGCTTTTTTATTTTTAAGCAAATACATACGGATTCAATGTCAAGAGATTATTGGAAAAGATATGTATTGATGTGTTAATATTTGGAATAATGCAAATCTCACGAAATAAGGAAGAAGAGTACTTTTCCAGTTTCATAATGAATTGAAAATGTTAGGGGGAGTTAATGTGTTAATGAAGCCACAAAAATTGCAGCGGGGAGATCGGGTTGCTACAGTAAGTCCTTCTTGGGGTGGGGCAGGTGAACCAGCACTTAAATGGCGATATGAACAAGGTGTAAAGCGGTTGGAGGAAGTTTTTGGACTAGAGGTTATCCCAATGCCGAATAGTTTGAAAGGTGGAGAATATCTTTATGAAAATCCACAAGCACGAGCTGAAGATTTAATGACGGCATTTAAGGATGAACGTATCAAGGGAATCATTGCAAATATTGGTGGAGACGATAGTATTCGCTTACTCCCTTATATTGATTTTGATGTTATACGTAACAACCCCAAAATATTGATGGGTTATTCCGATGTGACCATTTCTCATTTATTTTGTCACAAAGCAGGTATTTCTTCATTTTATGGTCCAGCAATTTTAACTGATTTTGCAGAAAATGTGGAGATGGACCCTTATACAATTGAGATGATAAATCGAACGCTATTTTCAAATGAGATTATTGGTAATATTCAACCGGCTAATGAATGGACGAGCGAGCGTTTGGAATGGGCAGAAGAGAATAAAAATCTTCGCAGGAAAATGCAGAAAAATTCAGGTTATGAAGTACTTCAAGGATCAAGCGTAGCACAAGGACATTTGATAGGTGGTAGTATTGAAGCTTTAGAGTTTGCTAAAGGAACCGAGATCTGGCCAGCAAAAGAATATTGGGAAAATAGCATCCTTTTCTTTGAAACATCTGAAGAATACCCTGATCCACATCTTATTAAGTATTGGTTGCGAAATTATGCTGCACAAGGCATTCTACAAAAAACGAATGGTATCATTTTTGGTAAGCCACAGGATGAGAAATATTATGATGAATATAAAGAGGTAATTCAAATAGTAATGAAGGAATTAGATTTGGAAGACTTACCGATTCTTTATAACTTGAATTTTGGTCATACAGAACCTAAATTTATTTTACCTTATGGCGTAAAGGCAGAAATTAACTGCGAGAAAGGGACGTTCAAAATTCTAGAAAGTGGAGTGAAATGAAGGTAAATAGCTTTTCTAGAAACGGGAACCTTATGAAAGTTTCTTTTAAGTGTGTTTTAATGAAGGCAAAGTCTAAATAAAAAGGAGGTGCCGGATTGAAATTGAGGCATCTCCTTTTTCCTATTAATAAGTAGTTACTTTGGCTATTTTTTGTGCCGTGTAAATCCAGCGCTGCCACCAGGAAAGGTTATCCTGAAATTCTTCCACATCAAGCGTGTAGAGGGCATCTTCATTTTTCCAAAGCCGTTCAAAATATTGTTCCATATTCAAGACGAGCGCGCTATCATTTGGAGCGAGGATGCGGACGTTATTTTCCAGATTGTAATCATCTAATGTTCGTTCCGTATAGTTGGAAGAACCGCTTGAAATGATTGTTTGTTCCGCTGTTTGAATCCAGATGGCTTTTGTATGGTATTGACCGACTACGGTATTGTACCAGCGAATGTTGATCTGTTCCTCTGTATCCTCAAGCAGTTCGTTCACAACCGGTCGATTTGGCAGACCGGTTTTTTTCTGACCGAATGAGTTTTCATTTGGGTCTAGAATCATATTCACCTGCACGCCGCGGTTTACTGCATCGGTTAAGGCGTTGACAATGTCGCGCTGGGCAATAAAGAACATGCCTATCCAAATTTTATCTCCTGTTTTTGTCGCTGCTAGATCTTCGAGTAAGGCATCCAAAATCTTCTTCTCGGTCAAATATTGCACAGCATACTGGCCTTCACCTTGCTGAGGAATATCAGCTCTCGGCAATTTCGGACCATCCGACATAAGCGACACCGCTTCTTCTGACTTGAGAATATCGTTTATGATGGGCCCAGTTACTTTCAAAGCAAGATTTCCGTGGAAACCACTTGCATCATGTGGGTTTGATGATGTAATAATCGCTTCCTTTTCCGAAATGGCTGCTTTACGGTGGTTGGCTTTCACATTGAGCAGTTCCAAATAGGAAGATACAGTCATTTTTGGTGCTTTGCTCGACATGGCATTGGCAATCCATCCTTTGCCGTCGTTGTCGAACCATTGAAAAAATAATCGGTATAAGCCTGAATAAATCGGTGTGGAATCCCGAAGCGGCTCTAAATTGGTGTAAACAATTTCTACCCCGGCTTCACGCATCTTCTTGAACCACGGGGTTTCATAGGAGCCATAGCCTTTATTTAGCGGATCGGTGATGAAAATAACCGGCATATCGGGATTGTTTTTCTTTTTCTCGGTAAGCTTGTCAGAGAGGAGATTCGCGATTGGGGGGAAATCTTCTTTTTCATCGAAATACCCATCCATCAAAAAGAAATCGACTACCACAAACTGTTCGGCTTCATCAATCAATGTATAAACTTCATCGAATATATGATTCTCATGTTTCCGATTGGTCCCTTCTTTGTCTTGTGCATAAGTTAAATCCGTCAGCATTTCAATATTGTCAGTTCTATGCAAGTCTCCTTCATAGGAAATACCTTCCGGCAACGGTTTATATGTATGCCATAACATCTCACCTATATATAGCAAAATCAAAAGAAGTAAAAGAGCGCTTAGAACTTTATATTTGCGACTCCGGCTGTTCCATTTCTTCAGAACTTTTTTCATTGAAATTCCTCCAATACTCTTGTACTTTTAGTTCCCGTGGAAAAGCAAAGTTAAACAGCGGTAGCTTGCGTGGTGGATAGGGCCATTTAACTTTGTGAAACCTTAAAAGTAAAATGGAAATGTCTGTAGCACCTCATTGTTAATGCTTGTTTGAATAGCCGAAAAGTTTAGATGAAAAAAATATCGGGCATTAAGTAGTAAGAGAACAAAATCAAAACATAAAGGAGCATAAATTATGACACAAACTTCTTATAATGATGTATCGACAACCACGGAAAACGAAAATAATGGGAAGCTTTTAAGAGGCATGATGATAGGGGCGGTTATTGGTGGTGCGCTTACAATGCTTGACTCAAACACAAGAAACAAAGTAACTGCCACAACAAAAAATATGAAAGATTCGACAATGGATATGTACAGCCATGTCAAAAACAATCCATCAGAAGTGAAGGAGGACTTGCAAGAGCGTTTGAAATCCGCTTCTTCTGTTCTCAAAGAAGCAATAAGAGATGCACAAAATCTTTATGAAAAAGTAAACGAGAACATTATTCTCCCAGTTAGTACAGTAAAGGAAGAGTCAAGTGAAATTCTCTCTCATGCCAAAGAAGCCAAGACTGACTTAAAGGTAATCGGAGGGAAAGTAAAAGAAGCCGGCGAAGAAGTGATGGATAATAATAATGGGAAAAACCAAGGTGCTAAATATTAGGAAGCTTCCATCCCTAATATACAGCTTTCAATTCCTACGAAATAAATAATCTTCACCATTAGGACGCTTTTCTTTAAAGGAAAGTGTCTTTTGCTGTTTAGAGGGAACGAGGAAATGGTGTAGGTTCAAATATAATAAAGTATCGCAAGGGAATGAGGTTATTCTGAAATGTTTTTGAGTGTTGACCCAGTTGAGAATCCTAAAATGATAAAGTTAATTTGAAGCAATTTCGCACCCATATTCAAAGGGAGCAGTTTTTTATAATGATGATGGTACTACTTATAATAAAACCTATATAAGAACTGATTTGAAAAAGTTGTTGAACTAACGGAGGCTTTAGCGAAGAAAGGGCTTCGACTTCTCTAATATGTGGCTGTGTGAAAAGAATTTACTTTTCCCACAGCCCATGAGATTTAAGTGTTTACTACATTATATTACTTCATCTGGTAGCTAAGTGGAGTCTTTATCCACCCATAAAACTGCATAATTCCTTTTAATCATATAAATCATTTCAATTCCCACCTCTCAGATTTTTGAATTAACAAAATTAATATTGACGATGACGTGCGTAATTTTCTAATTTCCTTCGGTTCTCTTCAAAGATTTTTTTTGCATTTTCATCATGAATTACTTTCTCAAGAGAAATCTCACGCTCACGTTTTGTAATAGCTATTGTAAGAGAAAAAATGTTTAATACCATGGTTTATCACCTCCTTAAATTACCCTAAAAAATGAAAAAAACCGTAGAGAGACTCCCCCTACGGTAAAAAAAAGGCACAAAAATACCGTAGGGGTACACTTCTCCCTACGGTATGGGTATACTTAATTGTAAAAAAACTTTAAGCGATCCATTCCAATTTGGTCGAATGTGTGATTTTCGTTTTTGTTGAAGTTGTAACTATTAGTGACATTAATTTATTGATAATGATCATTTTATCCGACCTCCTTAAGAATTTTTTGATTATTGTGTAAGTATAACGGACTCAATATTATTTGTAAACATTTATTTACTAATTATATATAAAATGTAAAAATATATATTCGCTTTCCTTGAATAAGGAAAGGGTCTTTTTTTGTTCGTTTTTTAAAACGAACAATGGATGATGAGGTACAAAAAATCTTTTACAATCGGACGCTTTTCTGGAATAAGAGTAGCGTCTTTCTTCATGAAAAGGGGGCAGATTTGTGATGTAACCTATATTGGATATTTATGCTAAAATATATAAAAATTGTGAAGTGGGGTTTTGAGATGGAAAAAGTTCTTGGAAAAATAAAAGAATTAGAGTCAGGTGAAGTGGGAATTATTATTTATTCTCAAGTAAAACAAGATGTACTTTTATCATTAAATTCGGGTTTATTACTGCCGCTTGCTTCTGCAGCAAAAGTTCCAATTGCCTTTTGTATCGCAAAATTAATTGAAGAAAGACATTATAAATGGACTGATATTGTTGAAGATGTAACTTTTAATCCGGAAGAGGATGGTAAGGAAGTATATCCTCACTTTCAAAATAGAGATAACTTGTCACTCCAAGATGCGGTGGAAGTGATGATAGCTTGTCACGATAGCTTTGTTGCGAACAGAATCGTTCAATTTTGTGGTGGATGGGAAATGATTAACCAAAAATTAAAATCATATTTTAATAACATAAATATTACTCAAAATCCTAGAGACTTAAATAATAAGGGTGAATTGAGTGAGATGTTAGAACTTTTACGATTAATATATCAAGGGTACGAAATTAATCCTGATTTATGGACTCCAGTTATAAATGGTTTAGTTAGGCAACGAGGTGATATAGATGGTATACCAAGCCATTACTTAAATCATATGACTGGTGGATTAGATAATCTTATTGTTGATATTGGGATAATGGGTGAGTTCTCCAAAAATCCATTATTATTTGTTGTGGGGGCAAAGGGGTTACCAAATAGATATAAAGAGAAATTAGCAGATGAAATAATTATTGATGCAATGAAATTAATTTATGATGAATATTGCAATCAAGAAGTTCATCCGAAGACTAGTTTCAAAGGAGAAAATGATGAACTATATTCAATCTCTTAGAAATATTATTGGAACGAGACCAATTATTGCTCCTGGATCAGCAATCATTGTGATGAAGGAAAAGGAGTTATTACTACAATTACGTTCAGATACAAATGATTGGGGAATTCCTGGAGGCGGGATGGAGATAGGGGATAGTTTTGAAGAGACAGCTAAAAAAGAATTGTTTGAAGAAACGGGCCTTATTACAAATCATTTAGAAATATTAGGATTAGCTTCTGGTAAGGAGTTTTATTATAAATTTCCTCATGGGGATGAGATATACAACGCCACTGTTATATTCAAAGCTGGAAAAGTAAGTGGCAATCTGAAAAAAGATGAAGAAAGTAGGGAACTTGCTTACTTTCCATTAGATTCTTTACCTGAATTAAATTATACTACCCAAAAAATTTTAGAAAAGATTGGTTACATAGTTGTGGAGGAAGTTGAAAATGAGGTGGATTGAAAGGAGAATGTTAAATGGATAAATGGTAGGGATGCTGTGTTTTGGACTTTTAAAAGGATATTTAGTGTCGTTTTATTAATAAAAACATAAGGTACAACTAAAGAATGGAAAAAGTTTTATCTTTTACCGATGGGATGATTGTTTGTTAAAAATAATTTTTTCAGTATTATCTGCATTTCTTTTTCTGTTAATAAGTTCATCATTTACAGAAATGCCTTTTGGCTTGGAGGGGAGGAGTGGGTTTTCAAGAGCCATATTCTTTGAATAAGGAATTGTGCCAAGCCCCTAGAAAACCCAACATATTATTCTCCGAAATCAAAGGAGGTGATTATAATGAATAAAATTCTCTTTGGGGTATCCTTAGTTGGTTTAGTGTTCTCTTTTATATTTATGGTAGTATCAATCTGGAACAATACTGATTGGATGTTACTTGAAAGAGGTTATTATACTTTTGGAATAATTACTGTAACAATAGCCGTATACTTAGCAATTCAACTCTTAGTGGAATTAAATAATCTCGATATATTAGGTAAATTCAATATGGTTTTATCAGTGGCATTTGCAGTAATATCGATAATCTTCATGGCAATTTCTATAAGAAATACAGAGTGGGTCCTGCTAGAAAAAGGTTACTATTGGATGGGGCTAGGGTTTGTTACTGTAACGTCAGCAATGGTTTCTGCTACTATATCAAGTATCCTTAGAAGCAACAAAGAATAACGTCAAAGGGTGGTGAGACGCAATGTTTCATCGCTCTTTCTATTTGTATATAAAAAGTTATACGACTTTTACTATAAATTGGATATAACATTTTTTTAAACAATGCACTAAACGAATGGGTATGAGTGTTTTAACAATAATGTTTTTTTTTGGAGGATAAGTTATTATTAAGTTTATGGTTTTTATTTTAGGGAGGTTATGAATATGAAAAGCACATTTGAAGTTATGCACGATGGTCACCATATTCAAGTGGAGAATAGTTGGTTTTCCGGAGAAAAGCTATATGTAGATGGTCAATTACAAGATGAAAATCTTGGTATTGGTTTAAGATGTAAATTATATGGTGAACTGAAAAGTAATGTAGATAAAAAAATTATTAAAGTAGCTCTCGGGGGAACTTTTAAAATTAAATGTAGTATATTTGTAGAAAATACCTTGATTTATCCTAAACAGTAATAATGCTTCTTACTAGGAACTTTAACAGTAAAATTTACATAAATAAGTCTAATAACTTTCCAGCTAAAAGGTCCTCCACAACTAAAATTGTAGAGGACCACTTTTTTAAACTATTTAGCTTATGAAGCTCTACGCATTGATTTCATGATGAAGCTTACTATGAACACAAGTATTACGGCTCCAATGATAGCAGGGACGATATAGAAATCTGAAACTTTAGGTCCCCAACTTCCAAGAAGCATACCACCAATCCATGCACCAACAATACCTGCGATAATATTACCTATAATTCCGCCTGGGACATCTTTACCCAAAATTACACCTGCAAGCCAACCGATAAGGCCGCCAATAATTAAAAACCAAATGAAACTCATACTATCCATCTCCTAATTTTTATTTTAGATATTTCGCTATAGTGTTTTATAACCTTTATTGAACGAGTCTAAACTTTAAAGAGAAAAAATATTTTTATTACTTGCAAATAGATAGTTACACTTAAATGTGGGATATCTGAAATAACACTGCGTAAAGCCGATAATTTATAACATACTAAAAGTAAGATTAAATATTAAAGGTGTGATTGGATTGAAAAGGGCAGTTTTTTTAGATCGAGATGGCGTAATAAATGAAGTGCTAACGAATCGAGTGAAATTTGTAAACGAACCGAAGCAATTTTATTTTTTACCTGGTGTAGAAGAAGCAATTAAAAGTTTAAATGAGTATTTTGATTATGTGTTTGTCGTAACAAATCAAGGTGGAATCGGATTAGGTTTTATGAAGGAAAAGCAGTTACATAAAATTCATGACCATATGGTAGTTGAATTGGAGAAAAAGGGAGCAACGATTCATGAGGTTGCCTATTGTCCACATAAACCAAAGGCTGGGTGTAAATGTAGAAAACCTAATAGCAAAATGATTGTAGATCTAGGGAAAAAATTCAAAATTGATCTTGAACAATCATATATGGTTGGAGATACGGATACGGACATTCAGGCAGGTAAAAAAGCGGGAACAAGAACGGTTTTTATTGGGAAGCACGATCCATTAGCAGATGCAGCGTTTCCAAATTTAAAAGAGGCAGCACAATGGATTATTCAGGATTTAAAATGATAAGCGGTAGTGCCAAGCGATATCTACTCGGCACTATTTTTTTTACATAACAAAAGTCTTTAATTTAGCTAAATTTTCTTCTAAAAACAAAGCGTTTTTTTCAATACCACGACGCTTAGACCAGCCAATACTATTGAAGGCATCTATAAATGAATAAAACGGTAAGACTGTATCTAAATCAATGAGTGGCCTAACGCTTTTATAGCCTTCTTGAAACGCCTCATAGAAAGCAGGGTTGAAGCTTAAGAAATCACGGTTCAATTTTGTGAAGTCTATTTCTGTTGAACCGAAGCGGACACTTTCAAAATCAATCATGCCTGAAACTTGATTGCTGTCAATAATAATATTGGCTGGTCGGAAATCCATATGTACAAAGCTCGGTCCATCATGAGGAGGAAGCTGCTGTTTCATTTCCTCAAATTTCTCAATGGCTTTCCTGTACAAATAGTCGTCCACAACAGTGATTACATCTTCAGCAAAGCTATAAAATTGTTTCTCGATAAAATGAGACCAGTTTGGAAATTCATTTTGGATACCGGTTAACAATTTCCCTTCTGGTGGACGAATCGAATGCATAGTGCCTTGAAGAACACCTACTTGAAAAGCTACGGTTGGCGAAACATCTGTTGTTAACGGTTTTCCTTTTAATTCAGACAATAAAAAAGCGCCGGAACAGGCATCATCACCAGACCAGTAATCCAACATTTCCGGAATAGCAACACGCCCCTTCAAAACCTCATAAGCTTCCAATTCACGCTGCCATTTCAATTTTGTATAGGGAATTTTCAAAAAAACATTTTCCCCATTTAATAATGTGCATTTATAGACGGTAGAACTATGAGAATTTTCCACATCACTAACAGATTGCACCTGCAGCCCAAATCGATCAATTAAACTATTTAACAACAAACAAACCTCCCTTAAGCTATCTCTACTTTTGTAAGTATAAAAATAACAAGAATTATAAGCGTTAACATCAGAATCCCGATTAAGGACACCCATTTTGAATAACGTATTGCGCCTTCAATTACTTGATGCGCTTCTTTGTACTTCATCCGTTTTAGCCACACTAAACTTTTTTTCGGGTTGAAAAAGATCCAAATTAAAACTGCATATATTAGATTAATTGACAGTATTATCGCCATTTACAGCACCTTTCAAGAAGAATAAGTATTAGTTCGCAACCTAAATGAGAGCCACTAAAATCTGTTAAACTGCTCAAATCCGTACGTTTAAGTATAACAGCTTGAAGTCTTTAAATGGTATAATTTTACACATGTACTTTTTAAAATTTAGGTGAGGTGAATAGTGTGAATAACTATGATGGGAAGGTGGTATTGCTTTGCTAGAGTTAAGAACAATTAATCAGGACAATTACGAAGAATGTTTAAACTTGCGGACAATTGATACCAATGTGGACTTTGTAGATTCTGTAGCGTGGTCATTAGCCGAAGCGTGGGTATATTATGAGGATTCACGACCTTTTGCAATTTATGCCGATAATGTGATGGTAGGTTTTGTTTCAATGTATATTGGCGAAAATAACCCCCAAATCATAAATTTTATGATAGATAGCCGGTTTCAAAGAAGGGGCTATGGATCAGCAGCGGCTAAGCTTTGTATTGAGTATTTATGTAAAGAATTCAATGCACGTAGGATTTCCGCACCAGTTAATCTAGAAAATATCACTGCACAAAAATTTTGGAGCAACTTAGGCTTTGAATCAAAAGACGATATAGAGGATGGTTATCTTTATATGCGGTTGTACATATCAGAAAAATATGTCTGAAAATATAAAATGAAACCTATTTCTATAAAAAGGCTACGATTATAACGTATCCAAAACAAACGGCACCGCCTTGTTAGATGTGTCTAACAAATGGGGTGCTTTGGAATGTTTAGAGGAATGGAGGTTCAATACTTTGAGTATCAAGACGTTTCTTCTTAGTTCTATCGTTATCTATATAATGATTAGCCTTCCTACGATGTTAGGGATTGGTTATGTTATTGATTGGGTGCCAGAAACAACAGAATTACAAAAATTTAAGGGATATGTTATGGAAGGACTTACAAACAACTACCTCATCAAAATTGTAATTTCAATAATAATCGGTGCTATCTTTAGCTTCTTTCTACAAAACAGTAATTATAAATTGGATTAATACATTTAATATTTTTTTGCTTTCATTCTAGAATTAAAATTTAGGATAAACTCGTACCCAAAAGCTACTAACAATCCAGTCCAAAAGATTACGCCTGAAGTAAGAGGCTCACTTCCAAATATTAGTGAGTAAACATAATTAATAAATAATAGCAGCATATAAGTGTAAAAACCGAGGATGGCTCCTTTTCTCCAATTATTCTGCTCAACCTTGGCCATCTTTCTGAAGAATTTCATTTTAAGCCTCCACATTATTAGTTAACAAAAGATGATACAGCAATACTCCATACAATTAAAACAAATGACGCTGTTAATAAAAATGTATTGAAATTGGTAGGTAGGTCTTCTTCACCCCCATCATAACATCAAAAAAGCCCAATTCCTTATGAAGAATTGTGCCCTTAAGTGGAAAACAAATATTCTATTTCATAACACTTTCAAATTCTGCAATCGTCTTCGTAAATTTTGATTGAGTTTCTAGGACAATTTTTTGTAAATCGTCTGTAATTTTGCTTACATTTCCTACGTCTTGTAAAATGGTTTCAACATTCTGATTGACACTTTTAATGGCATCATCGACATTACCAGCCAATCTCCTCACTTCTTCAGCTACTACTTTAAAGCCTCGTCCCTGTTCTCCTACACGTGCAGCTTCAATTGCTGCATTTAAAGCCAATACATTGGTTTGTCTGGAAATATTGCGTATCGTTTTAGTGATTTCAGTGATTAGATCAATCTGACTCTTTAGCGATTCAACTGCTATTATTTTTTCATTAGAATTTCCAACGACCAAATTTACTAATTCGATTGGCATTTCCTTTAATTCCGAAGTGATTTTATTAGTGGTATTTTCACGTTGGGTAATATTGGTTGCTATTTTAAGTACAGCTTCAACTTTACCTTCATGATTTAAAATAGGAATATAGGTAGCCTCTAACCAGAGTATATGACCTGTTTTATTAACCCGTTGAATCTTTGATTGATACTTTACACCTTTACTAAGATTATTCCATAATTCTTTATATTCTTTGCTGTTTCTAAACTCCGTAGTGCAAAACTGTTCATGTTGCATGTTTTTCATTTCAGTAACTGTATAGCCTAATGTTTCAGAAAAATTTTCATTTACCCAAATTACTTCTCTATTTAAGTTGAATTCAATCATTGCTAAACTTGTTTCCATTGCAGCTAAAACAGATTTTTCATTTAGTATCTGAGTACTTATGTTAACGCTCGGAGAAATGATCAACTCAGAGAAACCCCCTTATAAAGAATTATTAATACCCTATTATCTAGGAAATTTAATTATATAGTAATTTAGTGCTAATTCAATAAAGTATCCACTTATTTTTTATAATATGCTACATTTAAAGGAAAAAATGTTAGAGAGGATAAACCAACTGTGGGCTCGCAATTGTACATGTATATTACGCTTGTTTGTATGTCGGGAGTACTTAATTTGTACTTATGTCTCTATGCCTTTAGTAAACGTCATAAATATACGAATATCGCAAGGAAACACTGCATCAGCTGCTCCATAAAGCAGATACAGCTTTGTATGCAGCTAAGCAAGAAGGACGCAATCAGGTGAATGTTTATGTGGGGAGCTAGGGGAGTTCTTTTAATGAATAGAACTAATATCCACTTTCAAAGGGAGTGACTGTAATGATTGGATTTATAATGAGTGGCTTACTGTTGTTATTTATGATTATGAAATTTTATAAAAACAGAGAAATTTTCAAACAGCTTTCAAAAAAAGACTGGCTACAGTATGGCGCAGGATTTTTATTTGCATGGGCTGTAGCGATATTGGTGATTATGGGTGGTGCCAATCTTACGGAAACAATTCAAATAGGTTGGTTAGAGAACGTTTTGGAGTTTGTCATTATTTTGATTGGATTAGCTTTAGCGGGATTCATTATGAATAAAACCTTACCAGACAAATTAAGGGAGTTTTACTCGTGATATTAGGAAGGGGGATTTCATATGGATGATATTATAGGATTCGCTGTCGTTCTGATAATAATTTCAGGTTTAGTTTATGCTTTATTAAATCAAATTAAATATTCAAAGGCTAGTGAAAGTATTGTGGGAAGTCCGCTGTTTCGAAAGCAATTGAAAAGAAAAAATAAAGTTATGACTGTGTCATTATTTGGAGTGTTATTATTTTACACATTGAATATTGTGAGCGGTTTAAATATCGTTTCAAATCTCACTTTTTTAAATAACTTTACTTCACTCGGTGCCTTTGTTAGTTTAATAATTTTCCTCTATACAAAATTTGCAATGACACCAAAACAGGTAGATCGTAGTTTATATAATTAAGATCACTAGAGATAAAATAAGGGGAGAATTTTCCACTATTTCCTCGATGATCGTAGTTTTTGGGGTAAATAAGGGGAAATTTTTCCCTTATTGCTCTGGAAATCATGTTTTTTAAGTTTTTTTGGTGAATAAGGGAAGTTTCTTCCGCTATTTTGGCTGATTTTCGGGTGATTTTCAAAATAAGGGAAATTCTTACCGTTATTTTTAGCGTGTCATAACCGGGTTACTCCTAAATAAACTTAATAAGTCAAAACGAGGCTGCCAAAGGATTAGATGATTGAAATCTAACTCTTTGGCAGTTTTATTATTATAAATACATAAAGTCTCATAGTAAAAGTAGCCCATAAAATAAAATTCACTTGTTATTTAATGGGTAGTATATTAGTTTTATTGTATAAGGTACAATATCCTATAAAATAGAAAGAGAATGGGTGAATAAAGTATGGGTTTTTTGAAAGATCTTGGAGAAGGTGCAGGGTGGTTAGTTGGTAATGTGACTGGTGGTATTATCAAAGGTGTTGGAGAATTGACTAATTCGGATTTTATACAAGAGGTTGGAGAAGGTGTAAAAAACTCTACTGAATTTGTAGGAAAACAATTAGGTAATGTAGCAGAAGGTGCCTGGAATGTTGGAAGTGGAATTGTTACTAAAGATGACTATAAAATTGATCAAGGATTCGATGACTTAGGTGAGGGAGTTGGAAACACTGCTAAGGCAATTGGACAAGGTATCTCTGTAACGGTAAATAATATTGGAGATGTCGCTGGTGGTTTGATGGATGGAGATTCAAACCGGTCATTAGAAGGAGCAAAGCAACTAGGTAAAACGGCGCTGATTGCTACCCTTGGCGTCTCGGTTTTGGATATGGCCAATGTTGTTGATGTAAATGGTAATGAAGGTGTAAATATAGCGCAAGAAAGTGATGTAAAAGTAGATCATATTCAAGTTGAAAACCCTAATTCCCATACGGTTGAACCACATTGGAGAACCCTTCCTTCTGGTGAAACTATATGGGTAGATGGTGACGGAAATACTGATGTAAATCTTAGTGCGCAAGATGGTGGAGGTTGGTCTCAATCTAACCCTGATTACCGTATACCGACGGATAAAGCATAGTATTTTTATTTAATCTCTTTATAAGAAACAGGGAAAAGTTACACCCACGAAAATAAGAGGAGAATTTTCCTCTATTTGCTCGATGACCACGGTTCTGGGGTTAAATAAGGGTAAGATTTCCCCTTATTGCCTGAAAAACCGTACTTTTTCCAACTTTTCAGGTGAATAAGGGAAAATTCTCCCTCTATTTTGGCTGATTTTCGGGTGAATTTCTAAATAAGCGGAATTGTTACCGTTATTCCAAGCGGTGAGGTATAACCGCATTAATAAAAAAGCATCAAACCCTCTTTTATCCAGGGTTTTGATGCCTTTTTGCATTGTCTAGAGCCCCTTATATTTCTGAGAAGAATAAGGAAGACCGCGCTTTTTGAGCAACGCTTTTATTTCAACTGTTTGAACGCCTTCTTCCACACATTCTGCGATGAGGCTGAGTATTTCAATATCCTTGAGAGAAAATTTTCTTGTGCCTTTAGTAGATCGCGCGGGGAGGATGAGGCCGCGCTCCTCATAATATCGGATTTGACGAATGGATAATCCAAGAAGCTCACTAACATTACCGATTGAAATGATTTTCTTATCGCGAAAAGATTGATAGCTTTCATTCATAATAGACCACCTCTCGTTAATAAAAGTTACATATTAATATTTTTATATTAAATTTTATTAATTAACTATTCATAATGTTAGGATAGTTAACATTTTATTTCAACAAAACATCTAAAAACGAGAATTATGTTAGAAAATCTAACAAGATAGTAGTCAGAAAATTATAAAAATATATACTAAGAATATCTCAAGCGAATGACCTTATCGAAAAATGGAACGCATTCCGTATCGTGAAACAGGTCTCTTGAAAACATTTTAGAGGAGGAAACCAAGATGATGAAATTAAAAAAGAATGGTTTTTATTTACTAACACTGATGATGCTTCTTTTATTAAGTGCATGCAGTAAAGATGAAGCGAAAACAACGGCTTCAGCCGAAAATGGCGGTGTGATTCCTTTAAAAGTTGGTATTCAGAAAAATGCTGCTTTAACAAATGCCTGGATTGCAGAAAGTGTCGGTATTTATGAAGAGCACGGATTAGATGTCAAACTTATCGAATTTAAATCAGGCTCAGAATCGATCAATGCGCAGCGTTCTGGCAGTGTTGATATTATTTTGTCAGCTCCAGGTACGGCGATGGTGGCGAATGAATCCGGATTTGACCTTGTGTCCATTGCTCAAAATGAAATTGCACAAGCAGAAGGACCTGATACAGCCTCTGTTCAAGTATTAGCCGATTCAAAAATTGAAAACTTAAAAGATTTAGAAGGAAAAAAGGTAGCAATTTATGACTCACGTAACCAGTTAGTTTTAGGACTGAAAAAGATTATTGAAGAGTCCGGAGCAGATGTGGATAAAGTTGAATTTGTAGAAGTACCGTTTTCAAGTATGGGGGATGCCCTTAAGAACAATCAGGTTGACGCCATTTCTTTAGTAGATCCTTATACAACACAGCTCGTTTCTGAAGGGACAACAAAAGTAATCTCTTGGAATTACGTAGAAAGTATTCCGGAACAACCGGTAGGAGCTTGGTATGCACGTAGTAAATTTGTTGAAGAAAACCCGGAAGCTGTTTCCCGCTTTTATGATGCGATCTCCGCTTCGATTGAATATATGTTAGCGGATGAAGAGCGTGCCAAAAAACATATCGTTGATTTCACAGGTGTGGATGAAAAGTTAATTACCGATATGCCGCAAATTGCGTGGAGCAATGAATTCAATACAGACGTATGGCAGCAAATTGTTGATATGTATGTAGAAGCAGGCGAGTTAAAACAAAAGCATGAAGCAACAGAGTACTTTTCACAATATGTCACGGAAACTTTGAAGTAAAGGAAGGGTGGATTGTTATGAATTTATCAAATGTGTATGAATTAGGTACAGACAATGAAATGCAAATAGAGACAGGGCGTCCGAAAACACTTATCCATATTGAAGGAGTGAACAAGGAGTTTTCTGTAAACAAAAATAAGATTACCGTATTTGAGAACTTTTCGTACAAAATCCCCGAAGGTAGCTTTCTTTCCATTGTCGGCCCTTCTGGATGCGGGAAGTCAACACTGCTGAAACTGATTTCCGGGCTGGAAACTCCTACAAGTGGAACAATCAACTTCGATGGGCAAGTCATTAGCGGACCGCCAAAAGGAATGATTTATGTATTCCAGCAATATACGAAATCGATTTTCCCGTGGTATACCGTTTTGGAAAATATTGAATTTGGACTGAATACGCAAAAGAAGAATATTTCCAAGCAAGAAGCGAAAGAGCGCTGCATGGAATATATAAAACTCGTTGGTCTTGAAGGATATGAAGACTATTATCCATCTCAGCTGTCAGGTGGTATGCAGCAGCGTGTTGTCATTGCCCGCGCATTAATTTGCGAACCGAAAGTACTTTTAATGGATGAACCGTTCAGTGCGGTCGATGCGATGACACGAGCAATCTTACAGGAGCTGCTACTGAGTATTTGGGAGAAGCTGCCGATCACGATTTTGTTTGTAACACATGATGTAGATGAAGCCGTATTTTTATCAAGCCATATTATTTCACTAGGGAAGGCACCTATTGGATTAAAAGAAGATATCGTTGTGAATTTGCCTTACCCCCGAAACCAAATTGATACGAGAAAAAGTAAGCACTTTACGACGATGCAGTTGAAGCTGTTTTCGAGTATCTTCTCGCAAGAAAAGGGACAGGCGTAAATATGAAATAGGAGGAGATGTATATGTTAAAACGTTGGCCGGGATTTGTATTGATAATAGCACTTTTAGTAATGTGGGAGATTGCCTCAAAAACGGGGATCGTTGACTCTGTAAGCATGCCTCCAGTTAGTCAGGTATTTACAACATGGGGCGGTATTATAGCTAACGGTGAACTATTAAATTACTTGCTGCCGAGTTTAGGAAGAATTTTCAGTGGCTTCTTATTAGCAGCATTAGTAGCAGTTCCACTTGGTTTATTAATGGGTACAACGCCTTTTATTTATCGTTTGCTAGAGCCGATTACAGAGCTTATTCGTCCAATACCGGCTTCTGCTTATATTCCGGTAGCAATCTTATTTTTAGGAATTGAAAATGAAATGAAAGTATTTGTAATCTTCCTTTCAAGCTTATTCCCGATTTTATTAAACACTTACAGCGGTGTACGTGGTGTAGATCCAATCTTAATCGATACAGGCCGTACATTTGGTGTTTCGAAAATGAAGTCGTTGTTTAAAATCATTTTGCCGGCAGCACTTCCTTCTATATTAACTGGTATGAGGGTTTCAGTTGGTATTGCACTTGTCGTAGCGGTCGTAGCAGAAATGATTACGGGTAACAGCGGCATCGGGTATTTCATTTTGGACATGCAGCGCATTTTCCGTGTAGCAGAAATGTTTGCAGGTATTTTCACATTAGGAATTATCGGTTACTTAATTAACTTCGGCTTCCTAAAAGTAGAGCAATACTTCTTGCGCTGGAGAGGAAATACAGGCGGAGTTTAAGGATGCATTTAATAAAAGAAACGAACTATAAAGGAGGAATTGACGATGACAAGAATTTGGGATGAACTACTTTCAGAAACGGATAAATTGGTGATAGAAAGAGGCGGCTACGGAAAGTCGAGAGGGCTAGGCAAAAGCCCGCTGCTATTAATCATTGATCCGCAATATAACTATATGGGAGAAAATGTGCCGATTGAAGAGCAGCTGCATAAGTATCCGAGCGGTGGCGGTGAAAAAGCATGGGCAACACTTGAAAACGTGAAGCTCTTAAAGGCATTGGCAGATGAAGTGGGTATCCCGACAATTTACACGCGAAATGTGCAGAAAAAATCAGTTCAGTTTGATTCCTTTGCTTTAAAGGCAAATCGCGATAATTCCAATTATGTGGATGGCATGCCGGGGACGATGATTATTGATGAACTATTGCCTTCTGATAAAGATATCGTCGTGGACAAAAGCTATGCCAGTGCATTTTTCGGTACACCGTTAATTAGCTATCTTGTGAAGTTAGGTGTCGATTCGTTAATTGTTGTCGGTGGCTCAACTGGTGGCTGTGTCCGGGCAACGATTGTCGATGCTGTTACACATAATTTCAATGTGGCGATTGTAGAAGACGCGGTATATGACCGGATTGAACTGTCCCATAAAGCAGCTTTATTGGATTTATGGATGAAATATTGTGACGTTGTCCCGACCGAGGATATTAAAGAGTACTTGCTTAACTTAAAGACGGCCGTCAGATAACTATTTGAATGGAGGTTGTGGGATGAGGCAACAAACTTCAAACGTTCAATCAGTAGAAAGAGCTTTGCAAATTTTATCTTGTTTCACAATCGAAGAGAAAAGTTTATCCGTTAAAGAGATTTCAGAAAAATTATTGCTTCCTAAAAGTACAGTAGTCCGGATTTTGCACACATTAAAATCGCAGCGCTTTATCGAGCAGGACAGCTTAACGCAGCTTTATCAATTAGGCTTTAAAGTATTTGAGCTAGGGAATGCCTATGCGGCGACGATTGATTTAAGGCAACTGGCGCTCCCGGTTATGAGGGCGCTTAATGAGGAAACGTTGGAAACGGTGAGTCTAAACGTACTCGATGGCTACAACCGTGTCTGTATTGAAAAGGTGGAAAGCAGTCAGCAAATCCGAAACTTTGTGAAAGTCGGGGGACGTAGTGCACTTTGTTACGGGGCTTCCGGAAAGCTGTTGTTCAGCTATTTATCGAATGATGAGCAAAAAATGGTGATGCAGCAGGAGGCACTTGATTTCAGTCGGCAGGAAGTTCTGTTGGAGCAAGCCCGGCAAATTCGTAACGATGGCTATGCGATCAGTTTAAGCGAGCGGATTGAAGGGCTGCTATCGATTTCATCCCCGATCTTTGACAACAAGCACCAGATCATTGGAGGATTATCGATTTCTGGTCCGGTAGCGCGGATGGGGGTCAAGCAGGAGCAGATGATTCAGTCATTATTAAAGGCTTCTGTCGAAATCTCCGAAAAAATGGGCTACATCCAACTGATTATAGCTTCTGAGTAATGGGATCATGAGAATGGAGTAGATGTGTATGGGGGACAAGTTTAATCCTTGGAAAGTACTGATGATAACGAGCTTAGGTGTTCTGCTAGTCATGATGAATATGAGTACGTTAAATGTAGCGCTTCCCTCGATCACAACGCATTTCCAGGCATCTTCTTTAGAAGCAAGCTGGATATTGCTGTCATACATGCTATTCAATACGGTCTTCATACTAGTTTTTGGGAAGGTCGCGGATTTATTCGGACGTAAAAGGCTTTATATTATCGGCATTGGGAGCTTCACTATTTTCAGCCTTCTATGCGGATATGCAACAGATGTTGGCATGCTGATTGTGTTAAGGGCACTGCAAGGAATTAGCGGGGCGCTTGTCATAACGAATACGACACCGATGATTGTATCTGCATTTAAAACGGAAAAATTAAGTTCAGCGCTCGGAATTAATGTAGTCGTTTCTTCGATTGCGCAGCTCATCGGACCGGTTGTAGGCGGATACTTCACCTATATGTTTAACTGGCAATGGATGTTCTGGTTCAATATCCCAATCGGTATTAGCGGTACGGTTTTAGCAATATGGATGCTACCGAAAAATGTAGTGAAGCAGTCGAAAATAACGTTCGACTATTATGGAAGCTTACTTATATTAGCAGGTTTAGGCGGATTAATTTACGGGATATCGAGCAGCAGTGAACTTGGTTGGACACATATATCGGTTATTACGGGGATTACGATTTTCGTACTACTAGCCATTGTATTTTATTTTGTGGAACGAAAGGCGAAAATGCCCGTTGTGAACTTTGCATTATTTCGTCAACAAACCTTTTCAATGGCGAATATGACGACATTTTTAAATTCGCTTGCGCGGTCATCGGTTGTTCTGCTGATGGCATTATTTTTCCAAATCGTTTACGGGGCGAATGCTTTTCAGGCAGGCTTATGGGTATTGCCGATGACGGGAGGCACAGTCGTCGCATCGCTACTGATCGGAAGGCTAAGCTGTTACATACGAACAAGAATGTTAACGACAGCAGGCCTTTTCATTTCAACGATCGGAATGAGCTTACTGGCACTAAACATGAATGTGGCAAGTTCGTTTACCGCATTAATGATCGGGCAGTTCTTGATTGGGTTTGGGTCGGGTATTTTTATGACCCCGAATACACAGTTAATTATGATGAGTGTCCCGAGTCATTCAACAGGTGTCGCAAACGGACTACGATCGATGCTACAAAATATGGGTGGGGTACTGAGCACGGCGTTAGCGTTAATGATTGTCGTATCAGCTGTTCCGGGAGATTTAAAGGAAGCGGTGTATGCCGGTGCTGCAGCGAACGTTTCGGTAAACGGCTTAGTATTTATTACAAATGGATTCCAGTTGGCATTTATCATTACAACGATGATTACATTGAGTGCTGTATTTGCAGCTTTTTGGACAAGAGTACCAACATCACAGGCGAAGTCGGTGGAAGTGCAGGAAAAGCGTGATGTTGCCTAAACTTAAGGAGGAATGAGTATGAAGACGATTGTAAAAGGTGGAAATTTAGTTATTCCGTATGAAGGTGTAAAAAGAGCAGATATCATGATAGAGGATGGAATCATTGTAGCAATTGGCAACGATTTAAATGAGCACAATGCCGAAATTATTGATGCAACTGGCAAGCATATTTTCCCGGGCGCAATCGATGGTCATAGTCATTATGGCGTTTACGGGAGCTTAGCGGAGGACTATTACAAAACTTCGCGTTCTTCTGCCATTGGTGGGGTAACGTCAGTCATTAACTTTATGCGCAGCTCCCAATCATATAAAGACCAGCTGCCAACGGAAATCGGGATTGGGGAAAACGAAAGCATCATTGATTTCTGCTTCCACCTAGGTATTATGACGAACAAGCATTTGGAGGAAATGCGGTCCTATGTGAATGAATTTGGTTCCACTTCCTTTAAATTATATTTAGGCTACCGGGGTCAGGAGCAAAGCCGCTTTGGCACGGACCGCTTATTGGATGATGAGCTTTTATTAGATATTTTCGCTGAGATGAACAGTATTTCAAAAGATCTTATCTTGGCCATTCATTGCGAAAACGTTGATATGGGCAAACATTATACGAAAAAGTATGTAGATGTACCCGATCGGAATGAACTGATTTTCTTTGAAAAGTATAATCCTGATATTGTCGAGACGGAATCGGTTGTCCGCTGTGCGACACTGGCACTGCACTATGATGCAAAAATTACAGTCGTGCATATGAGTGCCGGTACAAGTATGCAGGCATTGGAAAAAATGACGCATTTCAATCCGGATATTGTCAATGTGGAAACATGTCCACACTACTTACTCGAAACGGTAGACAATAAGAAAGGCTTAGGGGCAATTGTGAAGCCACCGCTGCGATATAAGGAAGATAATGAGCTGTTATGGGAAGGCATTAAAAAAGGGATTGTGAAGTTTGTCGGGACTGACCACGTATCGATTTTCTGGAAGGATAAATTTAAGAATGGCTATGATATTGATAAAACGGTATTAGGATTTGGTGGGGCAGAATTCATGTTTCCGTTAATGCTAAGCGAAGGCCATTTCAAGCATGGACTGCCATTGGAAAAAATTGCAGAGCTGACAGCTGCGAATACAGCCAAAACATATGGCATGTATCCTCAAAAAGGAACGATCGAAATCGGCTCGGATGCAGATTTAGTGCTAGTGGATTTAGAGAAGAAGCTAACAATCGATGCGAATACTATTCCAATCAATTCAGACTACACGATTTATGAAGGCCGCGACATCCAAGGCTGGCCGGTAATGACAATTCGCCGCGGGGAAGTGATCGCAAAGAACGGTGAGGTTGTGGAACCGAAGACAAAAGGCAGATACATTTTCCGAAAAGCAGAGCCGGTGGGGACTGCACCGTTAGTTGAGGCAGCGGTGAATTAAATAGAAGAAAACGAATTGCCCCTTTTAATAGTGAGGGGCGGTTTGTTTTCTGTTTGTGACCAATAAAATAAGCGGAGAAATTCCTGTTATTTGCTAGTTGACCACTGTTTTGGGGTTAAATAAGGGGAAATTTTTCCCTTATCGATGGAAAAGTCACACATTTTCAAGATTTATAGGTAAATAACGGAAATTTCTTCCGTTATTTAGGCTGATTTTCAAAAGAAACTAAAAATAAGGGAAATTCCTTCCGTTATTTATTAAAACCAATTACATGAACTTGCCTACTCACCAAAAATAAGCGGAGAAAATCCCGCTATTTGCTGTTCAACCACTGTTTTATAGTTAAATAAGGGAAAAAAAGAATTTCTCCCATTAAAATATTGTGAAAAGAGCAGCTAGTAATAAGAAAAACCGGTAGCATCCATTCAAGATGCTACCATTTTTTCATGGGGAATTCCGTTAACAATAACCATCTTCATAGATAGCTGGAATTTGGTTAATATATTAGCAATATAACTTAGCGGGAGATGATTGAATGGGTTTCTTTGACTTAAAAGCGACTTGTGGTGTGTGTGAACAACAAGTTGGATTAAATCGATTTAAATTAAAAAAATCAAATGCGTGGATTTGTCCGAGCTGCTTAAAGGAAGCTGGCGGAGCAACCCGTATTAATGTGAACAAAGTTACGGTTGAAGAAGTGAAGGCCATTATTCAGGAAAAAGAAGACAAGCTTGGTGATGATCCGATGTCACGAGCAGAGAGTATGTACCAGTACTGTGTAGATAACAAATTCGGTTCGGGCTTTAATCAAAAATGGGGAGTAAAACATTTTAAAATATTGCAGGATAATTTAATCGGTGATGAAAAAGTATTGATGACATTTATAGGGTTGCACAATTATAAATCGGTCACAAAGCATGATAGTAATTATGCATATGCGATTACGAACAAGCGAATCCTATTCGGACAAAAATCCATAACAGGTGAAAAATTTAAAGCAGTTAACCATGAAAGGATTAATGATATCTCTTTCGAAAAAGGGATGGTCTTTGGTATTTTAACAATCGATACACCTCAGGAAAAATTTGAGGTTGGTCTAGGTAGCGAATCTGCAACAGCAATAAATAATGCCATTCATGAAGTACTGGATAAATTAAAAACAAGTAACAAAAATGATCCCACATCAGTCCCTGTACCTATATCAAATGCCGAAGAGATCATAAAATATAAAGAACTATTAGATGCTGGAATTATAACACCCGAAGAATTCGAAGCAAAGAAAAAGCAGCTTTTAGGATTATAGTGTGGTAAGAGAATATAAAGGTGTTGTTAATAATTGTAAAAAGAGTTATTTTTCCATTCAAGTTGGAATATAGTTATCGATAATTAGGGTAAGGAGAGATAAGGACAAAAAAGAGGAGAGGCGGTCGTGGGTTAAAGGGAAGCAAGGTTGATATTTCTCCATATGTGAAAGATCGTTTTGAATATATTCGAGAAAAGGGTGAGATAATATGAATCAAATTTTCAAAAAAGATGAGTTCATTATTATTCCTTTTTATAAAGGGCGAAAGCAAGAATTTATGGTAGTTAATACAAAGAAGGAATTCAAAAATGGACATACCCACTTAAAGTCATTTAAGATGGCCAAGTATTTGATCAATCTTGCACGGTTCCAAAAAATCAATTCCGGATTAAGACCCTATTTATTAACAAGCCTTACAAGAATATCAACTGATCATGAATATATTCAGAAATTAGAGGAGCTTCTAGCCGTCAAAAGAAGTAAAGGAACAAAAGCTTCTTATTATAACCGAGCAATTTAAATATAAAAATAGATAGACCGCTTTTTCGATAAATTGAAAGAGCGGTTTTTTGTATGGGCTGGTAGCTCCCGTATTTGGCTATCAACCAATTAAATCATTTTTAATAAAGCCTCTTCGCCAGTCATACCTTCTTCGATGCCGTACGCTTTTGCTTCGTATGTGATGGATTCTAATGGCGCTTTAAGTAAATCATCAATCGTTCTAACACCAACTGCACGACCAGCAATAATTTTGCGATCGGCTAATTTTTCATTTAAAAGTCCGACATCGAGCGCGCCACACATAATGTACCCATGTTCATTCGAAATCGTCAGCAGTGTTGTCTTAGGCAAATTAACGGTAACTGCAGTAAATAAATGACCTTGAAGATCAATCATTTCCGTATAGACGATAACCTTCGCCCCCTTTCATATAAATCATATGAAACAATTAGAAATAGGTACTTGTTTTGGGGGAAATAAGTGGTGTATTTGAAAAAAAGCCGGTGGTGGGACAGAAGTAGAAATTTCATTGGATAAGGAAAAGACTCTTATTAAGAAACGGATACTTTAAAAATTGATTGGAATGGAGGGCGAGTGTAGCTGACGGCTAACGCCTTTCGCTACAAGCAAAGCTTCCTGCGGGAAAAGCAAAATTTATTTTGCGACGAGTAACCGCAGGAGCACCGACGCCTGAGACTACAGGCTTAGGCCGTGCCCGCGGAAAGCGTCCCGGAATGGAAATCAATTTTTTATGCCAGCGAAAAAATGCCATTTTCCTCAAGGAGAATAATGGCATTTTTGGGTTATGTCCCAGTCTCAGCTTTTGTACTCACTGACTTTCATTCAATTGTAAAAAGAGATCAGAGAAATGATCCGTTGTTAATGCATAAAATTTATCATAGTTCTCAAAATTTGAAGGGAAGTTGATATATGTATGATTCGATTCATCCTCATAAATTAGGATTTCTGTCATAAAACCATTATTATCTGTAAAAGTTAATGAGCCTATAAATGTAGTCGGACGTTCCGGACTTGGATTCTTTTCTGCGTGTTGCATTTTTAAATTCTTAGTTAAGGTTTTCCGAATATCATGAGTTAATTCAATATCAATAATATTATTTCTCCCCTCGTCCATAACTGCTAATGAAAAAAATGCGAAATCATCATACTCAGCACTAAATCCACCTAATGTAGATATTCTTGCTTCCTCAGTACTTTCACCAATTTCTCCATTAAAAAAAACAAACAATCCTATACAAATAATAACTACTAAAGCAATAATGCTAATTTTTTTCATAAGAACCCCCTTTATAAATAGCAGAATATTACAGCACTCCAGCCTGCCGTTATATACTATAATGCCCCTTTAAAAAATCCAAAAATAAATTAACATGTCTTAGCTTCTCGACATAGGGGTTATAAAATAAACTCGTCTCTCTATAATAAATATCTTCTCCAAAATCGTTCAATGAAATTTTAAATAAATCTTCTCCTTCTATACTGATTCCGGGCAATACGGCAATGCCGAGATTATATTTCACCATCTCTTTGCACGTAGCAGCCTGATCGGTTTCAATACTAGGACGTATAGGCTGCTGAAAATAAGTGCGCCACCATTTATCGATCATAAGGCTTAACGAAATATCCGTTTTATAAGTGATAAACGGTAAGTTCGGGATATCTTCTTTTTTAAAAGGCGTTTTCGATACGACATATAATTCCTCTGTACAGAGTATATATTTTTTTGCATTCAATGAATAATCCCCGCGAATAATTGCTAAGTGAATTTCCTCTGCATTAAGTGCTTCTTTAATTTCACTGCTCCAGCCAGTTTTTAGTTGTATATAAATATTCGGATAAAGCTCTTTAAAATCATTCAATATTTTCGGGAGTTGATATAACGAGAACAGTCCGGAAGCGCCAATAGAGATCGTTCCCTGTGTATCTACGGTTAAATTCGCTAATTGATCAACTAGCAATTTTTCGTTATGTAAAATTTGTTTAGCATGTTCATATAAAATCCGGCCTTCCTCCGTAAAATCGATTCCTTTTGAGCCACGCACAATTAATTCTATTTTATATTTTTTCTCGAGTTGTTTAATCCGGTAAGTGAGTGCGGGTTGGGATGTATAGAGATTGCTGGCGGTATGTGTAATATTTTTGGTTTTATATAAATCTATTAATAATTGGCAGTCATTTATATTCATGAAAATCTCCTTCGTTTTTACTTGAGATAAAAATTTTTTATCGGTAGCGCTCAAAACTATCTATTTTATTTATTTGAATATATCATATATTCTGAAAATGGGGATAGTAAACCGCTTACAAATTAATAAGAACGGGGGAGGTATATGATAGCCAGCTTAGGCTTTATAATGATTATTCTATTTACCTATCTCATTATGAGCAATCGTTTGTCACCAATAGTAGCATTAATAACAGTTCCTATTGTATTCGCTATAATTGCAGGATTTGCTTCAACTCTTGGCGATATGATGTTGGATGGGATGAAACAAGTATCATCAACTGCTGCATTATTATTATTCGCCATTTTATATTTTGGGGTAATGATTGATGCGGGATTATTTGATCCATTTATACGAAGGCTTTTAACGATTGTCAAAGGAGATCCAGTAAAAATTGCGATGGGAACAGCTGCATTAGCACTTGCAGTTGCATTAGATGGAGACGGTACAACAACGTACATGATTACAGTTTCTGCTTTACTGCCATTATATTTGAAAATTGGTATGAATCCATTGATATTGGCAACTATCGCTATGCTCTCTTTAAGTGTTATGAGTGCGATGACACCTTGGGGAGGTCCTGCAACAAGAGCCATTGTGGCAACCGGAGTAGACCCCACGGAATTTTTTGTTCCATTGATTCCATTAATGGTTGTTGGGGCAATATGGGTACTTATAGTAGCTTATTTTTTAGGGAAGAAGGAACGTAAACGTGTAGGGGTTCATGTGATTGCGATTGATCACATTATTAATACAGGTGAAGAAAGTGTAGGTAAGCCATCTCGAATTCGTTGGTGGTCGAACCTCGTATTAACAGCTGTAGTCATGGTAATTCTAGTAAAAGGCATATGGCCGCCATCTGTTATTTTCATTTTTGGGTTTGCTATTGCATTAATGATTAACTTCCCAAAAAATACTGTACAAAAAGAAATCATCATGAAGCATGCAGGAAATGCATTGATTGTAACAGCACTAGTTTTTGCTGCAGGCGTTTTTACTGGGGTTCTATCAGGAACAGGTATGGTAACCGCTATGTCAACAGCTCTCATTTCATTAATACCGGAATCTTTAGGTTCACAATTGCCTTTAATAGTAGGTATTACAAGCATAGCTTTCACGTTTATTATGTCTAATGATGCTTATTATTTTGGAGTGCTGCCTGTGTTGGCGGAAACGGCTATATCATTTGGGGTTGAACCGATTGAAATCGCGCGTGCCTCTGTGCTTGGTCAACCAGTACATCTTTTGAGTCCATTAGTGGCTTCGACATTTTTGCTAGTCGGGATGATTTCAAAGGAATTGGGAGAATATCAAAAATATGCATTTCTTTGGTGCTTTTTAACATCTGTTTTCCTCATTGTCGTTGCAGTCATTACAGGAGCGATTAGTGTTTAAGTTTAGGGGGGATTTTATGCGCACAATTTCCCCTATTGTTACAGTGATAATTGTAGCAATAGTTGGGGTCACCATTTTTCACTTAATCAACTTCCCAATGCCCTGGATGTTAGGCTCTTTATTTGGTGTATTGTTCACACAGTTGCTTTGGAAACTTCCGATGAAATGGCCAATCATCATGCGCAATATTGGTTTAGTTATAGTAGGAACTGCGATTGGCCAGCTTTTCACGTTTAATATTTTAGTTGCCATGAAAGATACACTGTTTTTTATGTTAGTTCTTAACATCGCTTTAAGTGTATTTTGCCTTGCGTTAGCATACTCATTGCAAAGGTGGGCAAATATACCATTAGCCACAGCTTTAACAGCGAGCATTCCTGGTGGTTTATCTCAATTAGTTGTTTTTGCAGAAGAACAGGAAGATATCGACGTAGCTGTTGTAACGTTCTTTCATGTCATACGCGTACTTTTTGTAGTCGGTTTAATTCCAATTATTGTTTCATTAACAGGTAAAGTGCCTGAAAAAATTGAAACAGGCTCAGCCAGTTTATTGCAAAGTACCCTATTAATTTTACTGGGCTTTATGTTGTTACCGGTTGGGAAAAAATTAAAATTACCTGTACCGCATTTTTTAACGCCTGTTATTATCGGGTTACTTTTAAGTTTATTCAATGTAGAAATATCCCCACTAGATAATAATTTATTGCATATCGCACAGCTTTGTATTGGGGCGTATATCGGGTTACTTTTACATCCGCAATCTTTACGTTTACCGATACGTGTATTAATAGGTGGTATAAGCAGCGCAGTTTTACTATTATTCGTAACTTTTTTAATTGCTGAAGGAATGGTGTTCTTATTTGATATGGATTTTGCTACAAGCTATTTAAGTACTGCCCCAGGTGGTATGGATCAAATGGGACTGATCGCCACAGCCTTACAAGCCGATGCCACACAGGTCACTATTTTTCAGTTATTTCGAATGCTATTTATCTATATTCTCATCTTACCGATTTTAAAATGGAAATTACTTAAGTGATAAAAAGATTTTATGGTAATTACTAAAAATAAAATATTTCATTTATTTCAACATGTTTTTTATAGTAAAGCTAACAAATGGAAAAGGGGATATGTCTGATGTCAAAATATGATGTAGTAGTTGTAGGTGCAGGAAATGCGGCATTATGTGCAGCGATTTCTGCAAAGGAGCAGGGAAGCTCGGTGCTCGTACTAGAAAAAGGTCCGTTTGAAAAGCGAGGGGGAAATTCCTTCTTTACAGATGGTGCAATCCGTGTAGCCTATCAGGATTTAGAGTCGATTACTAAAGTAATTGATTTAGATGAGGAAACAATTAATAAAATTAATATGCCAGTTTATGCCGCGCAGGATTTTTATGATGATATTATGCGCGTTTCAAAAAATCAAAGTAAACCGGAGCTGATTCGTCAATTGGTGGATCAATCGCTCCCAACGATTGAATGGATGAAAAAGCATGGCGTAGAGTTTGAATTAAACTATGCGAACCAATCTTTTGAAAAAGAAGGGGAAATTCATTTCTGGGGCGGTCTGCCGATTAAAACGGTCGATAAAGGCATTGGTTTAATGAGAAGTTTATTTAAGCGCTGCGAAGAATTAGGTATTGATGTATGGTATGAAAGTGCAGCAACGAATATTGTAACGGAAAATAAGGTCGTTACAGCTATCGAAGTTCAAACAAAAGATGAGCTTAAAACAATTGAATGCGAAAGTGTTGTTTTAGCTTGCGGTAGTATTGAAGCGAACAAAAAGAAACGTGCCGAAGCATTAGGCGAAGAGTGGGATGAGGCATTAGTTAGAGGAACTGAATTTAACACGGGTGATGGAATCGATATGGCGGTATCCATCGGAGCCCAAACATATGGTCAAGTAAATGGCTGTCATGCAATTGGGACAGATGCCAATGCACCACGAGTTGGAGATTTCCAAAAACCAGGTGATATCTTTAAGAAACACTCCTACCCGTATAGCGTGATGGTGAACGTGGAAGGGAACCGTTTTGTAGATGAAGGTGCAGATTTCCGTAACTACACATACGCAAAATATGGTAAGGAAATATTAAAGCAACCTAATAATATTGCCTACCAGATTTATGATGCAAAAGTTCGTCCGATTTTACGTGCGGAGTATAATCTGGAAGAAGCGACAGTCGCTGAAGCACCTACACTGGAAGCTCTTGCGGATCAATTGGATATTAATAAAGAACAGTTTTTGCAAACAATTAATGAATATAACGCAGCTGTTCAAGAAGGGGAATTTAATCCTTCTGATAAAGACGGGAAAAGTACAAAAGGGATTACACCACCGAAATCGAACTGGGCACAAACAATAAGTGAAGGACCTTTCTATGCTTATCCGGTTACTTGCGGTATTACATTCTCATTCTGGGGATTAGCGACAACTCCAGAAGGTGAAGTATTAAATACATCAAATGAACCAATTGAAGGCTTATATGCGGCTGGAGAAATGATTGGTGGGATTTTCTATGAAAATTACCCAGGTGGATCAGGGTTAATGTCTGGTTCGGTATTTGGGAAATTAGCTGGCGCAGCGGCATCACACCGTGCTCAGAAAGTAAGATAAAATACGTTACGGGTATGCGCCTTACAACGACTAAACGAAGAAAGACTGTGCTAAAAGTCAATTTGACTATTAGCGCAGTCTTTTTATTTTTCCGGTAAATTTAATGGAAGTGCAAAGTTTTTACAGTGTAGTTCGCAATGTTATCGTGGGATGATTGCTCTAGTTTTTCCAATACATAAAATGTAGATGGCATGTATTGTACAGATTCCTGATTTAGTAAAATCGATTTCATGGAAAGAATGAAGCTTAATTTTTCCTGTTCGGTAAGCTCATTCCATAGCTCTGTGTCCATCTGCTGGTTCTCCTCAAAAGGCATTGTATACAGGCTCCAGTCACTATAATGGCTTTGTGCATGCTCAGTTTCATATAGTGTCGATAAATAAGCATCAACGTAGAAATCGGCTTTATATAAGCTTCTGTTATAAATAGCGCTGTTTAATTGTACGAGCATTGTCTGAGCTTGTTGAAGCAGTTTATAATCCAATCCAGTAGCATTTGTTAAATCCTCCCGCAACTGTTGGATTTTTAACAATTCACTTTCAATGTCGTACTCATTATCATAATCATACATAGCTACATAATCTGATCGTAGGTATTGATTAATGGATTGTATAACATCGTGATCATTATTTTCGTTTGTCGCAAGTGGTGTTGTATTGAAACCTAAAAAAATCAGTGCTAATACAAAGAAAAAGGAAAGAACATATTTTGAAATTCGAGTAATATTCATTACTTTAAACTCCTTCTTTTATATATTGGACAACTTGTTGGTTATTAAGTAATATTTCTGGGGAGTTTGTTATAGTAATATTTTACTCTCTTAGTGGGACAAATACAAATTTAAATAATTCATTTCAGTATTATAATGAAATTAAGTTACGGTAATATTGATTAATTCCCCAATACTCCCATGTTAAAATAGTAAAAACACTTGAAAGGGGGCGGAACCTTGGTAACTCGCCTAAGACAATCTTTAACGGCAAGGCTCATTATTACGATTAGCGGGATTATATTTGCGATTTGTGTGCTGTTTTTATTACTAATCAATCATCATTTGGATGAATCGATACTAGAGGAGATGGGGGAAAAAGCGTTAACGAGTGCGTATTTAATTGCTGAACGTCCGGATATCGTTTCCACATTTTCTACAGAAGACCCCTCTTCCATTCTTCAGCCAATCGCAGAAGATATAAGGCAGCAGATCGGTGCCAGTTTTGTTGTGATTGGGAATGAACAAGGGATTCGGTATACTCATCCTGACCCCCAAAAGATTGGTCAGTCGATGGTTGGAGGGGACAATGATTCGGCACTAATTAACAAAGAGCCAATTGTTTCGGTAACAACAGGTTCACTAGGAGAGTCGATCCGTGGAAAGGTACCTGTTATTATAGATGACAAAGTAGTTGGGATTGTGTCGGTCGGATTTTTAACGAAGGATATCCAGGGAACAATTGATACGGCTTTTAGTGGATGGCTTCAAATAACGCTTCTCGTCGCGGTTTTCGGTATTATTTGTGCTGTTTTGCTATCGCTTTATGTAAAGGAGCAATTGCTCGGGATGCAGCCTGCGCAAATTGCCAAGCTTTATTCGGCCTATCATACAATATTAGAGGAAACGACGGATGGTATTATATTAACAACACTGAATAATGATGTTGTAATTAGTAATTCACGGGCGAAGGAGCTTATTTCGGAACTGGCAGAAGGGATATCACTGCATAAGGTACTTCCTGAGCGGCTGTTTAAGGAAGAGGTGATTCGTGCTCTGGAAATCCCTTTGCAGCAGCAGGAGATGATTATTTCAAAAGCACCGTTAAAGCATGATAAACAGCTCGGCTATTTATATATATTGCGTGCAAAGCTTGAGTATGAGACCGTGATTAATGAGCTGACACTTGTGAAGCAGCAGGCACAAATGCAGCGTGCAAAAACCCATGAGTTTGCTAATAAACTACATGTAATCCTTGGGTTAATTAAGCAAGACCATATTGAAGAAGCAATTCACTATATTAGGCAGGAGCAGCAGGATACAACAAAACAGCAGCAAGTACTTTCAGCCCAACCTTCTATCCTTATACAAGCATTATTAGAGGGGAAAATTTCCGAGGCCAAGGAGCGCGGTATTACGATAAAGATTGAATCTCAGGATGATGTAATCGATTATCAAGATGAAGAAGTAGATGCATTATTAACTGCGTTAGGCAATGTGCTTCAAAATGCAATGGATGCGTTACATAATACGAACATAGCCGATAAGCAAATTAACCTTTTTATTCACCAATATAGTCATGAACTGATTATTGAGGTGCATGATAACGGGCCGGGCATTGATGAAGAAACAGCAGAGCAAATTTTTACACTCGGCTATACGACAAAGGATGGCTATGATCACGGGTACGGCTTAGCAATTAGTGAGCAGGCACTCCAAAAGGTAGGGGGCTCATTATTATTGGAAGAAAGCGATTTAGGCGGAGCTTGCTTTTTAATCATTTTACAAAGGAAGGGATCCAATGGAGATTTGGTTAATTGAAGATGATTTTCGCATTGCGGCGATCCATGCCGATTATATAAAAGCGATTCAGCCGGAAGCACAAGTACAGCAATTTTTAAGCGGTGCATCTTTAATCGATGCGCTAACACAGACAGCAGCACCCCCAACCGTTCTTTTGATGGATTTATATATTCCGGATGTCAAAGGCTATGATCTCGTTGCCTATGTAAGGGCTCATTTTCCGAGTATCTACATTATCATGGTGACAGCAGCAGCCGAGCGTGAACATGTGGCAGCATTATTTTCGTACGGGATATTTGATTATATTGTGAAGCCGTTCGATGAAGCGAGACTGCAAAAAGCGTTTCGGCAGCTTCAACTGACACGCACCGCATTTCAAAAGAAAGCACACTTTACACAGAACGATTTGGATGCACTTTTTTACCGGAAAGATAATACTGCGACAGAAAAGACATTGCCTAAAGGAATTGATACATATACGCTCGAGCAGGTTATTCAATTATTTAAGGAGCAAAAATACACAACGTTAACAGCTACTCAGTTAAGTGAAGTGATTGGGACCAGCCGTTCCACTGCCCGTCGCTATTTAGAATATTTAGTAGAAATGAATGTGCTTGCAACGCAGCTGCTCTATGGAACAGTCGGTCGTCCGGAACGTAATTATGTCTTGTGTGAAACTTATGAACAAAATTAGCTTTATTGTTTTTATTGAATAAATGATCACATTATTCCCCCATACACATAATTGTCATAAAATTATTACAATTATAAGCAATGGGGGTTGTTTTATGTTAAGTATTATAGGAATTATAACGATTTTAGTTATTGTCGCGCTGTTAATTAGTGGGCGTGTATCACCAATTGTTGCAATGGTTATTCCACCTGTCATTGCAATGTTTATTGCAGGCTATTCGTTTGATGATTTAGGGGTGTTTTTCGGGGATGGGATTGACTCCGTAATTAGTGTTGCGATTATGTTTATTTTTGCAATTATCTTTTTCGGGATAATGCAGGATGTCGGGTTATTCGAACCAATTATCAATAAAATGGTAGCGCTATCAAAAGGAAATGTCGTGCTTGTTGCGATCGTAACGGTTATTGTTGCTGTCATTGCCCAGCTAGATGGTTCAGGTGCTTCTACATTTTTAATTTCGATTACAGCATTATTGCCACTTTATGTTCGACTTGGCATGAATCCGTACTTACTTTTATTATTAGTCGCTGGTTCTGCAGCCATTATTAATATGATTCCGTGGGGTGGTCCATTAGGGCGTGTTGCTTCCGTTCTTGATACAGATGTAACAGAGCTTTGGCATCCGTTAATCAAGATTCAGGTGATCGGTGTTGTGTTAATGCTACTACTTGCTGTATTTATGGGCTTCCGTGAAAAACGCCTGATTGCCAAACGAGCGCAAACAGGACAAACGTTAAACTTTGATTTAAGTAACAGTATTCTTAACAATGAAGTAGATGAATCATTGAAACGTCCAAAGCTAATTTGGGCAAATGCTATTTTAGCTATTGTTGTTCTAGCTATACTTATGTCAGGACTTTTACCGGCTGGCTTGGCGTTCTTAATCGGTGTGGCAATCGCGTTACCACTTAATTACCGTACACCGAAAGAACAAATGGGACGCATTCAGGCACACGCATCGAACGCCTTAACAATGGCTTCGATCATCATTGCTGCCGGGCTGTTTTTAGGAATTTTAAATGGTACAGGTATGTTAACAGCGATTGCGAATAATGCCGTAAATATCCTGCCAAGCTTTTTAGCTCAATATTTACATATTATTATCGGTGTACTTGGCGTACCATTTGATTTGCTGTTGAGCACAGATGCCTATTACTTTGCCTTGTTCCCAGTCGTAGATCAGATTGGCCTAACGTATGGCATCGATTCGTTATCGACAGCGTATGCGATGATTATCGGTAACATTGTCGGAACATTCGTTTCTCCACTTGCACCAGCAGTATGGCTAGCACTTGGTCTATCAGGTCTGGAAATGGGCAAACACTTAAAATACTCATTCTTCTGGATGTGGGGATTAAGTATTACATTACTATTTATCGCAGTTTTATTAGGTGTAATACAGGTTTAAATAGATTGAAAAGAAGCTTCTTTTATAAGGAGCTTCTTTTTTATTTCAATGAAAATGCAAAACCCTCCACTAAAGCACCAGCCATAGTTATTAAAGTATACTGGAAACAGATTATACGAATAGTTGAGGGTGATAAGATGGAGCAATTTATTTCAATTGAAAACGCTTATGAAGGAAATTTGAAAAATATATCATTACAAATTCCGAGGAACAAATTGGTTTGTATAACGGGTGTGTCAGGTTCGGGGAAATCGACATTGCTGCTCGATACACTTTATCAGGAGTGTCAGCGACAGTATTTAGAGGCGACGGGCTATCAGGGTATTCAAAAGCCAGGTGTCGATGCGATTACGAATTTGTCACCAGCGATTCAAATTAATCAGCATCATACAAATAAAAATCCTCGTTCGACTGTCGGTACGCTGACGAATATGTATACGGATCTACGTGTCATGTTTGAAAAAATTGGTCAGCGTGTGTGCGCGAGTTGCCAGCAAGCATATTCGCAAATTGAAGGGACGCAATCGTTTGAAAACAAAGGTGGTCAACACTGCATGTAACGGCAAACGTTTTAAAGATGAAATATTGGAAGTGACACTTATTTAGTGCTCCTGCAGCGTATTGTCGATGCAGGTAATACAGTAATCGTCGTCGAACATAACGAACAAGTTATACGTGCAGCGGACTGGATTATTGAAATCGGTCCTGAAGGCGGTGCAAAAGGTGGCAACATCATCGCAACAGGTACCCCAGCAGAAATAAAAGAGAGTAATGGTTCAATTATTCGGATGTTTTTGTAAAGACACATAGTAGGTGCACGAGACCAGAAAGGCACGAACGTTGATTTAACAATGTTCGTGTCTTTTGTATGGCCAATTATTTATACTTACGGGGTTTGTTAATTAATTTGCATGTTGTTCAATTATAATGATAAATTAATGTGGAAATTATTGTATAATTGAAGAAATGTTCCACTATCTATGTAAGGCAACTTTAATGTGAATGTCTTTACCGAATTTCAGCAAGAAAAATGTGGGGAGATGGAAGTGGTTATTCATGAACATATTCGAGGCAAATCAAGCATGCAAGCAGATTGACGGAATCATGATTCTTAAAGAAGTCTCTTTAAGCATTTCAAAAGGTGAGAAGGTAGCAATCACCGGAAATAATGGATCCGGGAAAAGCAGCCTTTTAAAACTCATTGGTGGTATATATGAAGAAACTGCCGGGAAAGTGAAAAGATTTCAAAATAACATAGGATATGTACCTGAACATTTTCCAGAAAGTATAAGGTTCAAATTACAGGACTATTTAATTTTAATGGGGAAAATGACTAATAAATCAGATGAAGAAATGTTTAAAAGAATTGCGAATTATGCTGAGTTATTTTCCATTACAGAATTTCTAACGACCCCTTTAAATCATTGTTCAAAAGGGACAAAGCAGAAAGCTGGAATTATCCAGGCATTGCTGAAGAACCCTGATTTATTATTACTGGATGAGCCGCTTACTGGGTTGGATGATAAAGCAAAAATTGAGCTTACTAATCAGCTAAGTTTACTTTCAGGAGATAAAACGATTATTTTTACTGCTCATGAGCCACTACTAATTGAAAGAATAGCAAATAGAGTTTTAACTGTAGAAAGTGGAAGAATTGTCTCTGATTCTACTGTGAAGGGCAATAAGGAGAAATTTATTTGTATAAGGGCGAAAATCCCTGCTAGGGAGATAATTGAAGATATTCCTTCTATTAAATACAAAGTTATAGGGATGAATTCTGTTGAAATAATTGTTTCAACTAAAGAGTCTGATAAGGTATTGGCTATATTGCTTAATAGAGGATGCTCGATATTAGAACTAACAGAGAAGAGGTAGTAATTTGTCAGCATTTATCCGTTACCAATTGATAAGCTTTGTACGTTCATTAAAATTTATCCCTCCCTTTGCTATTTTTTTTGTATGGGTGTTTATTTTATATGCCTATAAAAATGTACCGATCCTCAGTAGTTACGGTGCATCTTCAATTGCAATGTACTTAATCATGACATGGATTACAATGTCTATTTTTACGTTGGATGAAGAGAGTGAAAAGCATATTTTAATCTCACATCTAAAGAGAAAGGTGAGTTACTTATTTGGCAAATGGCTAACTATTCTAGTAATAATGATGCCTTTACTTTTATTTGCAATTTTTTACCCGATCTTTACAGAAAGTTTTAAAGGGGATATGTCACTTAAGCTATATGTTTATGCATTTTACAGCCATTTAGCCTTTATGACATTTGGGATATTAGTTGGAACCCTATTTTCGGCTACAAAACTTGCTACAAAAAAATATGCCTGGCTTTCTTCTGTATTAATAATCGTAGTTTCACTCTCCTCAAAATCAATTATCGAGATATCTTCGTTTTTTAAATGGATTATTTGGATCTTCCCACCTGTGTTCAAGGTAATTGGGTATATGGAAGGCGAAGATCAAGTTCTATTAAATACATCAGTAATCATTGATAGTGTGTTTGTAGCTATTTATCTAATCATCGTAGCTGTTATGTTAGTTTCTCTATTTAGAAAAAAAGAGAGGTAGAGGATTAAAAAACGCTAACCGGAATGATTAACGTTTTATAGTTGATTGAGGGACTCGCGGACATTGAATATTGCGTTTCTAAATTTAATATAGAGTAGGAGTCGGAGGAGAGCAATGGAAGGAAACAATATCTCTTAAAGCTATTGAATATTCATTCCATCTTCCACCGAAAAACCTATAGCCATAAGCCCTTTCATGGCCAACGGATGTTAAAAAGAACCAGAAATTATCTCCGTTTCGAAGCCACATATATGTGAAACGATATATACAATTATCGAGCCCCCTAGTATTCTGACCATAGAAAGGTGTTTGTTCCATATTTCGCATAAGTCAAGATCTACTCCTTTTGAAATTAGACATTTGACTAGTTTATGCTCAGGACAAAGCACGGGTTGGATGAATGCCCAAGGTAATTGATAGCATCCATCGAGGCTGTAGTAATAGAACGTTTACGCTTAAGGGACATTCGGGCGCTTTTCGGTAGTGACCCCTTAACGTTATATTTTTATTTGAAAAAAAGTCGAAAAGGTTTAAAAGCGGTAATGGAGATTTGATAATTTATTGCTTTGTGCTAACGATAGGTAGGGGGAAGGAATAGTGAAAAAACTTATATGTATGTTCTTTTGTGTAGTTCTTTTATCGGGGTGCAATGATGATATTAGAAGCTATGAGTATGTTGGAGAAGGTGATAATTGGAAGGTAGTTTATAAGTATAAAGTCAACTATCTCCAAAATGGTGACAATCGGAGCGAAAATGAGATGAGAATAAACTATATAGGCGAAATTGAGAAACTACAAGATGGAGAAGTAATTGAAGTTACTTATAAAATTGGACAAAAAAGTGGTTCACAAACTTTAAAAGTTGAGGATGTAAGTAACTCTTTAAATATTGGAAGTGCTGGTGGTCTCAATGCTTCTACTTTAGAAGGAAGCGAAGTTGGTATAATTACAGTATCATGGGGTGAAAATTACGAGGAGTTTGAAATTAAAAGTTCTAAAGAATGAGAGAATTAATCTACTATGAGATGCATAAGCTATTCTCAAAATTATGGCGTTATGCCCATTTAACCTAAACGTCTTTCTGATATTTTTTATTCTGAATAGCAAAGTACATCCAAATCAAAACTAAGATAGTAGTAGGTTCATTTACTGAAGAGAAATTTATATTAAATATCCACTTAATCAAGCCTTGGGTAATTATAGATAGTAGTGTAAAAGCGATGACTAAAAGCAACGAGTGTAATATTAATTTTGGGAGTCGTATTTGAGAAAGTCTTGGAAAATTCATATTTTACCACCTCCGTGTTAAAAAGATTCTAATAATTCAATTATACACTTCCTGTTAAATTAAAGTAAAATTCATTCCCAAGCAGTTTTTAGATGCTTTTTTAAAGTTACTTAAGCGCTAATGTTGGTAACATTAATTATATTCCAACCCCGTTCTCAAAATCGTATTTAGGAACATCTTTGTGCGTCAGGACACTAACTGGTTAAATCTGATGCCACTCTTATGCAACATTTGGGCGCGATTCTTTAATAAAGAATGCAGGAGTGGATCCACTAAAACCCTTTTACCTGTTTTTGAACAGTTATGTGAGTGGGGAGTAAAAAACCGTAATGAATAGTGGTACTGCTTCATATAGTAACGGGTGATCAGAAACAATTATCCACCTCAAAAAAAAGTAAAGTCCTGCACAATTTTCATATATGTGTAGAGCTTTTTTATTTTACGGAATATCAATATTTGGTGCAAATTTTTTAGTGGTCCATCGTTACAAATAATGGTATTTTATTTTTGAGTGTAATAGTAAAATAATACAAAAATAGATGTATTTTGGGGGTGTAAGTATGAAAAAATTTAGTTTGTTATTCACGGGTTTATTTTTTCTGTTATTGACAGCCTGTAGTAATGAAGAACCTTCCATAGAAATTGAAGTAAAAGTTTATTCAATCAGTGATGAAGAATACAGTAAAGTTGGTGCCACTCAAGATTTAATTGATCCAAAGCAAGAAGATTTTAAGGTACTTGAATATACATTTAATATGAAACACACAAATGCTGTGATAAATCGACACATTGAGAGTTTTGAAGATTGGAGAAACGCGCTAAATAGCATAGATGAAATTGACCGATATTGGTATGGAGGTGGTTCATCAAGAGATAACGAATCTGAAAACTTTTCGGAATATCAAACTAAACTTGTTTATTACGCAAAAGGTTTATCTGAAGAGGAACTTAAGGAAGCGTTTAGTAATTCAAAGACTACAGTAACGTGGGTTGATAAAGAAAATGAACAAATAATAAAACAGTACAAAATAGCAGATTTAATAGAGTTTAGTAACGAGTAAGAAGGTTTTATTCGAATATGGGGTTATTGTGAGATAATAGTGAACATAAAAAGTGTAAGGGGTATGGTAGTAAATGGAGCCGACAATCTTAATCGGGTTATTTTTTATTACAACAATTATTTTTGCAGTAGGTCTACTAACCTTTTTATTGCCAAAGAGAGTTAGGAAGTTTGTTTGGATTATATTGGGCACCATTTTAATTTGTAGTTATATCTATCAAGGGACAATTAGACCGTTGATTATTGAGCAACAAACTGAAAAAGCAATAGAAGTATTAGAGGGGCATTTAGAAGAAAAATATCCAATGGATTCATGGAGAATTACAGATACAGATGACTTTAGAATAGAACCTGTTATAAATCTTCATGTAATTTTCGATAGTGAGCCAAAAGTAGTTTATGATTATACAGTTGAAGATACAGCGGTAAGACAAGTAAATATGTGGACAGTATCAGGCAAATCGGTAGAAGAAAGTGGAATTGAACCACAACATGCCGAGTAATGATAACATCAGCTCAATATGAAGTTGTCGTAGTATAAAAATAAAGAACGAGTTTCCATGAGGGAATCCGTTCTTTTTATTTTTTATTTACTTAATAATTCCCATTGTTCGATGAAACTAGCCGTTAACTGCTCTAGTTCTTCTTCACTCGGAATGGCTCAGTCTACCAGCAGTATTTAATTTATGAAGAGTTAGAAGCTAGATAGGTTATATTTTGTGTTTACTGGAATAACTCTTTGTGTTATTTTTTACATTAAATGTAATATTATTCGGCTCTTCATAAGAAATTATATGGGGGAATGGTATGTTAATTGTAGGTTTATTGCTATACATAGCACTTTTATTTATTTTACTGAAGGTAAACTTCTATGTAGCGCTCGGCTTTATTTTTGTAACATCGATTGTTTTTAAGAGTATTTTTCCACAGCTGAAAGGGTACATCGGGGAGCAGAGGATTCGAAAATTACTGGATAAATTAAGTGAAGAAACTACAGTTTACAATGACCTGTATGTACCGAAAAAGAATGGGGAAATGACACAGGTGGATCATGTTTTGCTTTCGACTTACGGACTTTTCGTAATCGAAACAAAAAATTACACAGGGTGGATTTTTGGAGACGAAAATCAAAGGAATTGGACTCAAACAATTTACAATAAAAAATCTCGTTTCTATAATCCAGTTATGCAAAATAATACGCATGTAAAAGCATTGCAGCACTACTTAAATATGGAGGTGCCAATACATTCAATTATTGTTTTTTCAAATGCGGCTACGTTCAAATTTAAAGAATCATTTCAAACAGCGCATGTTGTTCAAACCAAGCATTTAAAACGTACAATTGAACAATTTAAAACAAAGGAAATCTCTTCAGAACAACTGAGCCGAATTTCGCAACTTCTGAAAGCTTTAGTTCCTGAAACGAAGCAACAAAAGAATGAAATTAAAAAGCAGCACTTGGAGCATGTGAAGAAGATTTCAAAACCTGCAAGGAAAAAAGCGAGTAAGGTGCAGGTGAAGCCGGTTTCTGCAGGAACTGCTAGTGTTGAACCAGAAACTTGTCCGAAATGCGGCAGTAATTTAATTTTACGAACTGGTAAACGCGGATCCTTTTATGGGTGTCAGGGCTTTCCAAAGTGCCGATTTACGAGGGATGCAATATTAGGGAAATAAAATGAAGAACTACCTCACTTTGAACTATCATTGGCTTAAACGCTACTGACAATTTATAATAAAGCGATATAGGTTAAAAGGAGTTTTTTAGATGACTACAATGAATACACGCTATAAAATTACACGTCACGACCAACAAGGAAATCCAACGCTAAGCCTAGAAGAATGCCAAAGCTTCTTTGCAAAGCTATCGGATTTTGAGTATCATGATTCGTTTGGTGCCAGTCAGGATGGTGTCCATATGAAGATTAAAGGCCACTTTTTCATGTGGCAAGTGGAAGATGTACAGGTTCCGTTCCGTTTTTATGAGGGGGAGCTTTATGTGGCAGTGTCACACCCGGCCGTTTTGGATAAAACTAAGGAAGTTGCGCGCAGCTTGGAAGCAAATTATATCGAAGGTTAATCGATCATAACTAGGAAAAGAGAGATTCGTTTCTTTCTTTTCCTAGTTTTTTTATGAGATAATAAATCATTTTTTTAACAAACAAATACGTAATTTAATCAATTTATAAGAATAATTTACTGAAAATTAATAAAAATAAGATATTATAAGAATAAGTTAGTTAGCTATTGCTGATTGAACTTAAATTGCTAATATAGGAGGAGAAAAAATGGGTAAAAATCGTACGACACGTGTTCTGTTTTCATGGGTACTAATTCTTTTCATTTTCGTTCAGCCCCTTCAGTCTATGGGAACGCATGCAGCGAGTGGGGACGGGTCATCCTCGTCACCTTATTCGGTTTCGCAGGCAATCAGCAATCAAAATAACAGCGTTAAAACAGTAAAAGGCTATGTGGTGGGTCAACCGACAGCAACAACGACCGTCCTGACAAGCAATTTTCCGAATGACTATGCAATAGCCATTGCGGACAGTGCGACCGAAACGAATACAACCAAGATGATCTATGTTCAGCTGCCGACTTCTTTCAGATCTACTTTCGGCTTAAAAACAAATCCGTCCTTAATGGGCAAAAGCGTGAAAATCACGGGCACATTGACAGCCTACTTTTCACATGCGGGTATGAAAAACGGGACAGCGTTTGTACTGCAGGACGGAAATCCGACAAATCCCGTACCAAACCCGGAACCTCCTCCAACAACAGGCGACTATTATAGTGCGGCTTACGGTAAAACAGGGGCAGCATTAAAAACGGCATTACACAATATTATTGATGATCATACAGAAATTTCGTATTCGAACGTGTGGGTCGCTCTTCGTGAAACGGATGAAGATCCGAATAACCCGAACAATGTGATTTTACTTTATACAGGACGCTCACAAGGGAAATTCACAAACGGCGGGAATGCGAATGATTGGAACCGCGAGCATGTTTGGGCAAAATCACATGGAAACTTCGGGACATCAATGGGTCCAGGTACAGACTTGCATCATCTGCGTCCTACCGATGCCAGCGTCAACAGTTCAAGAAGTAATCTCGATTTTGACAATGGGGGCAACGAACATTCAGAAGCAAGAGGCAACTATTTTGACAACGATTCATGGGAGCCAAGAAATAGTGTGAAAGGCGATGTTGCCCGAATGCTATTTTATATGGCAGTTCGTTATGAGGGAGACAGCGGAGAACCAGATTTAGAATTAAATAATGTAGTGAATAACGGCTCTGCTCCTTATCATGGGAAATTGTCAGTGTTGCTTCAATGGCATAAAGCAGATCCGGTAGATGCATTCGAACGTACACGAAATGAAATTATTTATACCGACTATCAGCACAACCGCAATCCATTTATCGACCATCCTGAATGGGTATCGGCGATTTGGGAATAGTTGTATTTCTGATTTATTGTAAAAAATATACTCTCCTTTACGGTTTTAATGCTGCAAAGGGGAGTATTTTGTTTAGGCATTTTGAAGTGAAAAGCTTACGTGTTTTAAATGGAAGTAAGGCTATTCTAACGAAAGGAGGATTTAATAGAATAATAGAGAAATACTTCTTCATGTGAGTATTAAATATCGTGGTTTTATTAATTTACAAGGGGTGGGGAATAGTGGAGAAAATCATATGGGTTAAAAGTAACATGCGCACAATCGGTGCAAAGGAAGACGATGGGCTGGCTGAAGTAAACAAATACTTGGAAGGCGGCTGGAAAGTAAAACATATTTCTGCAAGCGCTATGGGAGATAGCATGGTTTCAGGACAAGCGTATATAGTTATTGAAAAGGATGAATAATAGTCTTTCTAAAAACCTTAGCTAAACGGAAACTCCTATAGCTAAGGTTTCGTCGATTATAAGTGAATTAAATCATTCCGCCTAACTAAACCTGGCCGTAATCGTTTTGAAAATACCAATGCCGGTAAGTTTCAATATCATTTTTTCATGCCGTAAAAGATATTTCTCCACAAAAATTGCTGAGTTGTCTATTTTAAATTCCGCATAGTTATGTAAATCTCTCGGCTTCCCGAAATGAGTCATACATTCCTGAACAGGGGGAGCACAGCACGCAGTCACTTGAATCATTTTTACGGATACAGGCTTTCCTTTTGACTGAATCCATTGTTTCGTATTAGCATCGAGCTCGATGTGCAATATAATCCCTCGCTTTCATCCCTTTTAAAATGAATATACAACATATTTTAAAATATATGCCAATAAAGAGTAAATTCGCCATCGCAAAAGTTCTAATATGTCCGCTCAAACTTCTAATAAAATCTAAAATGTTCTAATAAAATTGTGATCTGCTAATATGTGTAACCGATCTTCTAAAATAAGTCCTCGATTTTCGAATATCTGTTTCAGAAGTTCTAATAAAGCACCGCGATGTTCTAAAATAGCAAAAAAACTTCTAATATACGCCGTACCCTGTACACAAGGCCACCCCCGAGAAACACCACAAAAAAACGAACTACACGAATAGTCCGTTACCTAAATCTAGCTTTACAATGCCAAAATATTCTCAGCCAAAACTCGTTGAACCGCATAAATATTCGTCGCTTTATTGAACTTCTTTTCTATAGGGACGCTATTGCCGGAAATCCAAATTTTCAACTCCGCATCCAAATCGAATGTGCCGGCTGTTTCGATAGAAAAGTTCGTTATACTTTTGTACGGGATCGATAAATACTCTGTTTTCTTACCAGTCATACCTTGTTTATCAACGAGTATCAATCTTTTATTCGTAAATATAAATGTATCCCTTATTACTTTAAAAGCATGCTTTACCGTTTCTCCACTCGTTATAATTTCATGCATATCCTTTTGAACATCTTCTGTCTTCAATTCACTTGCATTGCCCATCAAACCGTCAAAAATACCCAATATGCTCACCTCATCTTTTTCTGTTTTCTATATATTTTTCACAACATTCATCCAAGCTATACTCGTACAATTATGTAAATAAAAAGAACACGAAAGTAATCCCGTGTTCTCCCAAATAGACTTATTTCTTAGTTGTTGTCGTTTCCCACATATCCTTCAGCCAAGCGTCAAATTGTGCGCCTTTTTCGCCTTCATATGTGTTGTAAATATCGCTGCGCATTTTTTCTAATTTCACCTTGAAGTCCTCGTATGTGTGGTCAGCAGGTAAGCTTTTCTTAATACGTTTGAAAATTTTGCGAAGGTCTTTAAATAAATCGCCTTTAGGTGTTTCAGCTGCTTCAACCTCTTGACCCATTTTCTTTAAATGGCGTGCTGCTGCTTCACGAACCTTTGTTACTAAATCCGCTTTTGCTACATATTGTAAAATTTTAATCGTTTCATCCGATTTATATTTCGCTAATTCCTGAACCGCATTTAAACGTTCTTCCCAGTCTGCTGTTCTATTGACAGCCTTCTTTAACTCACTGAAATTTTCAGGTAATTGTTGTGTTGATTCTTGTTTTTGTTGATTCATTATGTTATCTCCTTTGTCAATGCCTTACTAGCAATGATCTACTTTACCCATTATAGCATGAAAGTGAAGCATTTACCTGCTGCAATGGATTGCTTGACCTAAAGCTGGGCGATATACCGTAATTTAATTTTCTAATAAAGACCTTAATTGTTCTAATATGTTGTGCAATTCTTCTAATAAAAATCGTATTTTCTAATATAAGTTTAAATTGTTCAAATAAGTGTCCGAGATATGCTAATAAAGACCGCTAATGTTCAAATATTCTCCCCAACTCTTCTAATATCCGCACAAACTTTTCTAATAAAATCCCAACCCATTTCAGTTACACTCTTAATAAGCAATTTATAAGGGAGGAAATGAAATGTTTCAAAATAAAACAGTCGTCATCACAGGTGCAGCGCAAGGTATTGGCCGCGCGATTGCGATTCATTTTGCCAAAGCCGGTGCAAATGTTGTCATCGCGGATATGGAGCATGACTTAGGTGTCCAACTGGCAGGGCAACTCCAAACAGAAGGCCATTCTGCCATCTTTATAGAAACGGATGTGCGCAGTGAAGAGAACGTTCGCCAAACGATGGAAAAGGCAGCAAACCGTTTTAACGGAATTCATATTTTAATCAACAATGCCGGGAAAGGGAAATGGGTTTCACCGCTGGAATTATCAATCGATGATTGGGATGACATTATTAATACCAACTTGCGCAGCGTCTTTTTATGCTCGCGTGAAGCGGCAAAATTAATGAAAAGCGGTGGTGCCATTATTAATCTGGCATCTACACGTGCTGAGATGTCTGAACCGCATTCTGAAAGTTATGCAGCGTCTAAAGGTGGGATTGTGGCACTGACACATGCATTGGCAAGCTCGTTCAGTGAATTAAATATAACAGTAAACAGCATTTCACCGGGATGGATTGAAACAGGAGACTACGATGCCCTCAAATCGTCCGACCATTCACAGCATCTTTCAAACCGTGTCGGCAAACCGGATGACATTGCGCGTGCGTGCCTATATTTAGCAAACCCGGACAATAATTTTATAACAGGAACGAACTTAACAATTGACGGCGGGATGACGAAGAAGATGATTTACGAAGAATAATAAATAAGTCCAATGCGCTTTCCTTCAAAAGGAATAGCGCATTTTTAGTGTAAGCGGTTCCTATTGGTTCTATTATCGTATTTTAACAGAACTCTCTATATTTTCTAATTTAGGGGTGGTACATTAACAATTAATAAATTGAGGGAGGGCTGCTGAAATGAAAATTGTTATCGTCCCATCAGGATTTAAAGAATGTATGGACGCAGAGGAAGTAGCTTTAGCAATGGAACGTGGGGTAAGGCGTTTTAATGCGACCGCAGATTTGGAAGTGATACCTATGATTGATGGCGGAGAAGGTTTTGTAAAAACAATTGTTCGTTTAAAGCATGGGGAACTAATTTATAAAAAAGTAACCGGACCTCTCGGTAAGAAAATAAAAAGCTACTTCGGCATTTATGAAGAGAATGGGAAACGGACTGCGGTAATTGAAATGGCGGCGGTAGCTGGTTTAAAGCTGGTGCCGCGCAATCAAAGAAACCCATTAAAAACGACTACATATGGTGTTGGGGAACTAATCGTTGCAGCACTGGATATCGGAATTGACAATATGCTCATTGGCTGTGGGGATTCAGGTACATCGGATGGTGGTGCAGGAATGGCACAAGCATTAGGTATTCAATTTTTAGATGAAAACGATCAAATCATCAAGGTGAATGGCGCGGAAGATCTATTGGCTGTGGATTCCATTGTGACAAAAAATTTAGATCGACGGTTAAAGGACGTTTCGATTAATGTTGCCTGTAACTGGAAAAATATTTTATGCGGGGAAAAGGGAGTTGCCTATATATTTGGACCACAAAAAGGAGCCACGCCAAAACAGGTAAAACGATTATCATCCGCTTTGGACCATTATGCATCCTTAATCGAAAAAGCAACAGGGCTGGATGTCCGTTCATTGCCTGGCAGCGGGGCATCCGGTGGGTTAGGCGCGGGACTAATTGGATTTACGGGTGCTAAACTACATCCGAGATTCAAGATCATTATGGAGTATATTAAGATTGAAGAGAAAATTTTGACAGCGGATATTGTATTAACTGCGGAAGGCTCTCTGGATTTCCAGACACCGAACGGAAAAATTCCAGCGGAGGTTGCGCGAATAGCGAAAAAAAATAATATCCCGGTCATTGCCATTACGGGAACAATTGGAAAAGGTGCAAATCTCAACTATCAGGCGGGAATTGATGCATTTAGTAGTATCATCCAAAAACCAACATCTTTGGAAAATGCGATAAAAAAGGCTCCAAAATGGATTGAGGAAAGCATAGAATCCATATTACGAAAAGTTTCCATTGGTATGGAAATTGCCAATAAAGAACATAGGAAAGAAAGAGTCCACTAAAATGAAAAATCAAATCGAGAGTAAGAGGGGAAATATCCCAAAAACAAAGATTCCATCAATACCGAAGAAGACATTGATTATTATTGCTATACACATCCTCATAATGATTGCAGTTATTTCCATTAATGATTTGAACTACAGTGCAAAGGTAGCTCTATTTGCATTCTTATCTGCAATGATCTTATGGGTTACAACCAAATTTTCAGCCGGCTGGGTGGCAATCTCACTCATAGCGTTTATTATTTTAATGAATGCAGCAGAGCCGGATTTGTTATATAACTCCTTATCCGAGAAAGTCGTATGGCTGATGATTGGGGCTTTTATTATAGGAGAAGCCGTAAAAAAATCTGGATTAGCCGAGCGATTATCGCTTTTCATCCTAAGCAAGTCGAATCAAAAAGACAATGTCGTTCTTGGGCTCAGTTCTGTATTATTCACTTCTGCTTTTTTTATTCCCTCTACATCAGGAAGAGCGGCTTTATCTATGCCGATTATTAAACAAGTTAGTCAGAAATTTTCGTCAAATGAACAAAGGGTGCTGGCGATTATCGCACCTGTCATTATTTTAATGAGTACATCCGCTACATTAGTCGGGGCAGGTTCGCATTTAATCGGAATCGGCTTTCTGGAAAGCACGGTTGGTGAATCCATTTCCTATATCCAATGGTTAATATGGGGTGTGCCGTTTGCATTGGTTGTGACGATTATATCCTTACTCGTTATTAAATGGCTGCTGTGGCCACGTGATGGCGAAAAGACAATAGAAAATGTCCAACATGAAGAAAAAATCATAACAAGAAAATTTCAAAATGATGAAAAAAAGACGATGATTCTTATTTTCTTTTTAATCATCGGGTGGATGACAGAAAGTCTTCATGGATTGGATATTGAATTGATTACAGTAATCGGTGCCATTATTTTCATGATGCCGAACTTCGGAATCATTAGCTGGAAACAAGGAATGAATGCCGTTTCATGGAATTTGGTTGTCTTTGTTGCAGCAGCAACCGCGCTCGGCAAAGTTTTGGTAGATACGGGGATCGTTCAATGGATCGAAAACGAAATGATCAGTGTGCTGCATATGTTTGTCGGGGCACCTGATTGGCTGATTGTGCTAATGATTCTAGTTATAACCGTAACTAGTCATTTGTATATTACCTCACATACGACCCGTGCCATTGTCTTTATTCCGGGCCTAATCATATTCAGCGAATTAATCGGCGTGAACCCTTCAACCGTCGTTTTCCTAAGTTTAATCGGGATGAATTATTGTGTCACAGTGCCAGTCAGCTCGAAAGCACTGCTGCTGTTTTATGAAGAAGGGGAAATTTCCTATGATGCGCGGAACCTAGTAAAGCTAAGCGCATTATTAATGCCCCTTTATATACTCGTCATCATGCTGTTCTACTTTTCATATTGGCAATGGACAGGTATGCAATTATAAAAACAATGGAGAATGCCATGCCTTTTTAAGTGATGGCATTTTTTCAGGCGCTTTCCTTCAAAAAAAGGAACAGCGCCTTTATAGTTAGAAAAAATTTTTTTTACATAATGAACTAAGCATCACACATCCTAAAAAGAGGAGGTGTGAAAAAATGAAGGAATCAAACGTTAATAATGAAAAACAAAAGACCATAAAGCAAATTGGAGAGGTACTTGGCTTTTCACAACACGATAGTGAAGCATTGCTTGTACAAGCAACTGAAGTTCAAACGACAGATATTATTCCAATAGACACTGTAAAGGCTCATGACGAAGTAGATAGTACACCGACAACATTAAATAACCAGCATGCAGAAAACACTTCAGCAATTTTAAGTCGAAATGCACCTAGATAAAGGGAAGCGCTTTATAAAGATATTATGTCATTCCCCAAAATCGATATAACACAAAATATAAAAAGCGACCGTCACAAAGATTTATTCATTGTGACGGTCATTTAACTATAAGGAATACAGAGCATAGATTACTGTGAAAATGAGCGTAATTAAAATAAGTCCACAAAAAACTTCTCCAAAATGGACGAACATTACTCTTTCAGTACTGAGCTCAATTTTACGAAAACCAAAAAGATCTCCATTATGAATAATATAAATAAAAGTGCTGATTACCATCAAACTGGACATAAAAAACGAAAGCATCGGAAGAGAAGCGGCGTAGCGGGCGTTGCCGCTTGTTTCCATATAAAATGGAATTTCCCATTGCTTGCTCAAAACAAAGCTCACTATAACAAGAATATAAATAATAAGTGAAATGTTAAACGGATGCTTACGATAATCAATCAAATTCATCAGTTTCTTTGTTTTTCCTTTAAATTCAAAATCAACCGCTTCCAGTCTATCTTCTTTCAATAAATAAACGAAACCTGCCAAAACAATGCCTAAAAATAAATACACTTTAAGTAGGACGAAAAGTAAATCCCAGCTATAAAATGCTGAAATTACTAATGGGATAAGTATTATTCCTGTAAACCATTTATTCGATGGACCATTAGCTTGAAGCCACTTATTTAAAGAATCCCGGTAATCCTTTTGAAGTGCATGTTCATCCTCACGGTAAGTAGATAATTTACTCATTATAAAACCACAAACTACAACAATTAATCCAATCCCGAATGTAATAGTAGAACTTTTCGGATAGATGGATACCTTGTCATAATTGAGAATGATCCAATTGCCACTGAAAGCGACAACAAATATTCCAAAAAACATAATATACGAAGATAAATTTCTCATTCAGTCACCTCCATGATGATTTAATTAGAACCCTCCTCGTAATCTACGATAGTTTTCCATGAATTGTTTCAAATATTTTGCCAAAAGTATGAAAACAGTCGGAAACGTATATTAGAAAAGGGTTTCGAGATTTGGATATTAGCTAGTTTGACCTCTCAAATATGAAATTGTAAACACTGCCTTAAACAGTTAGCACGGTTCACGCCAATTCCTTTTTATGGTTATTTGAAAAACCAATGTCCTTATAAATTAAAGAAAAATAGTGATTTTTTCTACTAAAATGTATTTTTAAATCTATTTTTAGGTCTTTATTAGTGAAAATGATAAGGACCTTGACGGTGTTGGAAGTTATCGCTATCATTGCTAATAGAATCAACTGATAATGATTATCATTATTGATTGATGAGATTCTTATAGGAAATTAAGCTATCTTTACATATCGCTATAAATTGAGAAAGGAAGTGTTGATGTGAACTTTCAGGAATTGAAAGGGAAAGTTGCACTTGTAACAGGGGGAGCCCAAGGAATTGGTAGAACCCTTGTCGAGAGTTTGGCTATACAAGGTGTAAAAGTTGCGGTTGTAGATTATAACGAGGAACAATTAAATCTCCAGGTTAACCGTTTTAAGGAACAAGGATTCGAGGTATTCGCTTTTCCAGCAGATGTAGGGGATAGTATGGCAATCGATGCAATTGTAGACACAGTCGAAAGTGAAATAGGACCAATTGAAATGCTTGTAAATGTTGCTGGAATACTGTCTAGCGGCCCTATTCAGACATTTAGTAACCAAGATTGGGCGAGAACATTTTCGATTAATACGACAGGGGTTTTTAACGTTTCTAGAGCGATAAGTCGTTATATGATTCCAAGGAAAAAAGGATCTATCGTAACAGTCGGCTCTAATGCGGCTAGTGTGCCCAGAATTTCAATGGCAGCCTATGCAGCATCAAAGGCAGCAACCGTTATGTTTACAAAGTGTCTAGGTTTAGAGCTCGCAGAACATGGCATTCGCTGTAACATTGTCTCACCTGGCTCAACTGATACGGACATGCAGCGTTCTCTTTGGACAGATGATAATGGGGCTGAAATGATGATTAAAGGTATACCTGAAAGTTTTAAAGTAGGAATTCCGCTGAAAAAGATTGCTCAGCCCCAAAACATTGTCGATGCTATTTTATTTTTCCTATCCGATCAATCTAGCCATATTACAATGAGCAACCTTGTCGTGGATGGTGGAGCAACGTTAGGAGCGAGTTAAATCTGCCTGTTGAATTCTGAATAATTAAATAAAAGGAGAGGTAGTATGGTAAGCAAACAAAACGCAGTAATTGAACAAGAACTTTTAGATGATTATCGAGTTGGTGACTTCTTCATCGAGACTCCATACCGAACGATTTTAGGAAAAGGTGTATTCATGCAAGTGCCGTCTGAAGAAGACCATGAAAAACAAATGGTTGAGTTGCCTAAAAAGGTTGCCTTGACACTTAAAAAAGCAAAAGAGCAGGGACACCCATATCCAATCGTGACTGGGGCTGTACCCTTTGATTCCTCTAAAAAGGCCTGTTTGCATGTTCCTAATTCCGTTCATTTTTCTCCTTCATTTCAAAAAGAGGGAAGAGGACAGGTCAGTTCCGCTCCAGTAGCTGTCAATGAGCTAATATCTGTTCCATCTCCTGAGTATTACATGAAAGGAGTAGAGCAAGGTATTGAAAAAATTCGTTCCGGTGAGCTGGACAAAATCGTAATCTCACGTTCATTGGAACTGAGCTTAACGGAGTCTGTTGATATTCCACAGCTTTTACATAATCTTGCCTATCAAAATAAACATGGCTATACGTTTGCAACGGATATTGCTTCCGAGGAGCAAAGGACCACACTAATCGGCGCTAGTCCAGAGCTGCTCGTTTCAAGACAAGGTATGCATGCGATTGCGAATCCGTTGGCAGGTTCAAGACCACGAAGTAAAGATCCTGTAGAAGATCAAAGACGCGCAAAAGAGCTGCTATCTTCTCCAAAGGACCTGTATGAGCATGCGGTAGTAGTGGAGAATGTAGCGAATGCTTTGTCTCCATTCCTTAAAAATATGGAGGTTCCAGAAAAACCTTCGTTGGTCACTACTGAAACGATGTGGCATCTCTCGACTGTCGTTAAAGGAGAGTTGCTGGATACGGAAATATCATCGTTTGATTTGGCGGCTGCACTACAACCTACTCCAGCTGTTTGTGGTTCTCCTACTGAAAAGGCAAGACAGGCAATCTCTGAAATTGAACCGTTTGACCGTGGATTCTTTACGGGCATGGTTGGCTGGTGTGATGCCGAAGGAAACGGAGAATGGGTCGTAACAATACGATGTGCAGAGGCAAATGGGCATTCATTACGATTATTTGCAGGTGCAGGCATTGTCGGCGAGTCGAAGCCTGAAGAAGAACTAGCCGAAACTGGTGCTAAATTCCAAACGATGCTTCGCGCAATGGGGATTAATACAGAGCAGTTTAAAGATATTTAATTGAACGAATCAACTAAAAACATATAAAAGGAGTGATTCGATGGCTATTCCAGCTATCTCTTCATACGAAATGCCAAAAGAAAGTAATCTTCCGAAAAATAAAGTACTATGGGAAGCGGATTCGAACAGATCTGTTCTATTAATTCATGACATGCAGCAATACTTTATTGATTACTACAAGCAAGATGAATCATTAATCCCTCAATTAGTCGCCAACATACAGGCAATCCGAAAAAAATGTGATGAGCTTGGCATCCCTGTTGTATATACAGCGCAATCGGGTAATCAAAAAGCTGAGGACCGGGCGTTGCTGACTGATTTCTGGGGACCAGGACTTAAAGATGATCCGAACATTACAAAAGTAATTGATGAATTGGCACCAGGATCAGACGATATCGTGTTGAAAAAGTGGCGCTACAGTGCATTTAAGAAAACAAATTTATTGGAAATCATGCACGAACAAGGACGTGATCAGTTAATCATCTGTGGCGTTTATGCTCATATTGGTTGCCTCATGACAGCTGGAGAGGCTTTCATGACGGACATACAGCCATTTTTCATTGCAGATGCGGTCGCTGATTTCACAATAGAGGAGCATGAAATGGCAATTAAATACGTAGCACAACGCTGTGGCGCGGTCTTTTCTACAAAGCAGATTATTGACCAGCTAAACAGTGAACCGTCTTCCGTAGAGGAGCAAGTACAAGTAACAAGCAACCCTGCTTGGTAAGCCGAAACGAAGTGAAAAGTTTAATTTAAATAGCCAGGTAGTGAAAAACAATTTGTTTTTTGCTGCCTGGTTTTTGATTTTTATTGGCGGTATTAATCAGAGGTAAGTTTTTTAAAAGAATAAACAGGGAATTGGTTACCAACAATGTTATTTATATAAAAAGGAGTGAATAATATGTCAAATTCAGTACCAAAGGAAGAAGGACTTGACCACAGCTTAAATCTTCTGAGGGAAGGCTATTTGTATATATTGAATAGACGTCAAAGTTTCCATTCAGACGTTTTTGAAACGAGGTTACTTGGAAAAAAAGCGATCTGTATGGGCGGAAAAGAAGCCGCAGATATTTTTTATGACAACAGCAAATTCAAAAGGCAAGGTGTTGCACCAAACCGTGTTGCGGAAACATTGTTTGGCAAAAATGGTGTGCAGTCACTAGACGGAGATGCCCATAAACATCGTAAAGAAATGTTTATGTCGATTATGACACCGAAACGACTTGAAAAATTGAATGAAATTGTAGCTAAAGAGTGGGAAATGGCTTTATATAAGTGGCAGCGGATGGACGAAATCGAGCTTTATGAAGAAACTCTGGAAATTATGTGCCGTACCGCCTGTGAGTGGGCCGGCGTGCCAGTAGAAGAAAAGGACATGAAAAAACTGGCACACGATTTAAGGGCAATGTTCGAATCAGCAACAGCTATTGGACCAGCGCATTGGGCAGGGAGACATGCACGAAATCAAGTAGAAAAGTGGATGGGTAATATTATCGATGAAGTGCGTGGTGGCAAACTGAATCCAGAAGAAGGTACGGCATTGTATACATTTGCGTGGCACCATGATTTGGAAGGCAACCTTCTCGATACGAAAATCGCTTCTGTTGAAGTAATCAATATATTAAGACCAATTGTAGCGATTTCAGTCTATATTAACTTTTCTGCATTAGCCGTCCACCATTACCCGGAAGAGCGCGAAAAACTTAAATCCGGCGATAGAAAGATTGCGCAGATGTTTGTTCAGGAAGTGCGACGTTTTTATCCATTCTTCCCATTTGCCGCTGCAGAAGTAAAAGAAGATTTTACTTGGAAAGATTATACGTTTGAAAAAGGTACTTTAACCTTGCTTGATCTGTATGGTACGAATCATGATATTAATATTTGGGGAAATCCTGAAGTGTTTCAACCGAGCCGCTTTGAGAACTGGGATGGCAGTCCTTTCAGCTTTATTCCCCAAGGTGGCGGTGATTACTATCTAGGCCATCGCTGTGCAGGTGAGTGGGTAACGATAGAAATTATGAAAGTGAGTCTCGACTTTTTGGTCAACAAAATGACATACGATATTCCGGAGCAGGATTTAAGCTACAGCAAAGTAAGCATTCCAAGTCTCCCTAAAAGTAACTTCATCATTAAAAATGTCCAGCGACTGTAAAATGAATAGGAAAAGCCTGCAACCGGTTCTAAATGGTTACAGGCTTTCTTTAATGAAAATCTAGACACTATTAAAAAATGCTCCAATTTGTTCCCACTCATACCTGGTTACTGCTTCTAAGGAATCCTCGATACATACCGTAGTACTGTAATTAGGAGCAATAACAAAAGGAACAGCAAGGGCCTTTTCGATTCTATCAGGAAGGTGGATTGTCCCATCTTGATGAATGGTTACTTCTGTCAAACAACTTTGCAGACCAAAGCCTTTGTACTTCCCGTAACTTTCCTTTGCAGTCCACAGCGAATAGAATGCTTCCTGTTCATGAAGCGGATAAAGCTGCTTTTCCTCATCACTCCATAAAGATTGAAAGAGCGAGAAATCTCTTTTTACGTGTTGTTCAATATCTATGCCGACCGGAAATTTACTAATGGCACAGGCTACATAATTCTCCGAATGCGTAATGTTGAAGTGAAGGTCTTGTTCCATTTGGTACTTACCGTTTGAATCTTTGGAAAAGCAAACATCCGACAATTCCTTTTTGAAAGTCGTCACCAATACCATTTTCGTCAGCAAATGGGCACAAACTGTTCGCAACTGATCTTCCACTTTCCTCATTCGCTCAACACGCTGAACCACTTCCGCTTCTAAAAAAGGAAGATAATGTTGCCATTCTGCAGGCATATCGTCGATTTTACAATAGGCAACTGTTGTCATGCTTTCTCACCTTTTAGAATGGTTTCCTGTTCTTTGGCAAATAAAGAACAGCCTAGACCTGCCAAAAGCAGTCCAACCGTAGCAATAAGTGCATATTGATAAGAAAGCATTTCTGAAAAGTAACGACCAGTCACTGTTAATGTAGTCGCGACAAGCGCAATTCCTGCAGCCGCGCCAACTCGATTGAGCATATTGTACAGTGTTGTTGCTTTACTCATTTGGCTTTTCGCTACATGATGAAAGGCAGAGATTTGAGAGCCGATTACGCTATGACCTAAACATATACCCATTGCGAACATCAAGCCGCGCAATAGCCAAGGGTTTGCAGAAGGACCAATGATGGCGATGCAGCAAAAAATAATAACAGTCCCGATCAGACCAAGACGTACTGTGAAAAGCATGCCAAAACGTTTAGCCGTTCCAGGCAGTAATTTTGATGCCACCATCAATCCGAGTGCTTCGGTAAACGTAATTAGGGAGCTTTCTAACGGTGAAGCCGAGTAAGTATATTGATACATAAGAGGGAACAGGTAAAGCATTCCCATTAAGGCACCCATAGAACACATCGCAACAAGACTTGAAGAACGAAACTGTGGCTCTTCATAAAGACGTACATCTAGAAGAGGTTCCTTTATTTGTTGTTCATATACATAAAAGCGTCTTAATAAAAATACACCGATGACCGCGCTTATTACGACAGCTAAAGAAATACCTTGAGAAGCAATGAGACTAAGTGTCAGCATTAACATTGGCAAACCGATTGCAATGAGCACATAGCCCTTCGTATCAAATGGTGCTTTAAATAGCTCGAACTCGTTGACGGCATAAAGCCCGATCAGTACGATTATGAGGCCAAACGGAATATTAATGAAAAACGCCCAGTTCCATGATAAATATTCGGAAAACAGTCCTCCCACAAGGGGGCCAATCGCCGGTGCAAAAGCGATTGGCAATACTAATGAACGGGACAGGTTTTGTCTTTCAGGTGGAGAAAATGTCCGAAATAGCAAGGTCATGCTCACAGGTGTAATAATACCCCCTGCCAGTCCTTGCAGAACCCGTGCCAGAATAAGTGCCTCCAAGCTGTCCGCCAACCCGCATAGTAGAGAAGCAAATGTAAACATACTGACAGAAAGCAGGTACATTTTTTTTACGCCGAAACGATTGCTTAAATAGCCGGCAGCAGGCAACGCAACAGCAATGCTGACAAGGTAACCGATATTAATGGCGTTTGTCGCACCTGGAGCTACACCAAATTCATTGGCAATTGTGGGAAGTAGCACGTTGACGATTGTTCCATCAATGGAAACCATGAACATCGCCACTACATAGAGAACGATAATAATTGCGCGTTGGGCTTTCATCCTAAAAGACTCCGCAGACTTTTAGGTCTCATATCCACCCATGTTTCTTCTATATATAGTTGACACGATGCTTTTATAGCTGGTCCGAAAGCAATCTCCCATCCAGCAGGGGCAGGAATCGCTGCTGGCCATAAGGAATATTGTTCTTCCGCATTTCGCAAAACATAGTATTCACGATCAGCTTGTTCAAAAGGGTTAGACATACATTTTTTTCTCCTTTACTAAGTGGTTGATTAAAGTTTGACCGATTTCATTTAATGGGATGGATTGACACATATCTTTATGGCGACAGGCAATATCAATCTGTGTTAGCTCTCCCTTGATATATGGTTTCCATGACGCTACATCAACATCAGGTATCCAATCTGGTACGAGTGTAGATTTATAAAATAAAAGGTCTCCATTATAAATTTGAGGCTTATGTTTTTTCAATAAGTTAATCGAGTTTTTATAAACTTCTTTTAAGCGTAAAATCGTCGTTTCATCCAATGTAGCAATTGCACTTCCTTCAGCTTTCAATGCGTCTATCACATATTCCTGAGTAACCTCATCTTCCATGTCAGGTTCAAAGCCGGCTAGGGCAAGCAGCGCAACAAGAGCCTCCTGTTCCTCGGTCAATTCAACTGGAGGAACGAATGTAAACGGATAAGCATCCAAAATGCAAAGAAGCGATACAGATTCTCCTTGTCGTTCCAGTTGTACAGCCATTTCCTGAACGACATTTCCGCCAAGTGACCAGCCGAGCAAACGATAAGGTCCTGTTGGTTGAATTTCCTTAATTGCCTCAATATAGCTCATTGCCATTTCAGTCAACGAGTGAGGGAATTCGCAGTCTTCCGCAATACCTTGCGCTTGAATGCCGTAAAGGGCAAATTCAGCAGGCAGATTTTTTAATAGTCCGGCATAGCACCAACTCAATCCGCCGGCAGGATGAATGGCAAAGATCGGCTGTTCCCCAGCACGCAGCGGCAGAACAACGTTTAAAGCTTGAGAATCCTTTCCATTTTGCAGAGCATGGGCCAGTCCGGATACGGTAGGTGCTTCAAATAGATGTCCGATTGCGAGCTCTTTACCGAAAGCCTCGCGAATGCGTCCAATAAGCTGAACGGCTAATAACGAGTGGCCGCCAAGTTCAAAGAAGCTGTCGTCTGTTCCAACCTGTGGAAGATTCAGTACTTCACAGAATAGTTCACAGAGCAAAGTTTCCTGTGGTGTTTTTGGTAAAACAAGCTCCTGCAATGTGATGACTGGTGCAGGAAGCTGCTTCGTATCGAGCTTTCCGTTCGCTGTTAGTGGCATCTGCTCCAAGCAAGTGTAGCTAGTCGGGACCATATAGGCTGGTAACGACAAGGAAGCGAAATCCTTTAGCATTTGTTCGGTTACAGCACTGCCTTGCTCCGGAATATAGTAGGCAGCCAAGCGTACATCTTCTTTTCGATCTTCTCTAGCGATGACAGCTACTTGTGCAATTTGCGAATGTTTCAGAAGAACTTGTTCGATTTCACCAAGTTCGATACGGAATCCACGTATTTTCACTTGATGATCGATACGTCCGATATAATCCAACTCGCCGTTTTTCGTCCATCGAGCTAAATCACCAGTACGGTACATACGACTTCCCGGAGTGCCATAAGGGTTGGCGATAAAACGTTCAGCAGTAAGGGATGCCTGATTTAAATAACCTTGTGCCAAACCTTCTCCTGTGACATACATTTCACCAACAACACCAGGCGGAACAGGCTTTAACTGCTCATCAAGAACATAAATATTCAAATCGGGAATCGCCGTACCAATCAAGCTATTCGCCTGTGACTGGCTAAGCTCTTCGTTTAAACTCAAGTAGCTGACATGTACGGTTGTCTCCGTGATGCCATACATATTCACAAGGGTAGGGGCATCTTCCGGATGTCGGTCATACCATTCCTGTAAACGAGTGAGATTAAGTGTCTCACCACCAAAAACAATGTAACGAAGCGCCAGTTTTTCGGATAATTCGGGCTGTTCTTTATCCACCGTCATTAGCTGATAGAAAGCGGATGGTGTTTGGTTCAGCACCGTAATTTTCTTCTCGGCAAGCAATTCCAAAAAGTCGATTGGCGAGCGGCTTACGTTGTATGGAATGACGACAAGCTCGCCACCGTATAACAGGGCGCCCCAAATTTCCCATACCGAAAAGTCAAATGCATAGGAATGGAAGAGTGACCAGCGATCTTCTTCATTGAAGTGGAACCATTCATTTGTTGCATCAAGTAAGCGGATGACATTTTGGTTAGGAATCACCACACCCTTTGGTCGGCCTGTTGATCCGGATGTATAAATAACATAGGCTGGATTCATTGGGTGAAGGATGCCTAGTCGGTCGTGATGTTTAATGTTTTCAGAAGGATATGATGCAAGAGGAAGCTCCTCCATTACGATGACTTCCAGTGCATTCATTGCTTCTGCTTCCTGCTTCAGGTCGATGGAAGTGATTAAGCAGCTAGGTGCTGAATCCTTTAATATATAGTCAATACGTTCCTGCGGATAAACAGGATCAATCGGTACATAGGCAGCTCCTGTTTTAAGCACAGCTAAAATACTGACAATCATTTCGACGGAGCGCGGCATTAAAAGTGCTACAAATGTTTCAGTTGTAACTCCCTTTTCGAGTAAAATATGCGCCAGTTGATTCGCTTTACGATTTAGGGCCAGATAAGTAAGCTCCTCATTGTCGTCACTTACGGCAATGCGTTGTGGATGCATTTCTGCAATCGCTTCGAATTGTTCGGCTATCGTTTTTTGTTCGCTTATATGACCTTTCGGGTTCCAGTCAAGCAGCACTTTTTTCTGTTCACCTTCCAACATCACATTCAGCTCAGACAGGATTGGGTTATTCATCACCTGTTCAAGTACGGAAACATAGCGTTGCATGAGAGCGGACACCGTTGCTGTTTCATATAAATCAGTTCGGTATTCTACCAATACCTCGATGCCGTTTGGTTTGTCGCCAACGAATTCCTCACGCATTTCAATGTTTAGATCGAATTTCGGTTGACCCACTGTATGCAACTGAATGTCAGCTTTTTGATTCTCTAATACGAGTGACGGCTGAGGTGTGTTTTGCAAGGCAAACATAATCTGGAATATCGGATGCTGTGAAGGGACACGTGTCGGCTTCAAGCGTTCTACAATATGGTCAAAAGGAACATACTGGTGCTCCATTGCTTCAATGCATGTTTGTTTCACTCGCTCCAGTAATGTTACAAAGTCAGGGTCTCCGGAAGTATCCGTCCGCATGGCTACTGTATTTATGAACATACCGACATTTGCCAGCAATTCTTCCTGATCACGGCCGGCCATTGGACTACCGAGAATCAGATCCTCGCCTGCACCGAGTTTCGTCATTAAAGCTAAAAATCCACTTTGAAGCACCATGTACAGAGTAGCCTGTTTATTTTTAGCGAGCTGCTGTAATCGTCTATGAAGCGCAGCATTGATTGTAAAAGTCAATGTCTCGCTGTCTGGTTTAGACTGGAATTGACGCTTTCCATCGCGGACAAGCTCAATTTCATCCGGTGCATTCTTTAATTTTTCCGTCCAGTAAGATAAGTTGTCGTTTGTGTAAACACCGTGCGTTTGTTGCCAAACCGCAAAGTCATGATATTGAATCGTTAACGGCTCGAGCTCATGAAGGTCATAGGCAAGCTGCAGATCTTCGGTAAATGTCGCAAGTGACCAGCCATCCGCACTAATATGATGAAACACGACTACCAGAGTTTTCATATTAATAAGCGTCACACGGAATCCAGGCTCATGTTTTAAATCGAAAGCATAGCGTGTGCAAGCTTTAATTTTGGACTGCACTTCGTCTAGGGCAACTTCCTCAATGAGAACTTTAGGCGCTTCATCAACTATTTGCTGATAGGGCACACCATCCACTGCTGGATAAATTGTCCGTAATATCGCATGTTTTTCTACAACTTTACCAATAACTTTAATCAGTTTTAAAACATCAATTGGCTGTTCGAATGTATAAACAAGTGGAATATTATAAGATGCACTTGATTCGTCCAGTTGCTGAATAAACCAAAGACTACGCTGTGCATGCGATAAAGGAATTCTTTCCACCTGTTGTCTGTCAATGACAGCAAGCGATTTTTTCTTCGCTTGTTCTACAACTTGAGCCAACTCTTTTACAGTAGGTTGATTGAAAATGACGGAAATGGATAAATCGATTGCGAACGTTTTCCGTAATTGCAATAGCAGCTCTGTTGCTAATAGGGAATGTCCTCCTAGCTGAAAGAAGTTTTCGTCGATTCCCACTGAATTGAGCTTTAAAATTCCTTTAAAAAAGTCGCATATCGTTTCTTCAGTACGTGTTGTTGGTTCCATTTTTTCTATATGTGAAATAATAGGCTGAGGCAGTTTCATCCGGTCAACCTTACCATTATTCGTTAGTGGGAATGTCTCCATGAAAACAAAGTGAGCAGGTACCATATAATCGGGCAATCTTGCAATCAGCTGCTGTCTGTATTGTTCCTCTGTTTCATGACCCATCACATAGGCAACAATCCGTTTATCGCCGGGTTGATCTTCACGTATCATGACAACAGCCTGTTCAATCGCTGCAATTTCTTCAAGCGCATTTTCGATTTCTCCCAATTCAATACGGAAGCCTCGGATTTTCACTTGATGGTCGGCGCGGCTAATATAATGAAGGTTGCCATCTGCCTGCCATACAACTAAATCACCAGTCCGGTACATTCGTTTCCCGTCAGCAAAAGGGTTTGCAACAAAACGCTCAGCTGTTAAAGAACGGCGATTATAATAACAACGAGCCAATCCGTCACCAGCGATATATAATTCACCAACGACTCCAATTGGAACTGGCTGTAGCATGGCATCCAGTACATAAACCTCGGTCCGGTCAATGGCAGATCCTAGTGAAGGAGCGTCTTGCCTATTAATTTCAGTACAAGTTGACCAAATCGTTGTTTCGGTAGGTCCATACATATTGTGGACAGTTGCACCAGACTCCAATAATGCTTGGGCAAGACTTCTTGAAAGAGCTTCGCCGCCGACAAGTACAGTGAGTCCGTTCAGCGCATCTTTTGCATACTGCACCATCATCTGCCAAACAGTCGGCGTTGCCTGCATGATGGAAATATTTTGCTGCTCGATTAGCGTCTGCATCAGAATTGGATCTTGAACTTGTTCTTTAGTTGCCAGATGAATGGATGCCCCATACAGCAACGGTAAATAAAGCTCCAATGCCGAAATATCGAAAGAAATCGTTGTAATCGCCAGTAAATTGTCCTTTTCATATAGTGAAAATTGGCACTGCATCGCCTGTAAGAAGTTCACTAAGCTTGGCATTTCTACAACGACGCCTTTTGGATTACCTGTTGAACCGGATGTATAAATCATATAAGCAGTCTGTCCGATGCAAGAAGTAATCGGTTCGTATATTTGCTTGGAAGGTTGCAATGGCACAATTGGTGTTCCTTTTGCAATAAAGGAAACCTCTCCGTTAACTAGAACAATTTTAGGGCAAGCATCCTCGATCATATAAAGCAGCCGTTCTGCCGGATAAGTATGATCCATTGGAATATAGGCAGCACCCAGCTTGAAGCAGGCAAGCATCGTAGCAACCATTTCAATCGACCGTTCCATGCAAATTCCTACAAAGTCTTCGAGTCCAATGTCATGCGCTTTCAATTGATGGGCAATTCGCCCGACAAGCAGGTCGAGTTCGGCGTACGTGATATGTGTATCATTTATCCTGATAGCAGTAGCACCAGGCATGTTCTGCATTTGCTTTTTGAACAACTCATAAACTGTGATGTTGTTCAGTTCACTGACAGGACCTTGTTTATCCTGGAACATTACGAACTCTTCATTCAATAGGATTGGCAATTGAAAAATTGGTGCATCTAATCTGTCCAACAGCAAATCAAGAAATTGAAGGAAACGTGCAGAATGACGTTCCAGTTCTACTTTGTTATAAAGGTCCGCGTTTGCTACAAGATCGAACTGCATGCCATGAGGCGTACTGTAAAAGTTGAACGAAATATCCTCAACCGGACCTGTCACAACTTTCCTGTTTTCGACTTTCACATTCCCAAACATATAGTTTTCATAAAATGGCATGAAATTAATTTCCGGACCATACAGCTGATCATCGGTTGTCAGCTGTAAATCACGGCGCATTTGCTCTTGACGGTAATATTGATGCGGTTTCATCTCATCCATTAAGCCCTTGACGATTTGACAAAGCTCTTCAAATGTTTGCTCCGTATTGAAAGAAGCACGTAAAGGCAAAATATTAACTCGCGTACTGGGCACAGACATTGCCTTATGTCCAAAACGGTTCATCATCGGGATGCCAACAATGACATCCTTCGCCTGTGTCATGCGTTTCGTATAGGCAATTACTGCGGCACTAATGACTTCCTGCATGTTAACGTGCAATTGCTTACTATATTGTTGCAAGTTCATCCACGTTGCTGAAGAAAGGGGGGCTTGATGTAAAATTACTTGTCCCATTTTGCTGCTTTTTTTTCTGCTAAGTGAGATGACTTCTGTTTCTTGCAACTTAGAAATCCAGTAGGCGGCATCTTTATTTGCCTGTTCGGAAGTTGTATATTGCAGCTCCTGCTCAACCATTTGAACATAATCGCCAAAGTGCTTTGTATAAGGCTTATTTTGAACTAAAGCCGAGTAGCGCTCGTTAATTTGCTGGAATATCAATCGGAAACTATAGGCATCACTTACAAGATGGTGGATACGCAAGTAGAGAAAGTGCTCTTCGGAAGACGCAGAGAATAGTATGGCACGTACTAAAGCGTCCGTTCCTAAGTTGCGTACTATTTCCACGTCTGCTTGCATGTGCAAAAATGCCTCTTCTGTTGAACATGTTATCTTTTCTGCCTGAAACGTAATAGTAGAAGGGATTGTCTGATAAAGTGAGCCTTCTTCTTCCGAACATTTGATATGCAGCCCAACTGCGCTTCCAATAGTGGCATCTACGGCCTGCAAAAGTAAATCGGTATCGATTGAAGCAGGAATATGTAAATACTCCGCTGTATTGTATAAAGGACTTTCCGTCAGATGGTGGGCATACCATATCCCAGTAGCAGCTTCAGTTAAAGGGAAACGTAATTCGGTCATTTCTTTCATCCTCCGTAATCAGCTGCGTATTCTTTAATTAGAGCATGCCAGGCCTTAATTGTTGGATTGTCTGCAAGCTGGATAAATGTAAGGGGAAACCCTTTTTGGCGCAGCTCCTCAACGATTGTCATCATCGTAATTGAGTCGATGCCGACATCCAGTAAATAATCCTCATCTGAAATAGTATCTATAGGCTCTGTCACATACGATGCGACAAAAGCGCGGAGCTGTTCAATTGTAAAATCAATTTGAGTTGCCATAATATCAACCTTCTTTTCTTAATATTCAGTATTTTAAGTGTGTAACTGTTGTTCAAAGGACAGGCGCAAATCTTTTTTAGAAACTTTACCAAGATGGGTCAACGGAAAACTCTCCACAAATAGTATTTCGTCCGGAATTTTGTACGTTGCCAAACCTCGTTCCCGCAGGAAAGACTTCAATTGGCGCTTCGTCACATCAGAATTTCTTAAAATAATAAAGGCACAACTTTTTTCGCCCATATAGTAATCAGGCATAGCAACGATTGCTGCGTCATGTACAGCGGGGTGGGCAAGCAGCATATTTTCAACTTCCTCTGCCGCTATTTTTTCACCTCCCCGGTTAATTTGATCCTTAGCACGTCCCTCCACGATGAGATAGCCATCTTCAGTTTGACGTACAATATCGCCAGTCCGGTAAAAACCATCTTTTGTGAAGGCTTTTTCATTATGTTCAGGCGCTTTATAGTATCCTTGAATAGTGTAGGGACCACGTGTCAACAGATGTCCTGCTTCTCCAATCGGTAATTCTTGATCATTATCGTCAACGACTTTCACTTCATCATACGGTGACATAGGACGTCCTTGCGTATAGATGACGATTTCGTCCGAATCGTCCAATCTTGTGTAGTTTACTAAGCCTTCAGCCATGCCGAACACTTGTTGTAGCTGGCAATCAAATACAGGACGCACGCGTTTTGCTGCCTCCGCACTGAACTTGGAGCCTCCAACAAGCATTACTTCCAAGCTAGACAGATCCTCTTTGTGATGCGGCTTAATATCCAGCCAATGTAGGGCAAGGGAAGGGACAAGTTGAACCATTGTCACGCGGTGCATTTCAATAAGCGGGAAAGCCACATCCGGACTAGGTGAAGAACTTAATACGATCTTGCCACCTGCATATAGTACGCCTAAAATACCTGGGGAACTCATCGGATAGTTATGAGAAACCGGCAAAACGACAAGAAGCACAGTATCTTCCGTCACATCGCAGTGCTCCACGCTTAATTTAATCGTGTACATATATTCATCATGTGTTCGCGGAATAAGTTTGGAAATACCAGTGCTTCCTCCTGAAAGCTGCAAGAAAGCTACTTCATTTCCTTTCACTGTCGGAAAATCAATTGACTGTGTAGTAAATAGCGAATCAATAGGAGTAAATTCCTGTGCGTCACCAAGAACAATAATGTGCTCTAACGAAGAAACCTCCTGCTGAACTTGCCTTGCAAGGCTACGGTAATCAAAGCCGCCAAAATAATCCATAGCGATATAGGCTTTTGCTTCAGTAAATTCGCAAAAATAGCGGATTTCATTATAACGGTGAGAAGGCAGTGAAAAAACAGGCAATGCGCCAATTTTAAATAAGGCAAATACCACCTCGACATAGCCGGCGACATTTGGGAGCTGTACAACGACCCGATCCTCTTTTTGAATTCCTAATTGCAGAAGCCCAGTAGCTAATTGATTCACTCGTTCATTTAGCTGAGAATATGTAAGTGTGCGTTCATGATCAATGACTGCCACATTTTCAGCAAACTGACGAGCTTTATCATCAAGCATTTGACCAATCGTTAAACCTTCCCAACAGCCCGCCTGACGATAAAAGGCAGCTCTGTCATCCGGCCATGGTGTAAAACCATCCAACATTTAAGAAACCTCCTTGATACAATTGATGTTAGTGAATAAATAATAATGATATTGATAATCATTATCAATTCATTGTAAGAGATATGCTACGCTTTTAAATATTTATAGTCAATAAACGATGGACAATTTGATTCAATAAGACCAAGTGATCTGGTCCTTTAGACTTTTCTTATTATTATATAAATTAGAAATACTGTACCTTAAAGTGGAGTTTAATTTGCATGTGGCTAATCATATTAGCCCTAGTTGACGCTTCGGCTTTTAAAGAAAAATAGGTTCTATGATATAATGGTTCCAATTTAAGGTGGTTATGGAAATAATGCTTTACCGAAATTACCTTCAAAGATCAACTAAAAAAGAGAGAAGGAAACAGGATGAGAAAAACGACATTAAGCATTTTAGCTGCTTGTCTCCTTTTAGTAGGCTGCAGTAATGAAACAGAAGAGCCGTTAAAAGACCGTGTAATAGAAGCAATGGAAAATAAAGAGTATGAAAAAGCGTTAACTTTAATAGAGGAAAAATCAGAATTATTGGATGAAGATACAAAGACTCTGTATGCACAGCTTCAGGAATTTAAAGAAGTAAAGGATGCGAGAGACAATGCAGATTGGGATGGTGTTTTGGAAAAGGCGCATCCAATGCTGAAAAATGCCTCATTGGATAGCAGTTTGAAAGCGGAGTTAGAAAAAATGATTGTAGAAGCAGAAATGGAAATTAATAATAGTATTAAAGAGAACGCCGAACAAAATTCTGCTAGCATGAAGGAAAGATATCTTGCTAAAATAGCGGATGTAGAAAGTGGGATAAAAGAATTCGACCAAGTATTTGAAAATGGTACCCAAATTGAGTTAACAGAATCCCAGGTAGAAGTATTCGAGCGATGGGATACACTAATGAATGAAATCTATAAAGAACTAGAAAAGCAACTTTCACCTAACGACATGGATAAACTAAGAGCAGAACAGAAAAACTGGTTAACATCTCGTGATGAAAAAGCAGCAGAAGTAGCATCAAAATATGAAGGCGGTTCAATGAAAAATTTGGAATATGCTAGCGTACAAGCACAGTTAACTAAAGAAAGAAGTTATGAATTAGTTGAAAAGTATATGAAATAAAGGAAATGAGACTGTATGGTTTTGATACTATACAGTCTTTTTACGTATGTAAAAAGAATTTCTAATATAGTGACTGGATCTTCTAATAAGCCCTGAAATGTTCAAATAATCTACCCGAATGTTCTAATATCACATCGGAATCTTCTAATATCCCCCATAACTGTTCTAATAAAATCATCCTCATAACAAGCTAAATAATTTAAGTAAATCGCTACTTTTATAGAAATCCCAAGAATAAATTAGAATAAACATTCAAATACAAGGACGTAACGGACACTACAAAATAATGGAGGGGATTTATGGAATGGCAAGAAAAGTGGGATGTTGTAGTTGTAGGGAGTGGAGCTGGAGGGTTAGTTGCAGCAATAACGGCTGCCTATAATGGTCAGAAAGTATTGCTAGTAGAGAAATCGGATGTATTCGGAGGTTCATCTGCCTTATCAGGAGGGGGACTGTGGATTCCGAACAACCATGTATCAAAAAAGGCTGGCTTACAGGATAGTGAGGAAGAGGCTTTAACGTATATGGAAGACGTGATTGAGGATAAGGGACCCGCCTCAACACACGAACGGAAAGTTGCCTACATCAAAAACGGCTCCAAAATGGTCAGTTTCTTGGAGAATTTAGGAATGCAATGGATTGCTGCACCACTCTACCCAGACTATTATCCAGAACGTCCTGGCGGTAAAATAGGTCGCTCAATTGAAGGGGATGTTTTCGACTTAAGAGAATTAGGGGAATATGAATCACTACTAAGAAAAGGATTAATGGAAATGCCCTTCCCACTATACTCAGGCCGTGTTTATTCAGTGCCGCGGACTTTTACGAGTATGAAGGATTTCACAAATGTATCAGGGATGCTATTTAGCGGCATAAAATATAAATTACAAGGTAAACACGCAACATCAATCGGACAAGGGCTCGTATCACGTCTCATTAAAATGGCATTACTGCAAGGTGTAACGATTCGACTGTCAGCTCCATTAAAGGATTTAATTATCGAAAATGACGAAATTATAGGAGTCGAAATAGAACAAGATGATGTACCACATTTCATTGAAACAAAGGCAGTCATATTAGCAGGTGGTGGCTTTGAGCGTAATGAAGAACTACGGCGTAAATATCATAATATCGGCTCCGAATGGTCTTCGGCAAGTATTGGAAATCAAGGCGACATGCTCCTCATTGCGCAAAAGCACAATTTAGATACAGCACTTTTAGACGAGGCATGGTGGGGACCGACTGCAATCAATGATGACGGTTCACCGAGCTTTTTAGTATATGAACGTTCGTTGCCACATACGATTATCGTCGATCAGGAGGGCAATCGATATTTCAACGAGGCGGAATCGTATGTCGATGCAGGACGTGCGATGCTCGATCAGCAGGAAAAGGCAAAGAAGGCGATTCCTTCATGGATGATTATGGAAAGCCGCCATCGGAACCGTTATTTATTCGGTTCGATGATGCCGCGCATGGTACCGAAAAAATTATTGAATTCAGGATGGCTAAAGCGTGCGGATTCCATTGAGGATTTGGCAAAAATTTGTGGCATTGATGTGGAAGGGCTACGGAAAACGATCGACCGCTTCAACACATTTGTCGACAATGGTAAGGATGAGGACTATAAGCGTGGCGATTCAGCGTACGATAATTATTACGGGGACCCTGCATATACCAATCCGAACCTCGGACATATTAATAAGCCACCTTTCTATGCAGTGAAAGTATACCCGGGTGATCTTGGGACAAAAGGTGGCATCGTGGCAGACGAGCATGGTCAGGCTTTACGTGACGGGAAACCGATTACGGGATTGTACGCGACAGGCAACTGCTCGGCATCCGTTATGGGCAAAGTGTATCCAGGTCCAGGCTCAACACTTGGACCAACAACGGTATTTGGCTATATTTCCGCAAATCATATTAAAAGTACGATGTTTGAAGAGGCAGAAGTAGAAACTATATAAAATAAAAGCGAATTAACAAATGGAACAGAGCAAAAGTTCCGAAAGTTAATTCGCTTTTTTCATAATAAGCTGCAAAATTTCATTTGCACAAATGGCATCGGCGTCTGCAGTATGATGCTTCAGGAGTGGAATATTGTATGTGTCGGCTATTACATTTAAGTTATTTTTAGGACTGTTTAAATATTTGCGTGCCAGCAACACTGTGCATGCAGCTTTATTTATAGGGCGTATGCCATTTCGAAATAGCTCAAGCGCCAAAAAGCTATACCAATCAAAACCAATATGATGGCTAACAATCGGCAAATCGCCTAAAAAATTCTTAAAGCTGTGAATAACAGGAGTGATTGTTTGTTCATTTTTCACACGTTCATTTGTTATTCCGTGAATATGCGAATTTTTGATCGGCTTTTCAGGATTCACAAAGCGGTGAAAAAGGTCAATTGTTTCCCCGTTACGTACTTTTAATGCAGCAATTTCTACAATTTTATCCCCCCGCGCAGCAGAGCCACCGGTTGTTTCAATATCTACTACGACATACTCAGTCGCTTGCTCCAACATATGCACCATGTCCGCTACCTTCAAGCGTGGACTGTAACTCGTCATAAAGGTTCTTAAATATTGGGCAGCAAGCTTCGTATTGTAATAATGACCATACAAAGAGCGAGCGATATAGCCGTGCTTTTCTAATTCATCAATAGCCTCTTTTGGATAGCTGGCAACTAATGCTTCCTGCTTGGCGAAGCTTACAATCGAGCAAGTAATAAAAATTCTTATGTGCACTCGTTCAATTTGCATAATCTTCCCCTCCCAAATGAAACGTTTGTTCTTTTATTGAATCATATTTTAATCGTATAATGCTAGAAATTTGGCTGGAAATTACGAAGTCAGCTGGCAAAAAACAATAATCAAAAAACGCAAAAGCTTATAAATGCTTTTGCGTTTTTGATTATACTATTAAATTTTAAATTGGTTTACTTGCTCTTGTATTTCTAGAGCGCCTTCACTTACTGATTTCGCTACATCGTTAATTTCCTGCATGGTAGCAGTCTGTTCTTCCACCGAAGCGGTAACAACACTTATTTCATCTGCAGCATTGTTAGAGGCATGGGCCATTTCGGCAACAGATGCGGCAACTTCCTCGGTACTTGCAGAAATTTCCTCGGAGGTAGCAGATACTTCCTGGATTTGGGCAGTCATTTCTGTGATAGCACCGACAATATTATTGAACGATACTTGCGCATTTTTTAAATAGCTTACACCTTGATCGACATTTTGTGCCGTTGTGCTTACGCTTTCTTCTACTTCTTTTGTATCTTTTTGAATCGCAGTTGTTAAGCCGGCAATTTGTGCAGCAGAGTTTTTCGATTGCTCTGCTAATTTACGTACTTCATCAGCAACAACCGCAAATCCTTTACCGTGTTCACCTGCACGCGCAGCTTCAATGGCAGCATTTAAAGCGAGCAAATTCGTCTGGTCTGTAATATCGGTAATAACTTTTGTAATGTTTTCGATTTCGGCAGACTGTTTACTAAGCTGTTTAATTTTTTCTTTTGTATCATGGGACGACTGCTGAATAACAGACATTTGCTGTTCTGCTGTTTGCAATGTTTGCCCGCCTTCTCCTGCAATAGTTTGCATATCTATCGCCTGAGAATTTAGTAATTGAGCGGCCTCGGCGATTCGACTTACTCCTTGTGCCGTTTCATCCATTGCAACAGCACAGTCATTTCCAATAGCTGCAGCTTGTGCACTGCCTAAAGCGACTGCTTCCACACGTTTTGCAATATCATTTGAAGCGGTTGTCACCTCATCGGTACTGCTTGCAAGTTGTTCTGTGGCCGCGGTTGCACTTGATACATTTAGTGAAACGTTGCTGATTAAGTTAGACAGGTTGGCTTTCATCGTATTAAAGGCAGCAGCAAGTTGGTTTATTTCATCCTTTGTGTTGACTTTAATATCTTGCTCGCGTAAATCTCCGCTTGCAATTACATTTGCAGCGTCTGTCAACTTGCGTAATGGACGTGTAATACTTAGTGTAATAAAAATTGCTAAAGTAATGGCAATCAAATTACCGATAACTGACAGAGTGATTACTACAGTTTTACTCATCTTTGCAGTTTCAGTTGTTTTAGTATTTGTAGTATCCATTAGTGCCTTTTGACTAGCAACAAATTCATCGATCGTTTCCTGAATTTCAACGTTTGTTGGTACGGCGAACTCAAATAACATGTTATAAGCTTTATCCAGGTCGTTGTTGTCCACATAACGAATTACTTCATATACATATTCATCATATAAAGCTTGTTGCTCTTTTAATTTAGCTAATTTTTCTTGTACATCAGCCGTGTTAGACAGAGCTTCAAGGTCACTGATTTTTTCGTTTATTATTTCTATTTGGGAATTCAGATTTTCTAAAACGGATGCATCCTTGCGTAAAATATAAGCATTTATATATAGTCCCTGCAAAGATGTAGCATTTTGAATTGTCGATAACTCCATTACTCTGTAAACTCGATCTTCTATTACAAAAGAATAGTCTTCATCTATTTCTGTCATTTTACCGATAGAAAAAGTGGAGAGTACTACTAGTATCAAAATAATGATACTAAAGATTGTAAATAATTTTTTTCCGATTGTCATATTTTTATTGTCCCCCATATTTTTATAGTAATAAATACATATATATCTTCGGTTGAAGTGTTAGGAGTTTAATGCTATTTATTAGATTTTTTAATAGATAGTTTATTTAGATAACTATAAAAACGAGACCCTTCGTATTTCGAAGCGAGAGGTAAGCCGTTATAAGCACATCATGAAACATATTGATGAAAATGAGAAAAAAGAAAAAAATAAACAGAACTGCACAACGCCGCGTACTATTCACTTTAAATTTGGTGATTAATGCGCGGTTTTATCAGTGAGTTTGTTGGCAAACTAATTAAGTATACAGCCCAAAAATAACAAAATAGGTACTTTTTACCTGTTTAGTTTTTGAAATGTAGGGAAAAGGAAATATTTAATTGGGAACTAAAGCATGATACATAATTAAAAAAACGTTGTATACTATTATTATCAGACATTTCAGTAAAAAGGAGTTGACTTAGAGGAAGATGGAATTTACTTATCAAACGAAACGCAATACATTATTGCTTTGGGTTATTACAGGGGTGCCTATCATGGGCGCTTTATATTTTTACTTTCCTAGTCAACCAATTGACCTGGAAATTTTTGTGTATTTACTGATATTTGGCATTATTACTACAGCGATTCCATTTCAAGTAGGCGATACGACAATTGTCCTATCGCAATGGGTGACGTTAACTGCCTTTCTTCTATATGGTATCGGTGCAGAAATGATTATTGTTCAATTTAGTCTTATACCGATTATTTATCAAATGAGAAATCGTCCAGATATGGTTACTCGTGTTTTGTTCATTTCTTGGATGTTTGTAATATCATCGTTTTTAGCTGCCGGAGTTGTCCATTTACTGGGCTTTGAAATAGGAAACTCAAATTTAGGGCATTTGCTACTGTATGGGTCACTATTTGCACTTATCCATTTGTTTGCAAATCACTTAATCTTATTTTTACGTGATCGATTAATAGGAATTAAGGAAAAGTTATTTAGTGAGCATACAATGTGGGATTACAGCAGTATTCTTATTACATTACCGTTTTCCATAACATTAGTAATTATGATTAATGAATTAGGCATACCTGCAATTTTCCTGTTAGGGGTTCCTTTCTTTGTCATTACATTTGTCGTTAAGATGTACAATATTTCAGAACGGGTGAATTATTCCCTTAGTAAAGCGAGTGCATTTGGTCATGAGCTTGCTGACCGATTAAGTGCCCAGCAAATTGTGGATTTATTTATTCATAGGGTGAGCCAGCTTTTCCCGCATGATGCAATCTATATTGTCGATCATATTAATGGGAAATATGTAATTCTCCGTGCAAGAATTGATAGACAAGATAGGGAAGTCCATACAGATTCGGATTCGATACAGAACTCATTTATTAGTGAGTACTTTCAATCCGAAGAAAAAGGTGTATATGGCAATACAAAAGAGTGGATGAACAAGGCACCTGATTTTTTAACATATGATATGAACAGTATTATGATTGTTCCAATTCATCGAAATCAGCGTACTGAAGGGGTAGTCCTTTTAACAGCACGTAAGAAAAACGCATTTGAAAAGTATCAAATGGATATCGTTCATTTGTTATCGACGTATTTTGCTGTCTCGCTGGAAAAGGCAAAGTATATAAGTGCAGCTGTAGAGCGTAGTGAGACATGTGCATTGACGGGTCTTTATAATTATCGCTATGTTGATAGGATGTTGGCTGTAGAGCAGGATCGTATTTTAGCTAATCCGCATTTGCAGTTTTCCTTATTAATGATGGATATTGACCATTTCAAAAGAATCAATGATACGTACGGCCATCATGCAGGAAATATTGTCCTAAAGGAATTTGCGAAAATATTGGAAAGCTTTGTTCCTGAAGGGGCAATCTTAGCGCGGTATGGTGGTGAAGAGTTTGTAATGCTCATTCCTCATATGAATAAATCCGAAGCAGCCGAGTTGGGTGAAAAAATACGCCAAAAAATCGAAATTAAACCGTTTTTAATTGAATCTGATTTGACTGAAACACATCAGGAAGAGAAAATCCATATTACAGTAAGTATTGGCGTATCAAATGTTCCGGAAGATACGGACGAAATGATAGGGCTATTGAGAAATGCTGATCGTGCCCTTTATATAGGAGCAAAACAGGCAGGACGAAATAAAGTTGCGGAATATGTGAAATAATAGAAATACGATTAGAAGCAGTTCAAATTTTACGATAAGTAAAGTTGAACTGCTTTATTTTAATGCCTGCATCCAAGACTTTTTGAATGATTTTGAATCCGAGTGATAATTCATACTTTTTTTATCTGAATAATGTATGATATTAATAGAATCGTCAAAAAAATAGATTTAAAAATCGGAGGAATGAAAGATGGCAAAGATTTATGTTATCCATGAAAATGATGATTGGACACGTCATTTAGTTACGCGACTGGAAGAATTAAATTTACCATATGAAACGTGGCATTTAGATGAGGGGATTGTCAATCTATCAGAGGCACCTCCAGAAGGTGTGTTTTACAATCGAATGAGTGCGTCATCCCATACACGTGATCACCGTTATGCACCAGAATTGACAGGTGCAGTATTAGATTGGCTAGAGTTCCATGGAAGAACGGTTTTAAACGGCAGTAATGCGCTTCGATTGGAGTTAAGTAAAGTAAAGCAATATACAGCACTAGAAAAGCATGGGGTAAAAACACCTAAAACGATTGCGGCAGTTGGAAAAGAGCAAATTATTGAAGCAGCGAAAGCGCTAAATATCGTTCCCTTTATTACGAAGCATAACCGTGCAGGAAAAGGGTTGGGGGTACAGCTATTTTACTCAATCGCAGCATTGGAGGAGCATTTAGCAAAGCCGGATTATGAGGAGCCAGTTGATGGAATTGTTCTGATTCAGGAATACATCGAATCACCGGAGTCCTATATTACACGTGTTGAATTTATTGGAGGACAATACTTCTATTCTGTACAGGTTGATACGTCTGAAGGGTTTGAGCTTTGTCCAGCTGATGCTTGTCAAATCGGCGACCTTTTTTGCCCGGTAGGCGAGGAGCCTAAAGAGCAACGTGCGAAGTTTGAAATTGTTGAAAATAATGAAACTAAGCTACTTGAAAATTATGCAGCATTCCTTAAAAATAGTGGAATTGACGTAGCTGGTATTGAATTTATCCGTAATGCAAATGGAGAAATCTTCACATATGATGTAAATACGAATACAAACTATAATTCAGATGCTGAAGCAAAAGAGGGTAAATATGCAATGCTGCAGCTTGCAAAGTACCTTGGGCAAGAGCTAAATAAAGTGAAGTCACAAACTACAATTACGAAGTAAACAAAAATAAAAACGGCCGATAAAGATGGAAACTCCATCTAATATCGGTCGTTTTTGGGCTACTATTTATGCTTTTTATGTTGCTTCATGCGCTTTACTAAAAAGCCACCTTTAAATGATTTTGGCTCATAGGAAATAATAAATGCCGATGGTTCATGATGCTGTACGAGCATAAACAGTTCTTTTTCGCGATTTCGTTTCGTTAAAATTTCATATTTATAACGTTGGCTGTCGCGACCCTCACCAACATAGGTCGTCAACGCAAACCCTTCGTCACGAATTACTTTAATAAGATCTTCGTTACGATTTTGCGTATTAATCGTTACGTATATATAGCCAATCGCAAGCTTTTGCTCAATGCGCGTTCCGATAATAATCCCAAGACCAAATCCGACCGCATAAACGAGCATTGCAAGGAAGCCCTGATCACCACTGAAGACAAGTGAAAGACCGAATACGTAAATAAGCATTTCAACAATACCGATAAGTGATGCGAGCATTGTAATATTTTTCACCAAAAAAATTGTGCGCAGTGTAAATAAAGGAACATAAAGCAGTTGCAGTAACAGTATAAGTAAAATTTCTTTCATTAAAATCGTATCCTTTTCTTTAAATAGTATGCCCATCATAATATGTGCCTTGCTCATAATGCAATAGATATGTACGAAACAACAAGGTGAATTCATTGAAATGAAGTATTAATTAAGTTAGTGTGGTAAGAAGAGATTGCTATTAACTTCCTATTATAAAAGTTGCTAAATAAGCGTGTAAATTTTTCTTTAATTGTATACTTCGGTATAATTATAGAGTGTAAAGGAAGTATAAACAGAGAGAAGGTGTTGGAATGACTATTCTTATTGTAGATGACAATCGAGTGAATCAGTTCGTTATTGAAAAGATTCTGAAAAGCGATGGTTATGAAAAATATGTCTCAGTACATTCTGCAAAAGAAATGTTTGACTACTTAGATCCATCCAATGCACCTAAATGTAACGAAATCAACGTCATTTTATTGGATGTCATGATGCCGGAAATGGATGGCATTGAAGCATGTCGTATTTTAAAACAAAATCCGCAATGGAAAGATATACAGGTTATTTTTATAACTGCGCTTGAGGATAAAGCAAAATTATCGGAAGCATTAGATGTAGGAGGCATTGATTATATAACGAAGCCAATAAATCGAGTGGAACTGTTAGCTCGTATTCGTGTTGGCAAACGTTTGAAATCAGAACTTGATTGGCATACAAATCAGGAAAAAGTAATTCAGATGGAGCTCAATTTAGCCGCACGTGTCCAACAAAGTTTGTTGAGTCCGCCAGTCCAAAAGTCGAACATTGCAATTACGGCCTCCTATTTACCGTCTTCGAATTTGGCAGGGGACTTATATTATTGGGATAAGCTCGATGAAAATCGATATGCAGTGATGCTCTTAGATATGATGGGGCACGGTGTTTCTGCATCCCTAGTTTGCATGTACATTTCCTCTGTATTGCGGGAAGCGATTAAAAAACTTACCGAACCAGAGCTTGTTATCGCCGAGCTTAATCGCTATATGACCCTGTTGCAAAATGAAAAAGAAAACTTGCTTTACTATTTTACAGGTGTGTATTTTATTATCGATACGAAAGAAAAAACGATGGAATATGTCAATGCTGGCCATCCAACTGGCTATGCACTCATAGATGGGGAAAAAACTGAGCCAATCACCCATACAAGTTATGCTGTAGGCTTTGTAGAAGATATTAAAATTGAGAAAAAAGTTATACACTTTAATTCATCTATTCAAGTTGTACTGTATACAGATGGTGTTTTAGAGGCAATGGGTGATTGTGAAATTGCTTCTGATCAAGAACTGCGTAAAATTGCAAGTAGTCCATGGTCAACAGAAGTACCGCCAATTGATTACTTATTGGAAAGAGAATTACAGCAAGACCAGCCGGATGATATGTGTGTATTACTGTTGCAGGCAAACGGTAATGAGATTTCTAGTAGTTCTAAGTCAACTGTTGGTGTAGTAACAAATTAGCTTATATAACCCAAAGTTAAACAAAAAAATCAATTTTCTCTCAGTGAGAAAATTGATTTTTTTTCGTTTTTATAATTTTTTTTGGTAAATCCGTTCTGATGCACTAATTGTACGATATTTAGGTGCCAGTGGTGTGAATTGCAATGTTTCCTTATCACCTAACCCTAAAAAGCCATTGTGTGCTAAGCTGTCATAAAATAAGCGGTGCACATCATGCTGAAGCTCTGGTGAGAAATAAATAAGCACATTACGGCAAATAATAACATCAAATTCCTGGAATGATTGATCTGTTACTAGATTATGCTGGGCAAACATTATATTTTCCCGTAAATACGGGTGGAACGAAGCGTAGCTATTATCGGTTTTATAATATTGGGAAAAACCTTCTGTTCCACCAGATAAAATATAATTTTTCGTGTAAGCCTGCATTTTTTGAAGGGGGAAGGCCCCTTGCTGTGCTTTTTTCAGGACACTTTCATTCATATCAGTCGCATACATCACTGTACGATCAAGCAGCCCCTCTTCCTGGAGTAAAATAGCCATTGAATACACTTCTTCACCCGTTGCACAACCAGCATGCCAAATACGTATTTTTTCAAGCTTTTGTAATTGAGGAATGATATTTTCTCGAAGTGCTCTAAAGAAAGAAGGATCTCTGAACATCTCGGTAACATTAATTGAAAAATCATTCAGCAACATATTTAAAAGCTCTTCATTATAAATGATTGACTCTGTTAAACGGGATATGGTTGGAATATTATTTATTCGCATCCGATGTTCGATTCGTCGTAATATGGATTGCTGATTATATTGTCGGAAATCGAAACCCGATAATGAGTACAGTGCCTCTAATAACAAACTAACTTCTAACTTTTTCTTATCCATTTTTTAAACGTTCCCTACTTGTTAACCATACTGTTAATACAGAAAATAGTTGATCTAAATTTAAAGGTTTGCTTATATAATCTGATGCTCCGACTTCAAATGCACGGTCACGGTCCTGTTTCATCGCTTTTGCTGTTAATGCAATAATCGGCAGCTCTGTTAACTGCAAATCATAACGAATACGTTGCATCGTTTCGTAGCCATCCATTTCAGGCATCATAATATCCATTAGCACGGCATCAACGCGAGTAGCCGTTTGTAAAATATTCAAGCACTCTAAGCCGTTTGTAGCTTCCAGTACGTGAACACCTTTTTGTTCCAAAGCCTGGCGCAAAGCATAAATATTTCGATAATCGTCATCGACTATTAAAATATGCTTTTCGTCAAATATAGTTTTTGGAGGCGTTACTGGGACTGGAAGGGCAGGAGACGCATCTGTAAATGCAACTTCCTGTTCGGAAATAAGTGTTGAAATATTTCCGTCCGGCAGGCTTGGTAAACAAACTGTAAATGTACTGCCTTCCCCTTCTGTACTTCGTAATGTAATCCATCCGCCTAAAAGCTTAACGACTTCACGGCAAATTGATAATCCTAGCCCTGTACCGCCATATTTACGAACGGTCGCTCCATCGGCTTGCTGGAATGACTCAAAGACAAGTTGCTGCTTGTCTTTAGGGATACCAATACCAGTATCCGTCACGCTTATGGATAGCCATGTATCACTTATTTGTTTCATTGTAGGTGTTACCTGTGCGAGTTCAACTTTTACATTAACTGAACCTTGCTCCGTAAACTTCAATGCATTTGATAATAAATTGTTCAAAATTTGGTGGAAGCGTTTTACATCAGTATGGAAAATTTCTACCATGTTTTGAGCGACATCCACATTTAAATCAAGGTCTTTTTGTTTGGCAATTGGTGAGAATAAATTATGGACATGCTGCGGAATTTCATATACATCCATTTCTCTAAACCATAAATCCATTTTGCCTGCTTCCACTTTAGATAAATCTAAAATGTCGTTAATCAGGTTTAATAAATCTTCACCGGAATCATGAATGACCTTGGCATACTCTAAATCATCGTCGGATAAACGGTTATCATGATTTTCCGCCAGCATCTCGGATAATATTAAAATACTATTGAGTGGAGTACGCAGCTCATGTGACATATTCGCTAAAAACTCGGATTTATAATTTGAGCTTTGGCGCAACTGCTCAGCACTTTCTTTCAGCTCGATCTGCGCTTTTTCTAATGCGTGTGTTTTTGTCTCTGCATCACGCGTACGTTCTTCAAGTCGTTCATTGATTGTCGTAAGTTCTTCAGTTTGCATTTTTAACTCTTCTGATTGCGTTTGAAGCTCTTCTGATTGAACTTGTAATTCTTCCGTCATTGCCTGTGACTCATTTAAAAGGCGAATCACTTCCATACGTCCGATTATGCTGTTAATCGTCACGCCTAGATGCACGACAACTTCTTTAATTAAAGCGCGGTGATGCTCATTATATTTCTTTAAAGAGGCTAGTTCCAATACTGCGATAACGTCATTCCCGAAAAATACAGGAACAATAATTCCATTTGAAATCGGTATATTTCCTAACGCTGTTTCAAGGTAATGGAAGCTATTTTCTTTATTTTCATAGCTTAGTACACGTTTTTCCTTTACACTTTGACCGACGAAGCCTTGTCCGACCATAAAGCTTTGACGTCCAACATCATCACCTGTCTCGGCAAAAGCCGCAATTTTGTTGAACTGGTTAGTATTGCGGACATCCTGAATATAAAAAGCACCATAAACTGACTGTGTTCGGGTAGTTAAAGAATTGAGCAATACTTCCCCCAGCTCATCAAGCGAATGTACGCCTTGATAGGCAGTCACAATTTCAGCTAAATTTCTTTGGAACCATTGACGGTTTTCCATTGTAGCCAGGAGCATATTCGTCGCATCGACCAGATCCCGCACTTCGTCATTTGTTTTCGCCACAATACGCTTACGATTTTTGCCGTCTGTTTTGTTCATATCTTCAATGGCTTCAGTTACTTCATCGATTGATCCCGCAATATTTCGGGAAATCATTGTAAAGATGACAATCGTGATTATCGCAATTAAAGACAGAATCGCAAAAAGGCCATATGTTAAATCGGCATTTCGGTCATTTAGTAGGGATACATGTTGCTGAATATTTTCAGTCTCGGTAGTACGGAATGCAGTAAAATTCTGCTGAACTTCACTTATTGCAACACTGCTTAGTTCGCCGTTGAACAACGTATTTATCTGATCACTGTCTTCACGTATGATTGCATTTAATATAGGCTGTCCAATATTGTTTACCCAATTGTTTATACTATTATAAATAGGAGCAAGCTGGTTTTCGCCTGTAGAGTAATTATTTACAAGATTATTCAGTTCCTCATAATTTGCTTCCCAAGTAGCGACTTCATCATTATACTTATCTAAATACTTTTCATTATTTGTAATTAAATAACGATGTAACGAAGACTCCAGGTTAACAATTTTACGTTCTAAATTATTCGACATTACACGCATTGAGGAATCATACTTAATAATAGCATTGCGCTCTTGCTGTAAACTGGTTATTTGATTATTTAACACAACTGCAGAAACAACTAAACATAAAATTAAAATAATATAACCACTAGTAATTTTAAAGCCAATCCCAATTTTCCGTTTTTTATTCATTTTAATCCTACCTTTAATTAAGATTTCTTTTAGTAAGTATACTATAACTTAGTAGTGTGAACGAAAATAGAGGATTATAGCAATATTTTGTTTTTTATATACTATTTACCTATTTAGTTTGAGTCCAGTTTCCCATATTGGCCTCCGCCACCCCCAACTATCTTCATTTCCCCACTTTTCGCAATCATAAACCTTTTTGCGAGATTTTCTGGAATTATTTTTTTTATTTCTTCAAATGTCGTGTTATGCAGTATATTCATCTCTGTTCCGAATGCATTTAAAAGCTTTTCGATCGTTTTAGGACCAATGCCTGGAATGAAGTCGAGTGGAATTTGGTGAATGTAAGGCGGTCGCTGTATTTCTTCATACTCAGCATCAGATAATTCCCGGATTCTTTTTGCGACGCCTTTAATAAGCTGGTCCTTACCGCATTGAGGACAGCGCAAAAAGTCGTCATTGAAAATTTGTTCCCCACAATTGACGCAGACGGTTTCGTAATATTTACCAAGGAGAGGGTTTAAACCGTAATTTGCCAGAATCATACGGTCATCTTGTTGGTGGAGCACCTTTTTTAGTTCTTCAAAGTTAGCATCAATGACTTTCATTTTCTGATATTCACGTGCTAGTTTCCCGAGAGAATGCGCATCTGAATTTGTCACAAAGCTATAGCGCGCTAATTCATTAATTCCCCTTACCATTGTCGTATCCGAGCTTAATCCTAATTCAATCGCATCTATTAAGTCAGGATCGAACACTTCAGCCAAGCTTTTCTTCACACCTTTACCAAATAGACTTTTAAATGGAGTAAAGACGTGGGCAGGGATAAATAAACCGCCAAGTTCATGTACTTTTTGCTGTAGTATACGCCCGTCGCAATACATCCGCTGAGAGCTTAAATGAATATTCTTTTGAAGAGGGTGCATCCAGTCTGAAAACTGTTTCATCTTTTTAATAGAAGGCATATAGCAAAGCACATGGATTGGTCCATGACAATTTGCATCATAAATTTCGATTTCTGACCCTAGAATGAGTGTCGTCTTTTTAAAGCGTACACCGCCTTCTGGTAGCTCAATAGCCTTTTGCTCATGAACGAGCTGTCCGATTTCGTCAAGAACTTCAGGTGAATGGCAATCAATAATACCAATTAAATCCAAACCCTTTCTTGATGTAGCGGTTTCTAATATATTGGTAAGAGTTAAATTATTGCTTCCCGTTATTTTTACGGCACGTCCGTTTTGTGTCCGTCCAATATGTATATGCAAATCCGCATAAATTTCTTTCCACATCTTGTCCACTCCCTTTGTTCGTGTTTAGTTAAAGAATACCCGTATTGGGAAGATTTATAGTAGGGAAGGAAAAAATAGTCGGCTTTGATTTCGGGAAAAGTACTTTAAAGGATTTTTTTCATTTCATTCCATTTTTCCATTGCAGCGTTCTCATCAAACGTACTTAATACACGATAGTTTTCGTCATCCAAAATTCGATAATGAGAGCTTAAATAATTTTGCTGTAGACGGTGGTTTTTATATTCTTCAATATTTTTCCACCAAATGTAGCCACCCATCGTTTTTTCTTTCGGAGTAATAATGACATCATGTGCCGTAAGCTCGATTACCTCCATCGGGTCGCCGCCGATTTTATTTTGTAGTGTAGGGCTGTGGCGAAACAGGGCACAAATGGCAATCGTAGTTGTCCAATTTGCTAGTGTACGATCTTTTTCAATTTGCACCAGTGTCTTTTTGGAGATACCCAGAATTTCAGCCATCTTATCTTGAGTAAAATTATTTTCTGTTCGGATAAGCTTTAAGCTTTCCGACGTAATTTGCATAATAAATTGTCTGTCCATTTTATCACCTCATGTAAGAAAAGCAGCCTTAACAAATGTTAAGGCTACCTCAATTAATTTTATCCTTCTTTATCTTTCCCTAACAGTTTATTTGAAATAAAGAGCCCAATTGCTCCGATTGCAATGAATGAAATGGAGCGGATCAAGATATCGAGTTCGGATAAATCAAAGAAAATCATTTTAATAATCCCGAAAAACAGCAAGCCGATCCCAACAAGCTTTAAGTTTCGGTAGCTTCGTTTTGCTGCTAAAAAGAGCGACAAACTAGCGATAACGAAAATTGAGACCGTATTTAAAATAACAGCTGTGCTCCAATTGATGAGATCATGATAGTTCATGAAATGCGTCATGTTAAACAGCCATATAATTGAAATGATCATACCGGCAATCGTCAATTGTTCTGTATAGCGGGCTATAAAAGCTTCATAGTTTTTATAAATGATACCTTGCTTCCATAAATCTGCTACGATTGCCCATAAAACAGCAATATACAAAATACGGACAAGTATCGCGACTACAATCGCCCGTTCATCAACCCATGTATTCACTAGTAATATGAGCCACACAAATCCGTAAATTCCGCCTGCAAGGAATGGAAGTAACCGGCCGATAAGTGATTGCTTCAATATAACAATTCCTGCAAAGCTAATCGCAATTACGCTAAACAATAAAAAATTAGTCAAGTGCATCGGCATATACGCCCAGTCTAATTTCCAAATGTATAGTAGCCCCGCAGCATAGAGTAGTGGTGGGAATAGATCTCGCAATCCTATAATCCATTCTTTATTTTCTACTGGTTCACGGTTAGATTGAAGCAGCATTGCATATAAACCTGCTAGCATAGCGATGACGAGTACCATTGTTACATGCTCCATCGAGAAAAACGGTTGAACAGAATAAAAAGTAAAAACATAAATAGCGAGTATAGAAAACGTAATACCCTTTACCCATTTCATAAAGATGATGTCATGCTTCACAGCGAGTATTAACCCTGCAAATGAAACAACTACGAGTAAAAGGAACATAACTTCCTGAGAAATATTCAGTTGGGCAATAATGTTTAACAGCGTGAGGACAGATAGTGTAGCGAACATATCAATTAGCAATTTATCCGCACGTTTAAACGCAATGTATAATGCACCGGCTAAAGCTCCCAGCATCAAACCTAGTACAATTAAAAGCTCCATATCTTTATTAATCAGCAATCCATTAATCAGTGATAGGACAATAATGGTAAAGGTAAAGAGCATACTTGCATTGCGTTTGCTTTTGCTCGTATACAAACGTAAATAGCTTACTAAAAAGACACAGTATAACGTGAGGATCGCAAGTGCAAAGAACAAAATCTGCTCATTATGAAACGTCGATACAATGGCCAATGCCAAGATTGAAAAAGCCATACCAATGTAAAGGGCTTTACGCTGTTTATGTTTCCAAATAACAATCTGTACAGTAGCAAACAGCAATACTATGAAAATACCAATGATCATCGGATTGAATTCCATATATTCAAGTAAATAAGGAAGCAGCAGCGATGTAAATACAACGAGCGCTGTTAATGCTTCATTGCCTTTTAAATAGCTAATGAATACGCCGTAAATAATGTAAATAAGTGCAAGGACGAGTGCAACGTAAAGACTCAGTACATCATATATGATTGCTCCTGCAGCCGTAACTAAAATCCCCACGATGAATGCACCACCGTAAAGAGATAAGGCTACAACCCGTGATCCTTTTTGCTTTTTCTCCATCCAATATGCGCATACAGCAAGACCGACAGATAGCATAAAGCCAGCAATTATTTTTACACTGTCTGATAAAAAACCATAATCACTAACAAGCTTTAAGCCCCAAAGCACCCCGAGCACTAAAATAACCATGAAAATTCTAGGTAATGCACGGGTAAATGTTTCTTCGAGAGAGCGTTGTTCCTTCTTAGGCGTTGTTTCCTGTGGTATAGGCTGCTTAATGACAAGTTGTTCTTTTGGTTGAGTTTTTACAGCAGGAACGGATGTTGAAGTCGAAGTCACCTTATTTTGTGCAGGTACGACTTTCTCAAACTTCGTATGCTCTTTTAAATGTTGCACCTCTGCTCTTAATGTACGTAATTCCTGTTCAAGTACGTCAATTCGTTCTAACATTTCCGAATCTTTTTCCAAACATCTCACCTCTCTTAATAAATAATAAATGCTCAATTAGTGTAATATTACACTTCATTTGGACGTATGTAAATCTATTTTTGGAAGAATCAACCTTTTGGGTGATTTAGAAGTGTAGTCCATTTTCTATAGAAACTTTCATGATGCTAATTCGTAGTAAAGTATATGAACAAATTGATTGGAGGAATATACGGTGTTTGGAGAAAAGCCTAAATGTACTATATGCGGTAAAGAAATTAAAGGTGATGAGGTTGTTTATATTAAAATGCGCTATCCAAAGCGAAAAGGGATGACAGAAATAAAAGCTTATTTAAACAACGAAGGAAGTTTCATGTGTGAAGACTGCTTTCAGCAGAAATCGAATTGATATTAGGGACTAGGACAAACCAAAAAATTGATTTCCATTACGGGACGCTTTCCGCGGGCACGGCCTGAGCCTGTAGTCTCAGGCATCGTGCTGTTCCCGCTGGAAGCTTTGCTTGTAGCGAAAGGCGTTAGCCGTCAGCTACACTCGCCCTCCATTCCAATCAATTTTTATATTATTCGTTTTATAAAATTTCTACTTCTGTCCAACCCCATTTTTTAAGATAAGGTTACTTATTTTTAATCTCCACTATGTTTTCGTGAATCTTAAATAATACAATCATTAACTCACAGTAAATTCGAATGATAACTGGCCCCAACACAGTAAATACAAGGCACATTAAAAACGTAATAATATCTCCACTGAAAAGAGCAAATAACGCAGATAGTAAACCGCCGATAATTGTTAATCCGGCCAAAGCCCAAAAAACATACTTAATAATATCTCCTGCAATCATACGGTTGAAATTTAAAAAATCGTTCAATTTTCCAGTCCTTTCTAAAATAGTTTGCACTACATACTGTCGGAATGGTGAATGAAAATTTATGTATGTATGATAGTTTCTTATTTAAAAAAGCGATGCAGATCCAATTGTCGGTATTATCCAATACTCACCAGTCCTTAAAACCAAGACTACAGCCCAATCCAATCTTTCGACACCATTCACTAGCCATTAACAAAAATTCAGGAAATTGATGCTAATTGTATATACTATGCAAAGGGATTACGCACATATTATCGATTTTTGAAAGAAAATGGGTTGCAACTGTCAATGCCAATGGAACACCTAGTGACAAAAAAATATATATTAGTAGCGAACTGTATATTAGGGGCTGTAAAAAGGAAATATTAGTTAGTGTACTGTTCAAAACAATATAGAACATATAATTATTAATCAAAAAAGTTATTTGGTAGTATTAAAATGAGTATAGATTTCATAGGGGGTTTTATGAGTAATTTAATTATTTTTTCATGTATATTTCTTGTTCTCTTAACAATTTTTATAAAGACGTTTCGTTCATTTACATCACAGCTGTACTTACGTAGAAAAATAAAAAAAGGACTCCTTCAAAATAAGATGGAAATCAGACTGGCAAAAGGTGATAAGCAGCAGTTGTCCGAAGTTTATAAACGCGTTTATAACATTGTTACCCATAGGCCGAGTCGTTTGTTTACTCCAAAAAATAGAAGGAAGTTCGAGCAAAGGGCAACGAGTGAACTGAATCGAATGGTAAAAAATCCTCTCACAAAGCTATTCGCGAGTATATTGACGTTTTCTAAAGGTATGCTCACATTTATTTTCCTGATAGCAACAACTTTTTTTGGCGTAATGGTAGTAGATGAGGTAAAAGCATCTTCGTTAACATTGCCGACTATTAATAAAGACGTTCAATTAAAATTGAATGTCGATTTGGAAGACAAAATTGATTCAATCGTTTCTAGTTTATTTAATGCTGAAAATAAACTGCAGAGCTTCAACTTTCAGCAATTGGCAAATGATGAGGTCATTCCTGTATATGATGTAAAGGATTATCCGCAGGCCATCACGAATGTGGAGGAGTTAGGACAAGCGATTGCACATCATATGTCCAAATTTGAAAATCAGTTTACTCTACATTATGAGGGGGATGCATCGGATTTTGAAAACACTGTTGATGAAGTGTATAAGTGGCTACAAGTAAACGAGCCTTATTTATGGGCAGTCATGGGAGATTTCTCAACACGTGCCAGGTCCTTTGGCAATCAAATTGAATGGCAGGCTACTATAAATTATGATTTAACCGCTGAAGAAAATGCGATTGTATTAGGTATGATCGAGCAAATTGTTCAAACTATTCCTGAGGATGCATCAGAAGCGGAAAAAGTGAAGTTTGTAAATGACTACTTAGTCGTGCATACAAAATATAATCTAAACAGTAAAGCCAATGCGCACACCCCGTACTCCGTTTTAGTCAATGGAGAGGGCGTATGTGAAGGATACGCACTAGCAGCATTATTAATGTTTGAAGAGCTTGGTATTGAAGCGAAGTACGTTATCGGTGATGCGGGCGGTCCTCATGCCTGGAATTTAGTAAAAGTCGATGGACAGTGGTACCACTTGGATATTACATGGAATGACCCGGTGCCTGATCAAGGTGATAAAGTTCATTATAACTATTTCTTAATTACTGATGAAAAAATCAAAAAAGATCACCAATGGATTGAAGCAGACTACCCTAAAACGGCAGTAGAAAATTATCTTTAATTCCAAAAAAAACAAAATAATGTTGACAAAGGAAATGTATTAACCGCATAATACACATTAAGGAGTGTATGAAGTGCTTAATACATTTTTTTGTGCATACTGTATTAAAGGGTTAGTACAGATGAAAACGCATTTTTTTAGACATGGTGTACTAGGTCGTTAATACACGAAGGGAGCTGACAACAATGGATGTAAAATTTAATAATCGTGATCCTGTCTATGTGCAAGTCATTCGCCATTTTAAGGAACAAATTGCAAAAGGTTTCTTTGCGCCTGGACATGTGATTCCATCACGGCGAGAGCTAGCCAATCAGCTCAAGATTAATCCAAATACGGTGCAACGTGCCTATAAGGAAATGGAGGAGCAAAAATTGATTTATACAGAGGGAAATATGCCAAGTTGTATTACGAAGGATGAAGCAGTATTAAAAAGCGTTCGTGAAGAGCTGATTACTGAAGCGGTGCAGGTGTTCATAAGTTCTATTAAATCAATCAATGCACCACTTCCGGAAATTATGGAGCTCGTGCAAAAAAAGTATGAGGAGGCTGAGCAGCGTGATTGAAGTAAAAAATGTCTATAAAAAATACAAGAAAAAGCAAGTATTAAAAGATATGAGCTTCACAGCTGAAAAAGGGCAAATTACGTGTTTAATCGGTATAAATGGTGCCGGAAAAACAACAATCATGAAGTCTATTATGGCGCTTACACCATTTGATCGCGGTGAAATATTAATCGATGGAAAAAAGATTAATAAAGATGCCTACGAAAAAATCACGTACATTCCGGACCGCCTTACAATGCTACCAAACTATACGATTGCTGAGAGTTTTGAATTTATGGCGGACTTTTATAAAGCATGGAATGAACAGCGCGCAACCGAACTACTTTCATTTTTCAAATTGAACCAGCAAGATAAACTTTCAAGCTTATCAAAAGGGAATGCGGCAAAGGTCAATCTACTGCTTGGTTTAGCATTGGATGTAGACTACATATTAATGGATGAACCCTTTTCTGGTATTGATATATTCTCGCGTGAGCAAATCGCCAATGTGTTTACTAGTCACTTAATTGAAAATCGCGGTGTTATCATTACGACACATGAAATCAATGATATTGAGCACTTAATAGATAAAGCTGTGCTTATCGGCGATGGTAAAGTACTAAGAGAAATGAATGTAGAAGAGATTCGTGAAATGGAAGGTAAATCCGTAGTAGATGTAATGCGGGAGGTGTATGTAGGATGAACGAATATTTTAAACTCGTCAATTTTGAAGTAAGACGATTTAGTAAACTCTTTTTAACACTCATAGTAGCGGTAACTGTTGTACAAATCATAGGTGCATTTATGACATCATTCAATTTTATGGAACGAGTAGAAACAACGATGGCGCAGAAGCAACTAGGAGAAAGTGAATACGTTCTTGAGTACGGTGCTTATAACTTTCAAAATTTCATATTTTCTGAGTATTTTATACTTTCCATTGTTTTCGCAGCAACAATATTAGTTATTTACGTATTTTTCATTTGGTATCGTGATTGGCTTGGAAAGTCGTCATTTATTTACCGGTTATTAATGCTGCCTACTGCAAGAAGAAATATTTATTTTGCCAAGCTGACTGCGATTTTGCTGTTCGTGCTTTGTTTAGTAGGAGTACAAATCGCTTTAATAGAAGTGGTGCAACAGATTATTCATGGCATTATACCGGATCAGCTGCGTGTTGATCAAAGTAAAGCTTATATTTATTCATTCGATGTATTGTCGTTTTTATACCCGAAAACTCCTTTACTTTTTATCCTTCTTTATGGACTTGGAGCAACAGTAGTAGCGGTCGTATTTACTGCGATTTTATTCGAACGAAGCTATCATTTAAAAGGTATTCTTTTGGGAGCAATATATATAATCATCTCAATCCTTGTTATAGCAATACCGGTGATTATTCAGGATATAACAGGTTATCTATACTTGAACGAGATTATTGGGCTAACTGCTGTTACAAGTATTTTAACACTTGGGGTAGCTCTTTATTTAGCAGACTATTTATTAAAACGAAAGATTAATGTGTAGAGGAGGGGAAGCAGATGAAAAAATACTGGCAGCTTCTTTTAATAGTCGGAGTTATTATAGTCATGGTAAGTATCCATTATATCCAAGTCGCTAATGCGAAAAGTTATCATTTTACATTTGATAAAATTTCCGGGGACGACAAATATGTGGATTCATTATTAATAGAAGGAAATCTAGAAGAGGGAATGGAATATAGCTCGGTTATTATTGGAAAAGATAAAACAACATTAGTAGACAATTTTAAATATCAAGATGTACCACTTTTATTCCGCGATTTAATCGATCAAAATAAAAACTTTATGCGTGGAAAGTCATTCTCAGCTAGTAATTATTTTGAGGACAACACGAAGCTTGTTTATGTAGAAGAACCGAATGAAACTTGGAAATTAAATAAAGGTGACTCATACAGCTACCGATTCGATTTATTGGATAAAGTAAAAAACGATCGGATTACATTTGACATACAATCCAAATTAAATAAGAAAGTTAACTGGCTTACGGTTCATAATATAACTGTTGTAAATAATGAGGTGAAGTTGTTAGTCAGACATTACCTTGACAATGGTGATGAAGAATTTTACATTGTTATCATTGATTTAAATAAACAACAGATAGTAAGCGAGAGGTCCATTGAGACTGTTACAAATGATGAACCGTTGTATACTAATCTTGAAATTTATAATCAGTATCATAATCTAGGTTATGAAAAATATCTTATCTATTCAACGACATTGTATAATGCTGAGGAAGAAGTACGTAATATCATTTCACGTCAGTTTAAAGTAGTAAATATGGAAACAAATGAAGTGACGCCACTCGAACTTCCGGACGGCTTAGAAATCGATATGCAAAGTGGTACGGTAGATAATAACTATTTCGTTGCTGCCCGTATGACGGATACCGACACATGGATTTACAGGTATAATATCGGGCAACAAAGATGGCTTGAACCGATAACAGTTCCACACCCTGAAAAATTCGTGAATAAGGAACTGAATAATACGTATGGCTACAACGGTAAATTCTACGTATTAAACGAAATGGAAAAAGATTTCGTTCTCCAAATATTCGATATTGAAAAGGGTACTATTTTATATGAAGGTATTCTTTCAAAGAAAGATGCCAAGCAAAAATATTTTATATGGGCTAATCGATTCTTGGAACAAACGGAATAACTTACAAACGAATATAAGCAATGCAACTCTTAATATTTGGCTACCAACCTATAAATATTGAGCTAGCATGGAATACCCACTATTTTTCTGTAGAGAGAATAGTGGGTTTTTCTCTTTATTTAAGTTTTGTAAAGTTTCGTAAATTTATTACTTGAATAGTGGGATGTTTGCTACGATTATGATATTCAAAGGGTAAAGAAAGGAGATAAAATGGAGCCACTGAACCAGAATAAAAACGGGTTATTTAAAACATTATTAGAGATTTTTTTCGTATCAACTAAATTGGGCTTTACTTCATTTGGAGGACCGATTGCACATTTAGGCTATTTTCATGAAGAATATGTCCGTAGAAGGAAATGGATGGACGAAAAAAGTTATGCTGACTTAGTGGCATTGTGCCAGTTTTTGCCTGGACCTGCGAGTAGTCAGGTAGGGATAGGAATTGGTGTGATACGTGCTGGAGCAGTAGGAGGCATTGTATCATTTTTAGGTTTTACAATGCCATCTGTAATTGCACTTATTATATTTGCATTAGTCGTTCAAGGTTTGGATGTGAGTCAGGCAGGTTGGATTCATGGATTGAAAATCGTGGCAGTCGCAGTGGTAGCGCACGCAATATTAGGAATGGCACAAAATTTAACACCGGATAGACAAAGAAAAACGATTGCCCTCTTTGCTGTAATAGTAACATTAATATGGCAAACCGCCTATTCTCAAGTAGGAGTAATACTTTTAGGTGCGTTCATTGGGTTTCTACTATATAAAAAAGAGAATACCGATGTGGAAGCAATGTCATCTTTTCCACTCAGCCGGCGCTTTGCAATAGGTTGTCTAGTGTTATTTTTTGGCTTACTTTTTCTGTTGCCCATTTTACGGGAACTGACTTCCATTCAATGGATAGCTCTATTTGACAGCTTTTATCGCTCGGGTGCACTCGTGTTTGGTGGCGGGCATGTCGTTTTACCGTTACTTGAAAAGGAATTTGTACCGACTGCCTGGTTGAGTGAAGAAGAATTTTTGGCAGGATATGGGGCTACACAGGCTGTACCGGGCCCATTATTTACATTTGCAGCATACATAGGTGCCGTGATGAATGGCTGGATAGGTGGCTTACTAGCAACTGTAGCAATATTTTTACCAGCTTTTTTATTAGTATTTGGGACATTGCCTTTTTGGGATCGTCTACGCCGCAATTCAAAAGTGAAAGGGGCACTTATGGGCGTGAATGCAGCAGTTGTAGGTATTTTAATATCTGCCTTTTATACACCTATATGGACGAGCTCTATTTTTACCCCATTGGACTTTGCTTTTGCTGCTATATTATTTAGCATGCTTGTATTTTGGAAGTTATCACCCTTCGCCGTTGTCGTAACGGGAATTATAGGTGGCATGCTTATGACAATGGTATAAATAATCTTTTCTAAATGAAATATGTTACAGTAGACATACTAACCGCGAATATAGCGGATTTGGAGGGTTATTTTTAAATGACAAATACAGTAGATGAACTATTGGAGTCGCTAATCGCTGCGACCGTAAATAATGAAGTGAAGTGGAGTAATGGTACTGCGAAACTGGAATCAGTTTTAGAAGAAGTATATGGCAACACGGAAAAGCTCTATTTCTTTTTTGATGAAGAAGAGGGTTCGAATATCGTCATCGCTACGTACAAGTATTACGAAGGTGAAGTAGAAGCAGACGAATTTTTAAAAGATGGCATAAGCCTTTTTGTTATTGATGCCGATGATTCTGAAATTTTAAATGAAGTAACAGATGAAGATGCGGATGATGCAAAGCTATTTACAACTTTGATCGAAGCCATTCAGGAAGCGAAATAAAGGCAACGGGGCACTCATATTGAAGTATGAGTGCCCCTCTACATTTGCCTAGTTAAACTCAGACAAGTTCAAACTGTATACCTTCTGGATAAAGACCAACATACGTCCCTTCACCATTTTGATAGGCGATTTCAGCTCCGTCCATTACATTGTGTTTAGTTAATTCCTTCACAATAGTATCCATTGCAATTTGTAAATTTACAGCAAGAACAAATGTTGTCCCGGCACCATCACCGACCTCTGAGCCATAGAGCTGCCCATTTCCAGTGGAGTGTAAAACTTCGTCCAGTAAATCTTCCACCATTAAAGTTTTTTCCTCTGCCGCGTCAAATTGTGACTCATCGTTATAACGGTATTGAACAGCTATTTTAGTTAAAGAATCTTCCTCAACATATTCATACCCTTGATTAACTTGTTCTTTTGCTAATTTTTTCATTAAACCATTAGAGCTTTCAAAAAATCCTGGCGTCATAAGTTCCTTGCTGCCTTGAACCCCTAATTTGCCGGATAGTATATGTAGCTGTTTTTCCTCTTTCCATACTTGCCAATAAAATGTGTCGCTGCTAGTCTTTTTAATTAGTCGAATCATACTAAACCCCCTAATAATAGTTAAGTATTGCAGAATCACGATATTTTATTTCTATTCGTCTCTGCCTTAATCATGCACAATAACTGCAAAAAACTCCTAATATATTTTTTTACATCATATTGTACCGAGATATCATGGGGACTTTACCCACTTCCAAGAAAAAATAACCCTTATTTTGGATAATTTGTATATTTTAAATCTGAGGAGTTATGACGCTAATCTAGCTCTGTGCAAAATATATTCAAAAGGTAAGAGTCGAGTAAGACATTTTTCTTTTACTGGAAATCATTTACGTTTCCTCTTACAATTCTCTTATAAGTATAGAAAACTGAAAGAATAGGAATAGTCTATGAAAAAAACTGTAAATCCCTCGATAGAGCGTTATGTTCATTCAGAGGAAGAGCAACAAAAGCTTTATAAAAGAACGTTATGGGTCGTTATTTTATCACAAACGTTTGGCGGGGCAGGACTGGCCGCCGGAATTACGGTCGGGGCGTTAATCGCTCGGCAAATGCTTGGTTCCGAGAGCTTTACAGGTTTGCCGACTGCTTTATTCACACTTGGCTCTGCATTATCTGCATTTTTAGTTGGCCGTTTTTCCCAGCGCTTTGGACGAAGATATGGCCTGTCATTCGGCTTCATTACAGGGGGAGTCGGTGCGGTAGGAGTTATAGCTGCAACGGCGATGGAAAATATCGCCCTATTGTTTTTAGCACTGTTCATTTATGGAGCAGGTACTTCGACGAACTTACAGGCGCGCTATGCAGGAACCGACTTGGCTAAGCCAAAACAGCGTGCAACAGCTATTAGTATGGCAATGGTCGCAACGACAATCGGAGCTGTTGCAGGTCCAAATTTAGTCACACCAACTGGTCATCTTGCTGAAGCAATTGGTTTACCGACTTTGACTGGCCCATTTTTACTCGCTGCTTTGGCATATTTACTGGCGGGCTTTACGTTTTTCTTCTTATTAAAGCCGGACCCTTTACTTGTGGCAGTTGCTATTGCAGAAAAACAAAACGAAGAACAAGTTTCTACTGGTGGGATAAATCAGCAATCGACAGTCGATCGTTTAGGCGTTGGAGTCGGTGCGATTGTCCTTGTGATGTCACATGTTGTGATGGTTGCTATTATGACGATGACACCGATTCATATGGAGCGGGCAGGAAGTGGACTGTCACTTATCGGACTCGTGATTAGTATGCATGTGGCCGCAATGTATTTACCGTCCCTTGTAACGGGGATTTTGGTCGATAAAGTGGGTCGGTCATGGATGGTTGTTGCCTCGGGTGTCACACTGTCATTTGCCGGCTTTATAGCAGCATATTCGCCAGGGGATAGGATGTGGTCGGTAGCTCTTGCACTCATTTTACTTGGTCTTGGCTGGAACTTCGGACTCATTAGTGGAACAGCTATGATTATTGATGCTACAACGATTCAAAACCGTGCGAAAATCCAAGGCTCAGTAGATGTTTCAGTTGCACTTGCCGGCTCTGCAGGTGGCCTACTTTCAGGCATTATCGTGGCCAACTCAAGCTATGCATTCCTCAGCTTTATCGGTGCGTACATGGCAATATTATTTATTCCGCTTATGATTTGGGTACGTTATAGGAAGAAATAGAGGAGTAAAAGAATTTTTAATCCGCTTTCTGATTGTCTAAGATTGAAATTCTAATATGTTCGCTCGAATTTCTAATAAAATAAAAAATGTTCTAATAAAAGTAATGTTTTCTAATATTTAGTTAAAATCTTCTAAAAAGAGTTTACGATCTTCTAAAATCATAGTGCAAAGTTCAAATATCAGTACCAGAATTTCTAATAAATCAAAAAAAGTTCTAATAAAGTGACCGCACTTGTACCGAGTGCGGTCAAAATTCGCGGAGCTCGGTGCTTACTATAGAAAGTTAAAGGTGACTTATGAAAAAAATATTGTTAGCTCTATTGTTTGTGATGCTCATTGTTGGATGCTCTCAAAAAGAGCTGAAGCTGAACGATGAATTGCTATTTGAATTACATGATGTAAATGAAGAGGAGTTCCAGCTGTTAAAAGAACGAACGACTAATTTTACAGAAGAAGAATTAAAACAAAATTATGCAACGATTGTATTTGATTATCACATACGGAATGGCAAAAAATTTGACAATCTTACTGTTCAGTATAAAAATAGTTTCGGCAATTTAATGGAACAAGTTAAATATGAGGACGGACTCAAATTTATGAATGGTGATGGGAGAACATCCACTTATAGAAATGGCAGCTTTGAACGTAATTCAGACCGCTTAGTTTTTTATGTAAAGGATTTTACAGAGGTGCAATTACAGGATATTTTTAAAGAATTTATGTTAGAGGTTGGCTGGGAAAACGATGATGGAAAATGGGAAACTGAAACAATACCAGTCGGTGAGGCATTTTTGGATAAGAGAGGAAGTAAATGATGACACAATATACGGCGTTTGTTTCGGATAAGGAACTACACGAGGTGGATTTCACAGGATTTCGCTTAACAACCATACGTGAAATGAAAAAGCTGTATCCATTAAGCGAAGGGTTCCCGGAACAACCATGGCATTCATTCGATGATGATGTGGAAATTTTAAATACACCGGATGAAAAGGCATTTGAGAAGTTACGTATTTCTAAATGGATGAACCCGCCGTACGATTTAGAAGATTATAGTAATAAAGCATTTGTTTATTCTATTGAAGGAAGATGGAATGATTTATTTATAACTGCACTGCAAAAGTATATAAAGGAGCATATCACGCCCGATCAAAACGTCGATTTAATACGCTTTTGGGCAGGACATGCAGAAGATTACCAACTATTGAATGAGTCTACGCTAGTGATTGATGAGATAGAGCCATCAGATTTGGCACTAATCGGTAAGCAACTATATACTCGTGTGAAGTTTGTGTAATTTATTGGGATTTACAATTAAATGGAAGTTTAAAACCTCTTATAAAACTAGTACAATATTAATAGACGAAATAAACTGAAAACGAGGGGTCGAGATGGAGTTTAGGCAATTAGAATATTTTATGATGCTTTGTAAAGAACTTCATTTTACAAGAGCTGCAGAGAAGCTTCATATTTCACAACCAACGTTAAGTCATCAAATAAAGGTTCTAGAAAATGAAGTAGGGGCTTTATTATTTGACCGGATCGGAAAGAAAATATCTCTTACGGAGGCAGGAGAAATTTTATTTAACCAGAGCGCATCAATCTTCAATTCAATTGATAATGCAAAGCTTCAGATTAATGAACTGGAATTGCTGGAGCGAGGGACATTAAAGATTGGAGCGTTGCCTGGAGAGCTAACGAATATTGTTTCGGAAAGCTTAATTCAATATTCATTTGAATATCCTCAAATAAAATTATCGGTACTTAGTTCGGACGATTTATATTCACTGTTAAGGGATAATCAAATTGACTTCGCTTTTTCATTTACTCAAAACTATCTCCCATCAGCGGAAGACCAATTTATCGAAATTCCATTGTACGTGGAAGAATTTTTGTTCGTTGCAGAGCGGGAACATCCTTTAATGGCCGAGGAGGAGCTTAGCCTCTCACAATTAATCGATGTACCTTTAATATTATTCTCAAGTTTGCATCTTTGCCGAAAAATTTTGGATGGTACTCTAAAACAAGAGCATATTTCTTTAAATCCTGTGTTCGAAACGTCCAGCATTAATACAATTTTTAATTTTGTAAATAAGGGAATGGGTGGTACGATCATTGCAAAGTCACTCTATCAAATGCAAGACAACGAGCGGTTAACTGCCCGACCGATTACTAATGAAGGATTGAAACGGGAAACAGCCATTATTTATCGGAAAGATAAATTTATGAATAAGGCGGTACGTTACTATATTCCAATCTTAATCGATTACCTGGAACAACTGCACATTCTATTATCAGAGCAAACGAAAGACCAACTTTATACAGTATCTGCGGGGAAGTGAAACGATTTTGCATATATGAGCAAAATCGTTTTTATTATTTATATATAATTTTTAAGTAGAAAATAGTCTTTAAGTATTAATTTTTGTTGACAATGATTATCAATTACATATATTATTTACAATAACGATAATGATAATCGTTATCAACTTATAGTTAAGGGGCGTTATGAAAATGAATACAAAAAAGTTTAAATCTTTTTTGACAACGTTATTTGCAACAATTGGGATACTGCTTATTGCAGGATGTGCAGAGACAGAAACAAACACAGATGAAAATAAATCAGAGGAAACAAATTCACAAGCTTCAAATTCAGAAAATTCCGGAACTGAGTATCCGATTGTGATTAAACATGCACTAGGCGAAACAGTAATTGAAGAGAAGCCGGAGCGTGTAGCAACGGTTGCATGGGCAAACCATGATGTGGCACTTGCTCTAGGTGTAGTACCAGTAGGTTTCTCAGCAGCAAACTACGGTGTTCAAGATGAAAGCGGTATGCTTCCATGGACAGCAGAAAAGTTAAAAGAGCTTGGTGAAGAGAACCCGAACATTTACCAAGATACAGATGGACTGGATTTTGAAGCGATTTCAGATTCTAATCCGGATGTGATTTTAGCGGCATACTCAGGACTTACACAAGAAGAGTACGATACGTTAAGCGAGATTGCACCAGTCGTTGCATACCCGGCAACTCCTTGGGTTATTACATGGCGTGACCAAATCCTATACAACGCAAAAGGTATGGGTATGGAAGAAGAAGGAAAGCAATTAATCGCGGACACAGAAAAATTAATTCAAGATAAAGCAAACGAGTTCCCTGAAATTAAAGGGAAAAAAGCGGCATTCGGTATGTTTAACGCGACAGATTTATCTAAGTTCTATATTTATACACCAGCTGATCCACGCGGAGAATTACTGGAAGAGTTAGGTATGGAATATCCGGAAAGCATTAAAGCGCAAGTTCAGGATGAAAGCAGCTTCTACATTGAGTTAAGTGCAGAAAATGCAGATGCTTTAAATGATGCTGAAATTCTAATTGCATATGGCGATGACAACACATTAAAAGCACTTCAGGCAGATCCGATTTTAGGGAAAGTTCCTGCAATTAAAAATGGTGCGGTGTTAATTATTCCTGACAATACTCCACTTGCTGCAGCAGGAAACCCGAATCCATTATCAATTCAGTACACAATTGATGAATATGTATCACTAATATCGGAAGTTGCAAAAAAGTTGAAGTAATATGAAAAGTTCATCCGTTATAGAAAAGAAACAATTTATGATGCCGCGTAATTTTATAAAAGTATTATTGCTTTTAATTATTTTACTCGGCCTATGTATACTCGCATCATTAGTATTTGGTTCTCGGATGATTAGTTGGACAGATCTTCTGAATGGGTTATTCCATTCAGAAGTTCAGTCGCATGAAGCCAATGTAGTAAGACAGCGTATTGTCAGAACCATTTTTTGTTTATTATGTGGTGCTGCATTAGGTGTTTCTGGTGCACTTATGCAATCAGTTACACGAAATCCTATTGCAGATCCGAGTATATTAGGGGTAAACACAGGGGCATCTCTTTTTGTCGTTTGTGGCATCGCCTTTTTAAACATTAGTTCAGCAAATCAATATATTTGGCTTGCGATAGCGGGAGCATTTATTACCGCTATTTTTGTATTTGGAATCGGTTCAATGGGCAGAGGTGGCGCAACACCATTAAAGCTCGTACTAGCAGGTGCAGCAACGAGTGCTATTTTGTCCTCATTAGTTGTTGCAGTTATGATTCCACGTACGAATGTTATGGATCAGTTTAGATTTTGGCAAGTAGGAAGTGTTGGGTCAGGAAACTGGGATACAATCACATTATTTATCCCATTTATAGTGGTAGGAATATTCATTGCACTGTTTACAGCGCCTGCATTAAATGCATTGGCATTAGGTGATGACGTGGCGACAGGTTTAGGTGTACGTACAGTTACAGTAAGAATAGTAGCGGCATTAGGTGGCGTATTATTATGTGGGGCTGCTACGGCTTTGGCAGGACCAATCGGCTTTATTGGCTTATTAGCTACACATATCGTACGTCTCGTAATCGGTCCTGATTTGCGTTATATTATTCCGATGTCTGCATTGTCAGGGGCAATTATTTTAACGATATCCGATGTGGTCGGAAGGCTTCTAGGCAGTCCGAGTGAGCTCGAAGTTGGAATAGTGACTGCCTTTATAGGGGCACCGATTTTAATATTAATTACGATGAAAGCGAAAATGCGTGCAATATGATAAATGAAACGATGAATATGATTAAGACGTCAAGATTAAAAAGAAAACGTCGCTTTATGATGATGACTTCCATACTGGCTATTATATCGTTAGTACTTTGCGGTTTAATGCTCATGCTAGGCAATACCATTTATCCAGTCCAGGATGTCGTAAAGGTATTACTAGGTGAACAAGTGAAAGGAGCATCTTTTGCGGTAAATACGATTCGTTTCCCGCGAATGGTGGCAGGCTTATTTGCAGGCTTTGCATTTGGTGTAGGGGGCTATATTTTCCAAACGATGCTGCGTAACCCGCTGGCAAACCCAAATGTAATTGGGATTACAACAGGTTCAAGTGCCGCAGCTGTTTTTTGTATCATTGTACTGAGTACAAGCAACACGGTTGTATCCATTGCAGCTGTAATAGGAGGGCTTGCAACAGCTATCTTTATCTATCTGTTGGCAAAAGGTACGTCCTTTTCGATTGGTCGACTTATTCTGATCGGTATCGGCATTCAGGCGATGCTTACGGCCTTTATCAATTATTTAATGTTAATCGGAAATACACATGATATTCCGGCAGCTATGAGATGGCTGAGCGGGAGTTTAAATGGTGCCAAATTGATTAATTTATATCCATTAATTTTAATAGTGTGTATTTGTACACCGATTTTAATGTATTTTGCGAAACGTCTGGAAATGCTCGAGCTTGGCGAACAGGCAGCGACGTCTCTAGGGGTTAATACGAACCAAACGAGACTCATCCTTATTATTACATCCGTTCTCATGATTGCATTAGCGACTGCTGCTACAGGTCCGATTGCATTTGTTTCCTTTTTAGCAGGTCCGATTGCAAAGAAAATTGTAGGTGTTGGGTTTTCAGCACTCATTCCAGCTGGTTTAATTGGTGTCATATTAGTATTGGCAGCAGATCTTATTGGTCAGTTTGCTTTTGAAACGCGCTATCCGGTTGGAGTCATAACTGGGATTCTCGGTGCACCGTACTTAATCTATTTATTAATCCGTATTAATCGAAAGGGAGATTTATGATGAAAACAATGCATTCATTCCAAACGCATAATCTTGTTGCCGGCTATGACAACAAAACGATTTTACACGGTATTAGTCTAGCCATTCCAAGCAACAAAATCAGCATAATTATCGGTGCGAATGGTTGTGGGAAATCAACACTTTTAAAAACGATGGCACGATTAATAAAGCCGATTTCCGGTCAAGTTATGCTGGATGAGCAATCGATAAACAAAATCCCTCCGAAGCAGCTTGCACGTGTTTTAGGACTGTTGCCGCAATCACCGATCGTACCTGAAGGAATTACGGTAGCTGATTTAGTAGGGCGTGGTCGATTCCCACATCATAGTTTCTTAAAGGGCTGGTCAACAGCAGATTATGAAGCAGTGGCGGAAGCAATGGAAATAATGAACATTACCGAATTTGCCGATAGTCATATTGATGAGCTTTCTGGTGGGCAAAGACAGCGTGTATGGATCGCCATGGCACTTGCACAGCAAACTGATATTTTGTTTTTAGATGAACCAACAACGTATTTAGATATTACGTATCAAGTAGAAATTTTGGATTTGCTGACAGATTTGAATCGTAAGCGTGGCACCACGATTGTCATGGTCCTACATGATATTAACTTATCAGCACGTTACGCAGACCATATTTTTGCATTGCATGAAGGTAAGCTCATTTCAGAAGGAACCCCTTCTCAAGTTATTACAAGTGAATTAATAAAACGCATTTTCGACTTGAATTGTATCGTGACACAAGATCCAGTTTCGGATTCCCCATCCGTTGTACCAATCGGGAGACATCATACGAAATCCGAAATGCTCGTTTAACTTTTTACAGAATCCGGAAGCAACTAAGCCAAGGCGAAATGATTAGTAATTTAAGCTAACTTTTTAGAAACGAAAAGAATGGAGTGTTTCGAATGAACGATATTTATGATGTAACGATTATCGGTGGAGGTCCAAGTGGATTATATAGTGCGTTCTATGCAGGGTTAAGGGAATTAAAAACGAAAATCATTGAATTTCAACCGACATTAGGTGGAAAGCTGCATGTATATCCGGAAAAGATTATATGGGACATTGGCGGCTTACCTGCGACACCTGCTCAAAAAGTAATTGAAAATTTAATCGAACAAGGACTAACGTTTAAGCCGACTGTATGCCTTAATACAAAAGTCGAATTAGTAACAAAAAAGGACAATCTATTTGTTATTGAAACGAATACAGGAGAAAAGCATTATACGAAGAAAGTGATTGTAGCAGTAGGTGGCGGCATCATCAGTCCGATTAAATTGCATATTGAAGGTGCCGAAAAATATGAGGTGTCGAATTTACATTATACGATTCGAGGCATTCAAAGTTTTAAAGATAAGTCACTCCTAATTTCCGGCGGCGGTAATTCGGCAATAGACTGGGCAAAGGATTTAATCGGTATTGCAAAACAGATGATGGTCATTTACCGAGGGGATAAGTTGTCTGCTCATGAAGCGCAAATTCGTTACTTGCAGGAAAATGGGGTCCCGATCATTACAAATACGCAAATTAAAACACTCGTAGCAAATGACGCCAAGACAAAAATCGACGAAGTGGTTTTAGAAAATGTTAAGACAAACGAACTCTCCAGAATTGTAGTTGATGATGTACTCGTAAACCACGGTTATGATCGAGATGATTCATTTACATTCGATACAGGCCTTGCTCCGAAAAAAGAGACAGACTATAATTACTATTATCTTACAGACGGAAAAGGGCTGACATCTGTTGACGGCATTTATGCGGTTGGAGATATTTCGAAGCATGATAATAAAGTATATTTAATAACAGGTGCGTTCCAAGATGCCATCAATGCGATCAATGCCATTAAAATTAGTCTGGAGCCAACAGCCGATCAGTTTGCAAAGGTTTCCTCCCATAATGAAGTTTTCGAAAAACGTAATCGCGAAGTAATGAAGGGAATTTTGGTGAAGGGCTAATTTGGACAAAATAAAATATAGAAATTCTAACGTAAAAGTTACTAATAGCTTTTGCGTTTTTTTATTGCTGGAAAAATGTACCGAATAATCTATAATGAAGACAAGGTCAATTTAGTAATATTAGGAAATTTTAAAAGGGGTGTTGTACTAATGGTTTTACAAAGAATATATGATTTCAAGTGGCTTCTCATGGCCCTTGTTATTTTATCAGGAAATTTAATCGTATATCAGCTTTCGTTCATTTATACCCTTCCACCTGAACAAATAAATGGGATGGTATTAGGTTCCCTTATAGATTGTGCAATAATCGCACCAGCCCTATTATTATTGCAAAAGGGGAAATGGTCCGTAAAAAATTTTATCGCCTTTGTTGCAATGGGAATTATATTTGCAAGACTCGTAATTCCAACAGCATTTATCGAGCCATTCCGTTATGTCATGTGGTCAGCGATTGCAGTGGAAGCAGCATTAATTATTGTTGAGCTTACAATTATATTCATTTTTATAAAATATTTTCCCAGCATAATACGAGCTGTCAAATTAGAGCAAGAGCAGCTTATTTTTTCATTTCCTCGAATTACAGCAGAGAAAATGAAAAATAATTTTCTAATAAAAATACTTTGCTCGGAAATCCTTGTGTTCTATTATGCGTTTTGCAGTTGGAGGAAAAAACAATCGAATGGATTTACTGTTTACAAGAATACGATGTACGTCCCTTTTTTAGTCATGATTTTTCATGCGGCGTTATTTGAAGCGGTTGCTTTTCATTGGTATTTCCATGACCGCATGCCAATTCTAGCTTGGGGACATACAATTTTATCGATTTATGGACTCCTATTTTTACTGGCTGATTTCCGTGCATTATCACTAAATCCAGTCAAAATTGTAGACGGGAAAATATATATTTCCAATGGGTTAATGAAACGGACAAAAATTGACTTAACAAATATTGTGCACATTCATACAACTGTTCAAGATGAAACGATTTATCATCTTAAAGTAATGGGAAATACAGATGAACTGCCGGCCTTTGTCATCGAGACAAATCAACAGCAAATAATTCATACAATCGGTGGGCTGCAAAAGACGGCGAAATATATTGGCGTTTATGCCGATGACCCGTCAAACCTACGTCGAGAGATTGAATTAGCGATGAAGTAGTGTAAAAAATGTACGTCGGGGGTATATACAAGGGAAAGTAAGATTATGAGGTGAAAATATGAGTATACGAATTTTAGGTTATAAAGATGCTACACAATACAAGGACTTACGATTACAGGCAATAAATGATTCTCCGACGTCATTTTGCTCCTCGTATGAACAGGAAGAAATCTATACCTTGCAGGAAACCGAACATAATATTCGCCCGCAGACCGATCAATTTACACTGGGGGCATTTGACGGTAAACAACTAATTGGTATGGTTACCTTCAAACGCGAAACAAATGCAAAACTAAACCATAAAGGCCGTGTAATGGAGATGTATGTGTCCCCTGATATGAGAAATAAGGGAATTGGTCGGGCGATGCTGGAAGAGTTACTACGATTGTTAAAGGAAAGTGAAGGGCTTGAGCAACTGTACTTGTCAGTCGAATCAACAAACATACAGGTACTCGAGCTTTGTAAATCTCTTGAGTTCAATCAGTATGCTACAGAAAAGCGTGCAATAAAAATTGATGGGAACTACTATGATGAATTATGGATGGTAAAAAATCTGTAAACGTAAAAAACGTAAAAGCAATCAAATTTGCTTTTACGTTTTTTTCTATTATATCGCACTTCCTGCAGAGCCTTTGGATAACCGTTCTGAAATAATTAATACAATGAGGATTAAAATAATCTGCAACACGCCATATGCACAAGCTGTTCCGAACTTAAAGGCATACAGCTTTTGGAAAATTGCAACCGATAATGGAATAGTAGATGTATTATAAATTAAAATCGATGCAACAAATTCCCCGATACTTTGTACAAATGCCAACAATGTACCTGCAAGTACCCCTGATAATGTAAGCGGAATGACAATTCTTCTGAAAGTATAGAGCCACGATGCACCTAAACTTCGTGAGGCCTCCTCCACAGATTGATCCAACTGCATAAGGGAAGCAGAAGTGGATCTAAATACAAGTGGTAAATGGCGGATAAAGTAGGCAAGCGGTAAAATCCAGAATGATCCGATTAACACTTGGTTAAATGTAAACACACTTTCAGTAGAGAATGCTGCGATTAAGTTAACGGCTACTACGGTACCAGGTAATGCCCATGGAATTGTGATTAAAATATCGAGCATTGTTTTCCCTTTGAAATTTAGTCTGACCATTGCGTAGGCTGCCGCAACCCCGAATATAATATTACCGATTGTCGCGATAAAGCCCATTTGCAGCGAGTTCCAGATTGGCCGCCATGTACGCTCATCCGTAAATAGCGCTTTATAATGATCAAGCGTATATTCGGTCGGTAAAATTTGAATCGTCCAGGCACCGTCTTTCGAAAAGGAAATTAAGATAAGGACTAAAATAGGTAAAATTAAAATAAGTGTACCTATGAAGGATAGAACAACAGCTATAAATTTCAAAGGTTTTGAACTAACTTCAGATCGGTGCACACTTACGCCTTTACTTAAATTTTGATAATTACGGCGATTTTGATACCAGCGCATAATAAGTAAAAATGTAATGGAAACGAATGATAAAATCGTTGACTGTGTCGCAGCCATGTCTAAGTTCCCGTTCGTTCGTGATAAATAGATTTGCATTGTCATTGTCCGTTCCACCCCGAACATAAGCGGGGCAGTATAGGAGGCCATCGACACCATAAATACGAGAAGTGACGATGCGATTAAAGAAGGTGTAAGCATCGGTAAAATAACTTTTCTCCATACTCGGATACGACTGGCGCCTAAACTTGTAGCTGCCTCCTCTAATGAAGGATCAAGTCCTTTAATTGCTGCAGAAGCGGTTAAGTAAAAGTACGTATACATTGTAAAGGTATGGACCACAATCACACCCCAAATTCCTTTCAGTGCAAAAGGAACATCCTCCAATTGAAAAAGCTGCTGAAATAAGCGCGGAAAGATGCCGCTTTCTCCATATAAAAATGTGAAAGATAAAACACCTACTAATGGTGGTAATGCCATTGGGACAAGTACTAAAATCGATAGTAATCTACGGCCAGGGAAATCATAGCGTTCCAGTAAAAATGCCATCATAACACCGACAACTGCACAACAAATCACACTAATTATCGATATATAAAAGCTATTCCAAAGTGCTTCTAAATTCGCTGTACTTTCCAAACTGAAAAACTTCTTATAATTTACAAGAGTATTCTCGCCTGCAAAACTTTGCACGAATGTTGTATAAAATGGATAAATAACATAGGCAAATAAAATTAAAAAGAGGGGAGAAATGAGAATATAAACAAAATAGCGTGATTGTGTTAGACGAGACCACCAATTTGCTTCATAAGTATCAACGGATTTTTTGCTCATAGTGTGCCTCCTCCCCTATTCTCCAAGAAAATAAATATTCTGTTTTGGAATATGCAGCTCAATCGTATCACCAGCTTGCATAATGGCTCTCTCTCTACTAATAATCATTGCTTTTAAAGTCGTGTCATTCCATCTTAAAAAGTAGTTAACACTAACACCGGTAAATTCAATAAGTTCAATTATACTTGTAATCGTATTATCACCAGGTCCACTCTCAAAAGCTTCAGGACGAATAGACACATAAATTTCATCACCAGTGTTTATTTGTAAACCTGCTGCCAAGTTTTCAGTCAAGCCTTGTAAAGTTAGTCCAGCATCATTTTCAACAGTAATAGTATCTCCTTCGATTGATTTGACTTTCATTGTAAGTAAATTTGTTTCCCCGATAAAAGTAGCAACAAAGCGATTGTTTGGTCGATGGTAAATTTCCTGTGGGGTACCGATTTGCTTGACGATGCCATTTTCCATTACCATAATTCGATCCGACATCGCCATTGCTTCAGTTTGATCATGGGTTACATAAATTGTCGTCACGCCAAGCTCTGATTGGATCCGTTTAATTTCGATGCGTGTTTCTTCTCGTAACTTTGCATCCAAGTTAGATAACGGCTCATCGAGTAAAAGTATATCCGGTTCAATGACAAGAGCTCTGGCCAGTGCAACACGTTGCTGCTGTCCACCGGAAAGTTCGTTAATTTTGCGGGAACCTAATGGACCTAAATGTACAAGCCCTCGAATACGGTCCACCTTTTCCTTGATTGTCTTTTTATCATATTTTCGAATTTCCAGACCAAATGCGATATTTTCATCGACCGTCATATGTGGGAAGAGTGCATAGTTTTGAAATACCATACCGATATTGCGCTTATTTGGTTGCAAAGTTGTGACGTCTTGATTGTCAAAGTAGATTTTTCCTTTGGATGGATAATAGAATCCGGCAATCATCCTCAATGTAGTCGTCTTACCACAACCACTCGGACCTAAAAAAGTAAAAAACTCACCTGACTTTATATCCAACTCTAAATCATGGACACTTAATACATCACCGAATTTTTTTGATACATCATTAATACGAACAGCTTTCATCACATCGAACTCCCTTCACACAGTAGTGGCTAGAAAAGAAAGACCTCTTGTGCAGAGGTCTTTCAAGTAAAAATTATTCGCCTTTGCCTTTAATATTTGAATCCCAATGTTCCATCCATTCCGCTTCTTTATCTGCCATCACTTGCCAGTCGATATCCATTGATTTTAAATCTAAATCTTTGTACCAGTCCGGCATTGCATCAGGATCGATATCCGTACGAGTCGGAATTTGATAATATTCTTCAGAAAGCTCAATCATTGTATTTTGGTCAAATAGGAATTCCATAAATAGTTTTGCATTTTCTTCATTCTTTGCATTGTTCACAATACCAACCGCATCGACTAAAATTGGTGCACCGCTCTTAGGATAAATAAAGTCAAATGTGTAATCAGTCGTATGTTTCTTAAGTAAAATATCCTGTAAGTTCCACAAAGAGATGGAACCTTCCTGACGAGCTAACTTTAAATATAATGCGTTTGGATCCTGTGTATATTCCTTCGTGTTGGCATCTAATTTTTTCAACCAGTCATAGCCTTTTGAAGGATCATCTGCACCTTGTCGATAAATCATAGATGAATAAATTGTACGCATTGTACCAGATGCAAGGACGCCTCGAATTAAAATTTCGTCTTTCCATTTCGGATCAAGTAATTCATCCCAATCCTGTGGACCTTCCTCAGGTGATATGACATCACTATTAATCATAATAACTTCAGGTAACAGCATTTCACCTACCCACCGGTTTTGTTCATCTTTATGAAGTGGATCGATATTATCGATAAATGAAGGGTCCCACTCTAAAAGTAAATCCTCACCTGCGGCAACCATCATAGCTGCTTGTGTTCCGCCCCACCAGAAGTCACCTTGTGGGTTTGCTTTTTCACCTCGAACACGCTCCAAAATTTGCTGTGCACCCATTGTCATGTATTCCACGTCAATGTTCGGGTATCGCTCATTGAATTTTTCAATAATACCTTGTACCATGTTTTCATCACGCCCGGTATAAATAACGAGCTTCCCTGAAGCATTTTCTTCTGCTGTACCATCTGTCGTGCCACTGTCGCTTTCTGTTGAGCCATTTGTCGACTCATCAGCATCATTGCACGCAGTTAAAACTAATAAAAGAGTTGCGAGAATAAGAGTTAGCCAAGTAAATCTTTTCACTTATATTCCTCCTTAAAAATAGTTTTATTTCTTTAAATCAGAATAAAATAACTATTCTGTCTTTATTCTAACTTCTATATTTTTAACATTCAATTAAATATATCCATATATATTAAATATTTACAGTTTACTATTAGAAAAAAAGTGAATAAGAAAGACATAACTTGTCGTTCTAACAGAAGAAAATGGAAGTGTAATTAGGAAGTTTGTAGAGTCAATTTTATATTTAGGAGGTGAAGAGGGGGAGTATTTTTCATAATAATACAGGCAAAATCAATTCAACTTAGGAACTGTTTTGGTATGCGAAAGATGCAAAACTTAATATTTCGTGTCGTATATTAAAACAATTCTTTTAATATATGTGTTGTTTAATTAGCTGATGCTTGAACGGCAGGTTTTTAATACCTTTCACAACATTTTCTCATCATCGGCTAGCCATGTTTTAATGATTGGGTTTAATGATTAATGTATCAACATTAGAAGGGAGAATCATTTTATGAAGAAAACTTTCATGACAGCAGCAGCCGTTCTTTCATTATCAGTAAGTTCATTATTTGCTCCAGGGGTAGAAGCAGAAGCAGCATCGAAGCCAAATTATATTTCCACAACAAAGGCGAAACAATTAGCATTAAAAGAGGTATATGGTAAGATTGTCGATCTGGATTTCGAGCGCCACAAGCTAAATCCGCATTATGAAATAGAAATCCGAACAGCAAAAGAAGAAGTAGAGTTAAAAGTCGACGCGATTTCTGGAGATGTAACAATTACTGATCGAGATCCCCTTAAGAAAAATTTGAATAAAGGTAAAAAGCATAAATTAAATAAAAAAGATCGTTCAATGGAATTTGCAAAGGCAAAACATAATCATAAAGGCGATATGAAATATAAAGGTTTAAATCGTGATCACAAAAAGCGTTAATATAAGATGAGATAAATAATAAGCTTATCAGGTGTAAATAATAATTGAAATGGTGTGCGCTTCGCATACCATTTTTTTGTGGAAAGAAAACTTTGGGGAGCGTATAAAGTTACAATTTTGTTTTATTTGCATGTATTAAGGGAATTATAAAAGTATTAGCACGACAGCGTTTAAAAATCAGCAAAAGCTTAAGTGCGTTAGTATGTGCAACTTATCCCACAAATGATGGAATTATATTACTGAAGGAGTGAAACTATGAAAAGCAACAAAGACATCGCATTACAGATTTTAAATGAGAATAGTATCGGCGTCATGGCAACGAATAATAACGGTGTTCCAAATTCACGCTACATGACATTTCACTATGTTGAATCAAAACTATATACGGTTGCTGAAAAAGATTCCACAGTAGCGCGTGAAATTACAGAATACGGAGGCACACATATTTTATTGGGGTATGAAAGTGAAGGTATTCTCGAAACCTTTTTAGAAATAGAAGGGAGTGCTGTTACAACATTGAATGATATTGTAAAGCAGCAATTGCTTGAAAAATACCCTTCACATGCAGAAGGAGACTATGTGCTAATTCAAATTACACCTACACGAATGAGAATTATGAATAAAAATGGTAAAAATCAAGAAGAAGTTCATTTAATTTAAGGGGGGCCAAGTAATGGAAACATTAAAAGAAAAAATTCTTTCTATTATTAATGACAACAATATCGGTACAATGGCTACATTAAACGGACGTCAACCTTATGTTCGTTATATGACATTTACGAATGAAGACTTCGTACTATATGCAACAACAACAGAGGATTCACAAAAAGTAATGGATTTAAATGAAAATCCATATACGCATATTTTATTGGGCTATACGAAAGAAGATATAAATGCGCCATATGTAGAAATTATAGCTAAACTGAGTGAAATTAAAGATGATACACTCAAACTGAAAATTACAAACTTTTTTAAAGATATCTTCACATCAGATGAAGGCGAGATGGTTACGATTCAGTTGGATCCTATTTCAATCAAATTAATGAATGACGGGGAGCCGCAGGAACTGAACTTTTAATGAAAGTTTCTTGCACTAATTAAATATGTATTGAAGAAGCAATGACATTAATTTGTTATTGCTTTTTTGCATGTTTCGATTAGTTCGCTTAACAAATAGAAGCTACTAATTTATACATAGTGTATAGAATGAGAAAAACAACGAAAATTTGTAAATATTTCGGGGAATTATTTTGGATTAGGTATGATAAGATTTGATTGAATTAAATATATTATATGGGGGATTTATTATGAAACTAGGTACTAAATTAAATTTAGCCTTTTACTCAATTATTGCAATAATGCTTATTACCGCAGTTATTGTATTCATCAACTTAAACATGATTGATGAAAAACAAACAGAAGCATTAGATAATCGGGTGGAGCAAATTCGATTAGTTGATGACATTCGGGCAAATCTTGCTTTTCAAGGATTATATGGACGAGCACTTATATTGGAAAATTCCGATAAAAACCAAGAGAATTTGCTTACATACGCTGGTAATTTAGATGAAAATATTAAACAGATTGAACTTTTAGCTACAACAGATACTATGAAATCTTATATAGCGGAAATTAAAATATTTAATAATCAATTTAACGAAAGTGTCGACAAATTACTTGCTACGCTTAAAAGCGGCAATGTTCAAGCTAGTACAAATCTCGTAAATAATGACATGCAAAATGCGAATGTAGGAATTTTGAATGTAGCGAATGAAATGGTAGCATTCCAAAAATCTCAGTTGGATGAAATTAAGATAGAAACAGAACAAGCAATGACAACTTCAAAAATAATATCGATGGTATCTGTTGTGATTAGTATTATTGTCGGTTTCATCATGATTTTATTTGTAAAAAGATCAATCGTAAAACCTTTGGCGACTTTAATGAACGCAGCAGAGCATATTTCAGAAGGGGATTTAACACATCCTCTAGTAAAAATTCAATCGAAGGATGAAATCGGTCAGCTAGGAACAATCTTTAATAAGATGAAGCTAAATCTTCAAAGCCTTATCCAGTCCGTTCAAAATAATTCACAGCAATTAACTGCCGCCGCTGAGGAGCTTTCAGCAAGTGCGGAAGAAATTACTGCAACGACAGAAGATGTAACACAACAAATTGAACATACTGCAGATGCAGCACAAAATTCAGCAGTTGCTTCAAATGAAAGTGCACGGGCAATGGAAGAAACTGCCCACGGTGTTCAGCGCATCGCGGAAGCTTCTCAAATACTTCACAATTCATCGTTGGATGCAAGCTCGACTGCTACAAAAGGTGCTCAAACTATTGAAAGTGCTCAAGAGCAGATGGCGACAATCAATCACTCTACCTCTACTGTGAACGAACTTGTACAAAAGCTAGCGGCGCAAACGGTTGAAATTGAAAATATGACAAAAGTTATTACGGACATTACAGATCAGACAAATCTATTATCCTTGAATGCAGCGATTGAGGCAGCACGCGCTGGAGAGCATGGGAAAGGCTTTGCGGTGGTTGCTGATGAGGTTCGCAAACTTGCGGAAAGCTCGAAGCAATCAGCGAATTCAATTGTTGGATTGACAATGGAAATTCAGCGCGATACTTTCAATGTAGAGCAAGCTGTTTCAAGTGCACTTAACTCAGTAAATGACGGCGTAAAAATCATTGGCCATGCGGGAGAATCATTCAATGAAATTGTTGGTGCAGTAAATTTAATGACAACACAAATCGAAGAAATCTCGGCAACAGCAGAGCAACTTTCAGCAAGTTCAGAAGAAGTAACAGCTTCCGTAAATGAAATTGCTGGAGGAGCAAATAGTGCTTCACAAAGTATGATTTCCGTTGCCGCTGCGATGGAAGAACAATCTGCAACAATGCAGGAAGTAAGCGGTATAGCTGTTTCTTTAGTGGATAGCGCAGCTGAATTACAACATGAAATCGGGAAATTTAAAGTGTAAAATATTCTTGCATTAAGTTGAAAATATAAATTAGAATAGCTAACAAAAAGCTCTTATGAAGCAGGAATCTCACTGCATCATAAGAGCTTTTATTTAATTTAAAAACACTGGAATGTAAGGATGGAGCCACGATTTACTGTGCTATATACCCAACCGAAACGTCCCCAACGGAAGCCTAAAATGATATTGCTAGTGACGAACGTTGGGAAAAACCAGAATGTATTACCATTTCTTTGCCAAATAAATGTGTTTCGATAAATACATCGTCTTATTCCGCTTGAACCTTGCTGTGATTGGGATGACGATAATTGCATTTGTGGTGTAAATGCAGGAGGCGGACCCATTGGCATAGGTGTGTTTCCTCCTGGTTGTGGACCACCTGGGAACGTCTGTGGTGGACCTCCCGGAAACGGATTATTACCTCCTCCTGGTGGTGGAGGTGGACCCCCAGGGCGAGGCGGATTCATCGGGAATGGACTTGGCTGATTGAACGGTGGTGGGAAAAATGGGCTGAATGGTTGTTGATTGGGGCTATCATCAAATGGGTTAAATGGATTTTGACTCAAAAATTTACCTTCCTTCATAAAGTATTCATTGCTAATCTATGTGAAAGAAAGCATCGAATCCTAGGATTTAGCCTAATTAATTGTCACTTTCTTACATTTGCGCGTAGAAAATTTGATTAATTCGCGGAATTTTAATAAAATCACGAAGAATAGGTTTCAAAGAAGGGAATTAGAAAATGAAAAAATTTATGCTCGCTATATTTTTATTATTGGTAGCCGGCTGCAGTGATGGAGAAGGGAAGCAACATACTAAATTTACAGAACAGCAGGCGGTACCATTCGAATTAGTTCATTACGAAGAAAAGATTGCCCCAATTTATGAATCACTCGTTCCACATATTGCATATGCCAGTACGCCGTCACAATTTGAATCACTTCAAGGACGTTTTAAAGTAGCTGACTTTTCAATTGATCTAGACAACTATATGGCTGTATTTATCGTTACTTATTCAAATGGCTGTGGGGTATTTGTTGATGGAGTATACGATCATGATGGATATCTAGCTGTTCAACTAATCGACTCTAATGGTAAGTCATGCGATGTAGAAGGTGTCCCTCACACTTTCGTTTTACAAGTGGAAAAAAATCAATATAAAAAAGTACAGTTGTTTAATGGTGAAATAATCAAATCTTCAGTAGATGTAGAATAAAATTTTTAAGAGCCTGGGACAGAAGTAGAAATTTCATTGGATAAGGAGAAGACCCTTATTAAGAAACGGATATTTTATAAAATTGATTGGAATGGAGGGCGAGTGTAGCTGATGGCTAACGCCTTTCGCTACAAGCAAAGCTTCCTGCGGGAACAGCAAGATTTATTTTGCGACGAGTAACCGCAGGAGCACGACGCCTGAGACGTTCGTGTAAGGCCGTGCCCGCGGAAAGCGTCCCGGAATGGAAATCAATTTTTACGCCAGCAAAAAAATGCTATTTTTCTCAGGGAGAAAAATGGCATTTTTGGGTTATTTCCCAGTCCCTTAAATTTTTTTGAGGGGATAATTTGCTATCACAAACAAAAGATTATATAATTTTCTTAAACTATAACGTGATGGTTTTGATTGCTAGCTTTAATCAATTTTCATCATATTCTTTCTTGTAATGAGCATGCTATTGCTCTCTTTGGGTACATAAATAGAAAGAAAAAAAATTATGGCAATTCATTTTGGAGGTGAATCCCTCATTTAGAGGGAAGTAATTGGACGTAAACACCATATTAAACATCATTTTATTAATTATCTTTTTAGGTTTAACAGCTTTTTTCGTTGCAGCAGAATTTGCTGTTGTGAAAATTCGTAAATCCCGTATTGATCAATTGATTTTAGAAGGTAATAAAAAGGCAGTCATAGCAAAAAAAGTAGCAGGTGACCTCGATTATTATTTATCAGCTTGTCAGCTTGGTATTACAATTACAGCAATCGGCTTAGGTGCTTTTACAAAACCGTATGTAAAGGAATTAATGTATCCAATATTTAATTGGTTAAATGTTTCGGACATTGTAGCTTCTGCTGCCTCGTACGTTATTGCTTTGGCGATTGTAAGTTATCTGCATGTAGTAATCGGTGAAATGGCGCCAAAAACGTTGGCGATTCAGTTCTCGGAGAAAGTAACATTGATGCTTGCAGGACCTCTTTATTGGTTCGGTAAAGTGATGTATCCATTCATACAGGCGTTAAATGGAACATCGCGTCTGCTTTTACGGGCAGTTGGTGTCAAATCAGCAAGTGAAGATCAAGCATACTCGGAAGAAGAGCTTAAAATTATAATGGCACAAAGTTTTCAGGGTGGTCAAATTGACCAGCAGGAGCTGAAATATTTGGAAAATGTATTTGCATTTGATGAACGTGATGCAAAGGATATTATGGTGCCTCGAACAGATTTAATAACGATTGATAAAGACATGAGTGCGGAGGAAATTGTGCAAATTTTAGATGAGCATAACTACACACGTTATCCTGTCGTTGAGAATAATGATAAAGATCGCATTATCGGTGTTGTCAATGCCAATAAGCTTCTCAGTCATATCGTATCCAACCGGGAAGTTCAGTTAGATCAATTTGTAAGGAAAGTTCCGTTTGTTTTAGGTGTAACTAGCATTCAGGATGCTTTATTGAAAATGCAAATGGCAAAAGTACATATGACAGTTGTCATTGATGAATATGGTGGCACTTCCGGTGTACTCACTATGGAAGATGTACTGGAAGAACTAGTGGGCGAAATCCGTGATGAGTTTGATGAAGATGAAGTAGATGAAATCCGTAAATCCGGTGAAAATGAATATACGATAAGCGGACGTGTATTACTTGTTGAACTGGAAGACCGTTTCGGCTTTGAATTTGATGATAGTGAAGAAATCGATACGATTGGTGGATGGATTCAACATTCGAGCATTGATTCGGTTAAAAATGGAGAAGAGCTCCAAATTGGAGATGAAATCAAATTTGATGACCATAGCTGGACAATTTCGGATATGGACAACCTTCAAATTAAAGAAGTCATTTTAAAACAGTATAAATTTCAACAGTAAAGAACCCATACTTATTTGTCTTGGAGGTGAATCCCTCAATTTTCGGGGGAATTAATTGGACAGTATTATAATAATAAATTTAATTTTAATTGCGATTTTTATTTTATTGACAGCCTTTTTCGTAGGTGCTGAATTTTCAATTTTAAAAGTGCGGATGTCACGTATTGAGCAGCTTATCGCAGAAGGTAATAAAAAGGCGATTACAGCAAAAAAAGTTACGCAGGATTTGGACTATTACTTATCCGCCTGTCAGCTTGGTATAACAATTACAGCTTTAATTTTAGGTGCGCTAGGTGAGCCAACAGTTGAAAAAATGCTACAGCCGGTTTTTGACCAGTTCAACATCCCGGCAGCAATTGCGACAGCCCTTTCCTATGTGATAGCTTTATCGGTAGTAACATTCCTACACGTAGTACTTGGTGAATTAATGCCAAAAACGCTGGCGATTCAATATGCAGAAAAGATGACGCTATTATTGGCGCCGCCACTTTATTGGTTTGGTAAAATAACGAGTCCTTTTATAAAAGTGCTAAATGGTTCTGCACAGGGATTATTAAAAATTTTCGGTGTAAAGCCAGCCGGTCATGATACGGTATATTCAGAGGAAGAGCTTAAACTTATTGTGACGCAAAGCTATGAAGGTGGCGAAATTAATAAAACTGAGCTTGCTTATTTGGAAAACATATTCGCTTTTGATTCACGTCAACTAAGCGAAGTCATGATTCCTCGTAATGAAATGATTACACTGGAAAAGAACTTTACTTTAGAGCAGATGTTAGCTGTTATAGAGGAATTTGAATATACACGTTATCCGGTTATTGGTCGAAATAAAAATACATCGGCATTTATCGGCTTTGTGAATTCGAAAGAAATGCTGACAGATATTGCTGCAGGACGTATTAATGATATGACTTCATATATCCGTGAAATCCCTCGCTATAAAGAAACCGTTGCGATAAAAGATGTGTTTTTAAAAATGCAGCAAACACGCAATCATATGGCAATTGTTACCGACGGAAAAGGGGTTACAATTGGGCTTGTTACGATGGAAGATATATTATCGGAAATCGTTGGAGAGATTGAAGACGAAGATGATGGTAATGTAGTATATACAAACTAAAAATTCCAACCTCAAAAATCGATCATTTTGCCAATTGGCCTAGTGATCGATTTTTGAATTACAGCTTTTCAGGATATAATCTTAACAAACCGTGCCCTTAAAACTAAACCTTTTAAAATGAAAGAAAGGAGACGATGAACATGCAATGTGGCGCAAAATGTTTTGTAGTGGAAGTGGAACATAATGGTGAAAAAAAGCGAATCCCTGTAACAGCCAAATCTGCGGTAAACGCTAGAAAAACGGTCCGCCTCAAGTATGAGGAAGCTGTTAAAATTATTTCCGTAAGAGTAGAAAAATAAGAAGCGATCTACTAAAAAATCGATGGCCACTTTTCAAAGAAGGGCATCGATTTTGTGTTAAAGACGATTCTGTTTTTCTAGTTTAATTTGCTTCACTAAATGAATGATGAGCATTAAAATCCCTGCTGTACATAAAACGACGCTAATGATAAACAATATGAGCCAAGCTTCCATACTCCAGTTTCCCGTAAAAAATATAGAACCTACTAATAACAGGACCCCTAAAAATAAAATAAGGTATCCACCTTTAGACAGTGACATGCCAAAAACCTCCTTCCAATACTACATCATAAAAATAACATAAAAATCGTAAATTTATCTATTAAAATGAATACAAGTTATTTAAAGCGCTTATCTGTCAGTCTGTCTATGATACAATTTATGAATTAATGTAGTAGGGGAGAAGTGGCAAAATGAAAGTACAACAACTGAATCAATTTATCCAAAAGTGGATACCCGTATTAACCCCCCTAAGCTTAATATTCGGCGTTTTTTTAGAAGATATTGGCACTCATTTATTATTTATAGTACCCATTTTATTTGCATTAATGACGCTAATTAGCAGTTTAAGCTTGAAGTTTCGAGATATTAAAGTGTTTACGCAATATCCGAAAACGATTTTATTTATGATTGGATTTTTACATATATTAATGCCTTTGTGGGCATTCCTTTTAGCAGAACTTATTTTTGATGACCGTTTATTAACGATAGGCTTTTTAATTTCTGTAGCAGTACCAACAGGTGTGACAAGTGTGATTTGGGTGACGATCAGTAAAGGGAATTTACCGCTTTGCTTAGCAATCATTTTAATCGATACTTTGATTGCACCTCTACTAATGCCGCTAATTTTACTTTTTGTAGTAGGTGAGACAATACAGCTTAATATGCTATCACTAGTGTTTGATTTAATCTGGATGATTGTTTTACCATCTTTATTAGGAATCATCATAAATGAATGGACAAAAGGAGTATTACTCGAGAAATTCGGCGGCCCTTTATCGCTCATTTCAAAGCTATGTTTATTTGCGATTATTATGGTTAACAGCAGTGCGATTGCTCCTTATGTTAAGGATATCAATTTAGAGTTGGCGAAAGTAATTGTAGTTGTATTGTTATTGGCGGTATCAGGCTATGCTTTATCGCTTATACTCAGTCGGCTATTTTGGAAGTCTAAAGGGGATCAAGTTGCGATAGTTTTTAATGGTGGAATGAGAAATATCGCAGTAGGAGTAGTTTTAGCAACGACATACTTCCCATCAAAGGTTGCCATGCCAGTCGTGTTTGGTATGCTGTTTCAACAAATACTTGCATCCATATTTTATAAAATAATCCGAACATAACAGCTGAAAATAAATTTAAAATGAGCTGTTCAATAATTTAATTCGTGTTTTTTAAGCTCTTATAGGTGAAAAGTAAGTTATATCAGTATTTTGCTATATTTTACGTTGTACTTCCAGAAAATACAGTTGTGTTAATTAGGGGGACAATGTATTATTGATATATATTAAATTAACGAAAAAGTGTTATAGAAGGAGAATCTTTAAGTAGTGGGATTTTTCTCATCAAAGATGATACTTCACTTGCTTCAACATCACGAAGTAAGTTAACAACTTAGAATTGCGGAGGAAATTATGAATAGAATGTTCGAAAAATGGAACAGCATTAACTTAGTTAGCCGTATAATCGTAGGGATAATCGTTGGAGTTGGATTAGCTTTAACAATTCCGGAAGCTGTAAGTGGAATTACTATTTTAGGGACTTTATTTATTTTAGCTTTAAAAGCAGTTGCACCAATTTTAGTGTTTGTCTTAGTTATTAATGCAATTGCTTCACATGTCGGTGGTAAATCAACAAATATGAAGACAGTACTTGCCTTATATGGGGTGGCTACATTATCTGCCGGATTTGTCGCAGTTGTTGTAAGTTTTATTTTCCCGACAACATTAACATTAAAAACAGAAGCACTGGATGTAGCACCGCCAAGCGGGATTATTGAAGTGTTTGAAAAATTATTATTCAATATCGTATCAAATCCAGTCAGCGCAATTATGGAAGCCAACTACCTTGGTATTCTGGCGTGGGCTGTTATTTTAGGAATTGCATTGAAAGCGGCGAATGATTCTACAAAAGGTGTAATTGCTAATTTTTCAGATGCGATTACAAAAGTCGTACAGTGGATTATTAGTTTAGCACCACTAGGGATTATGGGGATTGTGTTTGAAGCGGTCTATACGACAGGTCTTTCAGCTTTAAGTGAGTATTTCCGTTTAATCATCATATTGGTGGGAACGATGTTTTTCGTTGCACTTGTTGTAAATCCGCTGATTGTATTTGCAGTGGCACGAAGAAATCCATACCCATTAATTTTAATATCATTAAAAGAAAGTGGAGTAACGGCCTTTTTCACACGTAGTTCGGCAGCGAATATCCCTGTTAATATGGCGTTGGCAGAAAAACTGAAATTGGACAAAGATACGTATGCTGTATCCATTCCTTTAGGTGCTACTATTAATATGGGCGGGGCAGCCATTACGATTTCTGTTTTAACGATGGCAACTGCACATACATTAGGAATCGAAGTAGATCTTTTCACTGCAGTCATTTTAATGGTTATGGCAGCCCTTTCGGCAGCAGGTGCATCAGGTGTAGCTGGAGGATCATTATTATTAATACCATTAGCTTGTAGTTTACTTGGAATTTCAGATGATATTGCAATGCAAGTTGTAGCAATTGGATTTATCATTGGGGTTATTCAGGATTCGTGTGAAACAGCATTAAATTCTTCAACAGATATCGTATTTACAGCAGCAGCTGAGTATGCAAAAGAACGCAAACAAAATTAAAAAAAATAAAACTATGCTGAACGGTAAAAAGAAGCCATTTAGCATAGTTTTTTTATTTTAGAAGGTTAATCGCCACCGCCACCACCATCACTCCCGCCATCTGAAGAGCTTGATTCAACTGCAGAGAAAATAATATCAGAGTAATACGATTCATTCGACGGTATGTCACCAATTGCTTCATTTGATGTATAGATTTGTGTAGTGATAAGCAAGGTGTTGCATTGATTGTGATTTAATTTTAATTCTCGGCATATTTCATTGTGGATATCGTAAAGTGCCGGGAACTGGTGTACTTCAAATTTTGCTAGGGCAAGCAGGGCAATTGTTGCATAGTGGCAAGATTTTAGTTTTGTTTCTGTATTTTTTATAAATAAAGTTAACTCCTGCAGCCTTGTAAATGTAAACTCGTCAAATGTACCTGTTCCAATCGTTAAAATAAGAGCTGCATTTTTAGTGGCGTCTTTTCTTTCATAACCGATAGACACGAGTGCCTTATAGTATTGCTCAATAGTATTCGCCAAAATCCCTGTATCTTCTGGTCGCCTAGCCAGCATTGCACAAGTGGCCGGTTTTATTGGATAATATTTCATGCTTGTTTGCTTCATTAAATCAGCTAACAGTTTCTGAATTCGGTCCATATCATCCTCTGTCGTTAAATAGGCAGACGTTATATAGCTATGTTCGCCACGTGAAAACTGCTTCGTCAAACTTTTATAAAGATTGAGTGCTCCGCCAATTTTTTCAGGCTGTTTTGCAAAGTGGACATAATATGTATTAATAACTTGTTGATTGACCCGTGCGGTGTTATACCATTTCGTATGCTTCTTAATCTCCTGCCGAACCGCTTCATAATCTTCATAATGAAAAATGATATTACGCACTGTAAGCTTCAGTGCTAAATTAATGTAAAAAGATTTGGCATCCGAGCCAAAGTATAAATTAATTTTATCGATGTTAGTAAAAAACAATTGTAATTGAGCATTCATAGCGATCACCTCTTACTTAATACGTACGTTTTAAAAGAAGAGAAGTTTCAAAATCAGGAACATTGTTTGACAAAATTCGTTTGTAAATTACAGCATAAATCGAAAGAGTATTGTATGATAAATAAGTGAAAAATGAAATGAAAGACCTTGAACAAATTGAGAGGAAGTAAGTTATGACCCAACAACGTTTTTTACCGATTATTGTAGGAACTGATATTAATGCATATAACATGGCGATTTCGTTCCATGAAGAATATAAAATACGTCCAGTTTTAGTAGGAAAGGGTGTATTGCCCTTTACAAATTTAAGTAATATACCACGTGCGATTGAATATGATAAAAAGTTGGGCGATCCGACACAATTTGCGAAGATTTTAATTAGTGTTGCAAAGAAATATGAAAAAGAAGCAGAAAAGTTAATTTTAGTCGGTACGAATGATTTATATGTCCGCTTAATTATTGAAAATCGTGCAATTTTACAGGATTATTTCGTATTCAACTACATCAACGAAGATTTAATGAATGACTTGCAAATTAAATCCAACTTCTACAAGCTGTGTGAGCAGTTTGACATCGATATTCCAACGACAGTATTTTATGATTGCCGGCAAGACGGATCATTTGAACAGCAAATGATGTATCCTGTTATAATTAAACCGAGCAACGGCATTGAATATAGCCGCCATCCATTTGAAGGACAGGCAAAAGTATTCAAAGTGGAAAGTAAAGAAGAAGTACAAAATGTAATCGATATGATAAAAAACAGTGGCTATAATGATGAGTTGATTATTCAGGATTATATTCCGGGTGATGATACAGCAATGTGGGATTCTGTTATTTATGTAAATACGAAAGGCGAAACACAGCTCGTATCTTTTGCCCAAGTTGTTCTGCAAGAGCATACAAAAACGGCAATCGGAAATTATACGGCATTAATTTCCCGTTACAATGAAGAAGTGATGACGAAGCTACGGGGCTTTTTAGAAGCAGTTGGCTATCGTGGATACGGGAACTTTGATTTAAAATACGATGAGCGTGATGGGAAATTTAAAGTGTTTGAAGTAAATATTCGCCAAGGTCGTTCAAGCTACTATATTAACGCAATGGGTCACAATATGGCCCGCTATTTTGTGGAAGATTTAATAAACGATATTCCAAAACCATGCGCCTATTTAAAGGGGGACGTGCTCTTTTCGGTCGTACCTAAAATTGTATTGAAAAATTTCGTTCATGATGAAGATGTGAAAAAGGATATCGAGCGTCTAATTCAAGAAAAGAAACTTGTTAATCCGCTATTCTACAAGCAGGACAAGCATTTAAAACGTAAATTTTACATGTTCATACGTCAAGTTAACTACTATAAAAAGTACAAAGAAAACGTCTGGTAAAGTCGAAGCCCATCAACGAGCAACTCTTGTTGATGGGCTTTTTTATCGGGAATTAACTATAAATAATGTTATAGTAAAAGAAAAAAATGAAAAGAGTGAATATTCATGACAATACATACATTTACATTACATATAGATTGGCCAGGGGGTCGCAATTCGGTAGGAGAGCTTTCGGCAGAGCGCTTGCAAACCAAAATTTCCATTCCTCCAGAAATGAATGGCCCCGGTATCGGTACAAATCCGGACGAGATGTTGCTAGGTGCAGCAGCAACATGCTATTTGATTACGCTTGCGGCAATGCTTGAACGAAGTGAAATAGAAGCAGAACTCACATTGGAATCAAAGGGACTTGTTGATGTGACAAACGGCGTATTTACTTATAAAGCGATTCATCATTATGTAGAGATTTTACTAAAAAACAAAGAAGATGATCGTGGGCGTCGTATAGCAGAGCGCTATGCATATAAAGCGGAGGAAACATGTATGATTAGTAAGGCGTTAAAAGGGAATGTAGATATAGAAGTACATTTAACTCTGAGATAAAGGGGCGATTATGATGAATATCGTTTCAGCAATGATCCAACTTTTAGTTGCAGCGGTAATTATTTTTTTCATTAGCGGTCGATTAATTGGTTCACAGGTGAGCTTAACGAAAAGAATTATGTCAGTAATAATTAGTGTAGCTTTTACAACCTTTGTATTTTGGTATACGTACTTGCGTGGTTCAGACTACTATGACCAAGGTATTGTTTCCAATGTTGTTAATATAGCAACACTTTTATGGTTAGGAAGTATGCTCCTTATTTCCATGCTCTTTTATTTGCTTTTTGAGCTCTTTGATCCAATCGAGTTGAATGAAAAAGGGGCACCTATTGGCAGGCGTTCGTATTTTAGAACGTTCATTACGTATTGGAGGCGACAAAAACGTTTGCGCCAAGTAGTGAGTATTGCCGTGAAAAACGGGGTCACAAGAACGATGAAGTATGCACGTGCCCGTGAGGATGAACGTGAGCTAGCAAAGGCATTACGGGAAACACTTGAACAGTGTGGTGGAGTATTTATAAAGTTTGGACAAGTTCTATCAACCCGTAAAGAGCTATTGTCCCCGATTTTCATAGATGAACTCCAAAAGCTGCAGCAACATGTAAAACCTCTTTCTGAACAGCAAGTGGACCAAATTATAAAGGAAAACTTTAATGCAGATACTAGTAAGATATTTTCCTATTTCAGCAAAACACCATTAGCTTCTGCTTCGATCGGTCAGGTACATAAAGCAATTCTAAAGGAAACGAATGAGCCTGTCGTTGTAAAATTTTTGCGCCCTGATGTAAAAAATATTATGCATGAGGATTTGGCCATCTTAATGGAATTTGCAAGCTGGATCACAAGTAAATCGCAATGGGCTGAAAATCTTGGCTTTTATGATTTGGCAAAAGGTTTTAGTCTGGCATTGAGTGAAGAAACCGATTTTAATATTGAAGCTCGCAATATGGAGCAAGTCGCAAAAATTGTAGAGCGTGGAAGCATCGATGTAAAGGTTCCGAAAGTATATCCGGAATGCAGTAACTCAAATGTAGTAGTGATGGAGCATATAAAAGGAAAATCGGTAACGGTCGCGAATAATATATTTGTTGATTTACAAATTGATCGACATGAATTTGCCCAAACGTTACTCAAAATATTTTTGGAACAGGCACTTATCTCAGGAATTTTCCATGCAGACCCACATCCAGGTAATATTTATGTGGAGGAAACGAGTGGACGTGTAGCGATACTGGACTATGGGGCAGTAGGACGATTAGCGGCACATCAGCAGGAAGGTTTGAAGTACTTCCTCGTTGGCATACATCAAAATGATGCGGCTATTGTAGTTGATGGTATTAGTCAACTAGTTGAAAACGCTGAAAAGATCAAACATCATGAGATGGATCAGGCAATTAGTCAAATCCTATTGAAAATTAATTATGTATCGAATGTTCCGACAGACGAATTAATGTATTCTATTTTCTCAGTCGTTCGTGATTTCGGTCTACATTTTTACCCTTCAGTTAACGTGGCATTACGTGCAATTATTACTTTAGATGGCACCCTTTCAGTCATTTGTCCAGGCTTTAAAATATTTAGCGAAGTTAAAGACTTCTCAAATGATTACTTAAAAATGAATTTATTGAAGCCATTTAAGAAGCCACTTGAAACAAAACAGTACCTTGAAGAAGAACTGGCACTGTTAATACCTAATCTACGAAAAATTCCGCGCCGCATGGATCAATTGTTTAAGAAAGTCGAGAGCGGCAAAATCATATTGCATCATGATATTTTTTCGGATAAAGCAAACTCAATGTTTGTTACACAGTTATTTTCCAGGTTCGTGTTACTCCTCGTTGGAATTACGTTCGGTATTATTTCTGTGGCACTTCTCGCAATCTCGCAATTTATTCATAATGCATATGCGATTTATTTAAACACAGCTGCATATTTAGGATTATTTTTATGTGCAATTTTACTCGTACGTTTATCGATTCAGGCAATCCGAGATATGAAGCGGACAAATAAAATGTAGGGACCCATAGTGGGTCTCTTTTTTTATGGGGAAGTAGCAGTACGGGGCAATGTTCTAGTCGAATAAGCGATTCACTTTAACGCTTTACTATAATAAAATACTAATTCATTAGACAATCAACCTGCTAGTGCGTGAGTATATTTTTAGATAAAATATGAATTAAAGCCTATAAATATGGCATTTTGTACAGAAAAACGTAATTTAATATAAAAATGAGTAGAAATAAACTGTTATTTGTACAATAATAAATTTAAAGGTAAGAGGATAATGAAGAAGGAAGTGGGCAAATGATTCAACTAAACGGTCAGAATTTATCAATGGAGCAGTTAGCGTATATTTTATATAGCGGGGAAAAAGTTGAGATTGCTGAAGAAGCGAAAGTACGTGTTGTAAAAAGCCGTGAAGCGGTGGAACGAATTGTACAACAAGATAAAACAGTGTACGGCATCAATACTGGATTTGGTAAATTCAGTGATGTAAAAATTGCAGAACAAGAGGTAAGCAAGTTGCAGGTTAATTTAATTCGCTCACATGCATGTGGATTTGGTGAGCCTTTTTCGGAGAAGGTTGCCAAAGCAATGATGGTACTTCGGCTAAATGCTTTATTGAAAGGGTTATCAGGTATTCGATTAGAAGTTTTGGAACGATTATTATATATGATTAATGAAGATGTAATACCGGTAATTCCGCAACAGGGTTCACTTGGAGCATCGGGAGATTTAGCACCGCTTTCCCATCTAGTATTGGCCCTAATTGGTGAAGGAGATGTTTTTGTAAATGGTATATCCCAATCTTCTCATGAAGTGTTTGAACAGCGAGGACTGTCTAAAATTGAATTACAGGCAAAAGAAGGTCTTGCTTTAATTAACGGTACACAGGCAATGACTGCACAAGGTGTAGTCAACTATATAGAGGCAGAAAAGTTAGCCTATGCCAGTGAATGGATTGCCGCGATGACAATGGAAAGTCTGTACGGTATTATTGATGCATTTCACCCTGCTGTTCATGAAGCGCGCGGTATGAAAGAGCAAATGGATGTTGCAGCTCGTATGCGTAATTGGTTGCAAGATAGTATGCTTATTACACACCAAGGAGAAAAGCGTGTTCAGGATCCTTATTCATTACGGTGTATTCCACAAATTCATGGTGCAAGCTGGCAAGTATTAAATTATGTAAAAGAAAAGCTGGAAATCGAAATGAACGCAGCAACAGACAATCCACTTATTTTCGAGGATGGAGACGTTGTTATTTCAGGTGGTAATTTTCATGGGCAGCCGATTGCATTTGCCATGGACTTTTTAAAAATCGGTATGGCGGAGTTGGCGAATGTGTCCGAACGCCGGATCGAACGATTAGTAAATCCTCAATTAAACGAAGGATTACCACCGTTTTTAAGTGCAAATCCAGGGTTAGAATCCGGAGCAATGATTTTACAGTATAGTGCGGCAAGTCTAGTTTCTGAAAATAAAACACTGGCACATCCAGCTTCTGTCGATTCTATTCCGTCATCGGCAAATCAGGAAGATCATGTATCGATGGGCACAACTGGTTCTCGTCATGCACGTATGATTATTGCCAATGTACGCAATGTGCTGGCAATTGAAGCTTTTTGTGCAGCACAAGCAGTTGAATATCGCGGAGTGGATAAGATGTCTCCGAAGCTGTTGGAAAAGTGGAACGAGATACGGGAAATTGCGCCTGCTATGACAGAAGACCGCATTTTTAGTCGTGATATTAACCGTATTATCGAATACTTAAAACCTAATATGTAAGTTATTGTGAACGATTAACATTCCGAAGTTTGTTATAATATATTTCTACTAGCAAAAGAGGAGATTACTATGACAAAACCACATTTACTAATTATTGATGGTATGGCGTTATTATTCCGATCGTTTTTTGCATCGGCTGCTATGAATCAATTTATACGACTGGATGACGGCACACCTTCTAACGGGGTGCAAGGATTTGTACGTCATGTTTTAACAGCGCAAAACTTAATGAAACCTACTCACTTAGCTGTTTGCTGGGATATGGGTGCACATACGTTCCGAAATGATCTATATGAAGGGTATAAAGCAAATCGCCCTGCACCACCAGAAGAAATGCTGCCTCAGTTTGATATGGCAAAAGAAGTTTCGGCTATGATTGGCTGGCAAAATTTTGGTACGGCCGGTCTTGAAGCAGATGATTTAATTGGCTCTATGATTGAAAAATGGAAGGACGAAGCACAAATTACCGTGATCAGCGGCGATAAAGATTTACTGCAATTATTAAATCCTTCCACAACAATTGCCTTTACGAAAAAAGGCTATACTGAGTACGATGTGTATACGGAAAGCCGCTTTATCGAGGAATACGGTATTTTACCGAAACAATTTGCAGAAGTAAAAGCATTTATGGGGGATTCAAGTGATGGTTACCCAGGTGTAAAAGGAATTGGTCCAAAAACTGCACTTCAGCTCATACAAAGCCACGGCTCTATTGATGGAGTGTTAGCTGCATTACCGACACTAAAGCCAGGACAACGTATTAAAATAAGTGAGAATGAACAAATGTTAAGGCTTTCTCATCAGCTGGCAACAATTGATTGTTCAGCATCGATTGAATGTGATTTTGAAGCATTACGTTTGACTGACTATATGCCGGACTTGTTCGAGCTGATTGAGCAAAGAGGCTATCGTCTCATTGCCAAACATGCACGGGCAATTTACAGATAAAGACGAAAAAGGGCTGTGCCGAGCGTCAAATTTGACGTTCAGCACAGCTCTTTCTTTTAATCTGAAGTAATACGTTCACCTTTAACTTTTACAAGCTCTACATCCAAATTACGGATTGTTGATTCATCAAGAGGGATTTTCCCATCCTTCTCGTGTTCCTTCCAAACCTTCACATTTTTACGATACAATACTTCCGATAACCGGTATATATCAGTGTCGAATTCTAATGAAGCTTTGTATGTTTGTTCAATTTCTTGCTTTACCTGTCGTTCAATCTCTTTTTTCAGTACAGCCATTTTTTGCTGATTCAGTATTTCATTTGTTTGAACGACCAATTTAACATTGATATCAAATTGCACCTTATTTTCGGTTACTACAGGGATAATTTCTGTGTGCACCTCGTCAACGGTTGACGTTGTATATTGTTCTTCAGATTCCTCCATTTTAACTGTAACATCTGAGCGCTTTGTCTGGTTAATCACCCACTGCACACCGTTTAAATCATCTCCTAATAGGTTCCCCTTAAAACCAGAATCCCTATGGAGAATACTGATCCCTTTAAAAGTGTAAACAGGATCTGGTCCATCTTCCTTCGACCAGTTTTCACTAATATCAACCAAAGGGATTTTTGCTTCATAACTAGGCTCATTCAATTGGATCATGAGCTCACGAAATTGAATTGGTCGTATTCGTGATGATTGGTTATAGGAGCTAAGCGGATCTGATAGTTTGGAAAGGGTAATGGATTTATTAATAATAGGTGTGATGAGCAGAATTTCGTCAAGAGGCGAATTCGTCATATAAGCCCAAGTCGTATATCTCAATTCTCGATAACGGATAAATGAATTTACGATAGGTTCAACTTTGTTCTCCTTTGCAATATTTTCAGAGAAAATAACATACTTTAAATGCCCTAAAAATACCCGCTCATCCATCGTTTGATACAAATTGAAAAAGGCTTCATCGAACGTCCGCCCTGATGCAACCCCAACTTCAGCTTGAGTTGCATCAGGATTTGGCTGTTCGCTTTTGGCAATATTGGTAAAGGCAACGATTTGTGCATATATAACAAACTGTTCATCTTTATAATCCATTCCAAGTCCGTGAATATAGTACATTCTCTCAGCTTGGTTCGTATCCCAACATCCTGAAAGTAATAGCAGCAAAGGAAATAAGAGAAACTTTTTCATTTTGTATTATCTTCCTTTGTTTTATCTTTAACATTCAATAGATCCGGGCGCTTATTATTCGAAGTTGGCGGTGGACGGAAGAATGACATTTTTAAATTATTCCAGCTTAAATTAGCAGCAACATTTAAATACGGTACACCAAAAACACGAATATTTGCTATATAAACAAGGCATATATAGATCGACAGGAAAAATCCGAACAGCCCAAATATCGATGTAATAATTATAAACACAACACGCAACATACTGATCGTAGTAACGAAGGATTGATTGACGAGTGTAAAAGTGGCAATCGTTGAAATCGCAATGACCACGATCATAGCTGGGCTCGTAATCCCTGCCCGAATGGCTGCATCCCCTATAATTAATCCTCCAACAACACTAATCGTTCCCCCTAAAATACTAGGTAGACGTAATCCAGCTTCTCGAAATAATTCAAACATAAATAGCATTCCAAGCATTTCCAAAGCTGAAGGCAGCGGTGAGCCAGTGTTTGCTTGTACAACCGTCGCGAGCAATTGAATGGGGAGCTGCTCTTGATGAAAGGTTGTTAACGCAAGCCAAAAAGCAGGAAGTAATAGAGCAATTAAAATGCTCCCTAGTCGTAATAACCTTTCCAATGAGCTGTAGATAGGCGGATAATCATTATCCTCACCGGACTTGAGTAACACTAAAATATCGATCGGTGTGATAATTGCATATGCAACGCCGTCTACCAAAATAATATAGCGACCAGTAGTAAGAGATTGCATTGCAAAGTCGGGCCGACCTGTCGTATCATTGAGCGGAACAAGATATGAAATCTTATTAAAACGTTCAAGCAATAATTCCCCACTTAAAATGACATCTGTTTCAATTGCTGAAAGCTGCTGTTTAATTTGTTTTAATATGGATAAATCGGCAATGTCGTTAAAATATAAGATTGCTACCTTTGTTTTAGAACGTGTTCCGATTGTCATTTTTTCCACGGATAAGGAGTTCGTTGGCAGTCGCTTACGAATAAGCGCAATATTTACACCTAAATCTTCAATAAAATTATCACGAGGTCCCTTTATAAGTACTTCTAGATTAGTCTCTTCTGGGCTTCGATTTGGCTTTTTTTCAATATTACTGCATAACAAAATCTTTAAACTTTCAATATAGATAAGGATAAATCCGCTAAATACATTCGTAACGGCTTCTTGTAAATCGTCAATCTTCTGTAGCTGTGGGAGATGCAGCTTCTGCATTAAACTGGCTTCATCAAATTGATCCTTTTGATGGCATGCAACTTTTAATCTAGGTACGACTACTTCATTGAATAAATGATTGTCTGTCATTGCCTCACAAGTGATGAGCATCACATTACTTGCTGGAAAATCTAATGTCTGAAAGCGAATATCAGCACAATTGTCAAATTGCTTTTTTAAGGTAGCTTGTTCAATCAAGCATTTCCCACCTTTCGCTTTGTTTTTCGATTTACTAATATGAAAATAATAATTGAAAGTATGAAAAAGAAAATTGTGGTGCTTATTAAAAAATATTGCCCCTTCCATTTACTAAATATACTGTCATCGAGCAAATAAAGCGGCAGTGATAAAAAGACAAAAACCGGCACAATATACTCCCATATTTTTTTCTTTTGACCTGTAAATCCTAATAGCTCAATTGCTATGAACAATATAAAGCCAATTCGGACAAAGGCTCCAGTCAGCCACTGGTAAATAGAAAAAAAATCAACATGGTTAATGAAGCTTCCAATTGAAGCAATACGCCATTCTTCATATGCCGGATAGCGCTGTTTCGCCGCTTCAACTGGTCCGAATTCCGCAATGGCCCCAATCAATGGCCCCATAGTTAAACCTAAAAGTAAAAATAGTATCAGTATTAAGTGTCTGTATTTTAATTTTGTTTTAAAATGATGCTGAATGAAGAGCAGTAAATAGATTTCTACAAAGCCTGAAGCAGGGTATAACATAGATGTAAAAACAGGTGAAAACCCATGCTCAAGGAAAGGTCTTAACAAGGAATAATCTTTAACCTGAATATTTACAAAGGCAACAAAAAAGCCGAGAACTACGACCACGAATAGCACAATAACATTGACCATCGTTATTGTTAAAATGGACGATGTGGCAAGTAAAAAGCAAACAAATGTAAAGAAGAAAAATAGTAATAAGAAGGGTGTGTTAATTAAAAAAGTTGTAGATACCCACTGTAACGTTTCGTGCATCGTAAGGGCAGCCATTAAAATCAAATAAAAAACGGTGACATAAATGAGTGCCTTGCCAAACCGTGGATATCTTTTTAATAAATATTGACGAACTGATTCATCCTTTATTTTCTTTAATGTGAAAAAAGGAAGCAGTAACCAAGGAATAATTAATAGTATCGCTACAAGAACAGATATCCATGCATCTCTTCCCGCCCCATTAATCAAAGAAGGAATAATTGTAACGTGGTTTTTTAATCCGATAAAGGTCATTGTCAAAAAGATAATATGTAAAAGACTAATCGAGCCAATTGATTTCATATATGTTCCTCGCATTTTTTATACAGTAATAACCAATTAATGTATTTTTTATTCTTGCCAAAAAAAGAGCATTAGCTATTTGCTAATGCTCTTTTGGTTCAATTTTGACAAAGCTTAATACTTTCCGGTTGTCATCATATTTAAATGTTCTTATTTGACTCTCTCGATTTCGTCCGCCGTTATCATGAATAGTTAAATAAAGTTCATCATCTTTAATTTCGTAGCCAATTAAAGGGACCCAATGATACTTATAAAGAGGGTTATAATTTTTTAGGAACTGCCCGGTAAAATACACATCAAACTTCATCGCAACAGGATTGCCTAGGCGTAATTGTTCAATTGCCTGGGTTAAAGTACATCCTTCAACACACCAATCATCTCCAAGTAGTCGGCGTAAGTTTCTAATCATCCGCCATTTAAAAAGTCCAATTTTTGTTCCACCTAATAATTTATAAAATTCATTTACATCTTTTGTGCGGATCGTCTCATCTTTGCATAAGTAATTCAAAATAACGTGTGCAGTCGTCGGGCCGCATGCTGAGTTTTGATATTCAGGTCGGATACTCGAACTATATTGTGACCTGCCATTAACGTTTAATAATACCCGCATACTAAATACCTCCATTATATTATAAAATTATCATATACCCATTTTTTAAAAAAATAATCCTTCATAATTTGAAACTAAAAATATTACAGCTCCGTCTAACGGTTAACAAAATGAAAAAAGGGGGGACGATTATATGCAGCTAGAGCAATTTATAACAATACATGGCGAGGAATTACTTCGGCTTTCCTATACATATGTCAAAAATAAAGAAATGGCAGAAGATATTGTACAGGATGTGCTTTTAAAAGCATATGAGCAGCACGACAAATTTCGGGGGGATGCGAGTTATCGGACGTATCTATATCGTATGACAATTAATCGTAGCTATGATTATCTACGCAGTTGGAGCTATAAAAATACAATTTTAACGAATAAAATCCAGGAAATATTCCAAGTAACCAAATCCACTGAACAACAAGTGTTCGAGCAAAACGATAATCGCCTATTAGGGGATGCAGTGCTCGATTTACCAGTAAAATACCGTGAAATTATTATTTGGTTTTATTACAAAGAGTTGAAGATTGATGAAATTGCAGAGCTCCTATCAATTTCAAATAATACCGTAAAAACAAGACTAAAGCGCGGACGTGAAAAGCTAAGAAATCAATTAGAAGGTGGTGAATGGGATGACGAATTCTCAAGTAAAACGAGCAATTGATGAAGCAATCGGTAAGCAGCCACTGATGAACGAAACATTTGTTCAAAAGGTGCAGAATGGAAAAAAACACAGAGAAAAGAGAATATGCTTCATGCAACCTGCTATCGTAGTATTCTTACTTTTTGTTATAGGTGGTTTACTTTACATAATACCACAGTCGGATGAACATTCAGCTGATGATCCCGAAGAGAAGGATATGTATTTGGCAAAGCCTGAGCATTTGAATGAAATGTTAGTGCAAAACCGTAACGAAAGTAGAATCATGTATGTATTTGATAATGGAACACTTCATTATACGAGCAATACACGTCTCTACTTAGAAAAGCCGAAATCAGAAGATGAAAAACCCTATTCAGGAGAATTAATCGAGAAAACGTATACAAATATTCAAATCAAAACAAAAGATAATCAATATTTCATAACAGGTGATGAAGGCTTTAGTTGGACATTAACCCGTACCGGCCCGCGTATTTTAGTAGATGAAAAGGGTAACGAATATATCATACCTTATGCATTTGAGAATAAGCCTCAACTCAGTGAAGTTCTACTAGACGATGAAATTCAATCGTTGGGAATTTATAAGATTGGTGGTATTGGGACATATGCCTATATTTTAGAAGAAGATTTAGGTGAGGTAAATAAATTATTCAACCAAGCAACCGTGAACGAAGAGTACATTAGTGAGATGCCGAATTTTAAGATTAATATCGAATATGAAAATGGAAAAAGCGGAAGGTTGGAGCTTATATTGAAGGAAGATGACCAAGAAAGCTATGTGAGTAAAAATGATGTTGAAAATAATACTTACACCATCTTTAAAATCCCTGGAGAATTAGCAGATTATTTCCGTCAATTAGCCGAGAAAATCGAAGAAATCAACAAAGCCAAATAAAAAAAGAAAACTACCTCAAAAATTTGGGGTAGTTTTCCAATGTTTTAAATCTAGCTACATAAGCCAACTGAAGTGTTTTCGTATTTCGTATCATCCAATGCCTTTACCATAAAATGCGCAACGCTTGCTCTTGGAATCGTACTTGAGCCTTTTGGAACTGTATCAAATGCTTCTTTGTAATCTGTTTTCAAAGGTTCATCTTTTAATCCCATTGGACGTGCAATAGTATAGACAACACCTTTTGATTTGTAATAGTTTAATGCAGCGCGGTGATCTGCCAAAGGATTTGCCAACATTTTCATCATCATTTTACCCATAATACCAGGGATTTCACCATCAACACCTGCTGAAGCACAGTAAACTAAACGCTTCACGCCTGCTTTTTCCATGCCATCTGCAATGTTTTTGCCCATTGTTTCGAGCTCGTTTGATTTTTTCATTCCTGTGCTAGAGCCTAAGCATGAAACGACTGCTTCATGGCCAACAATTGCATCTGCCACTTGCTGAGCGTTAAATGCATCACCTTGGATAATGTCGACACCAGTTGTTTTTAATTTTTCGGGTGTACGGACAAAAGCTGTAACGCTATGTCCGGCTGCAACAGCCATTTCAACAAAATGCTGCCCGACGCCACCTGTAGCACCAAATACTATAATTTTCATGATTAATGTCCTCCTTTTAATGCTGCTCTTTGAATCTTAACGCCTTTCCACATAAATGTAAAAATAATCGTTAAAATTAAAATAACCAATCCTGCAATGAATGGATATAAAATATCTATGTCATATAATGCACCTGCAAGAAGAGGACCCATAATATTTCCAATACTCATATAAGCATTATTCATACCCATCGCAAACCCTTGCTCATTACCTGCCATTTTTGAAATTAATGTCGTTAAAACAGGACGCAAAATAGATGTCGCCAGGAAAATCAATAACGAAATTGCAAAGAACATCGTATAGCTTCCTGCAATAATAGAAAGGAAAAATCCAGAAGCTGTAACAATTAAAAATAACTTCAGTACATTTACTTCCCCAATTGACTTTACAAGTCGATCGACAACGAATAGTTGCATAATAACACCGATTAATCCTGTTGAAGTAATCATAAAGGCAATCTCTTGCGGGGTTGCACCAAATTTATCGTCGACATACAGACCAAGAACGGTTTCGTATGACATTAAGCCGAAGCTCATAATAAGTGTAATAACTAATGGAATGAAGAAAGGCTTTTTAACCGATAAAATAATATCCTTTATCATTGATTGATTGTTATCGATAAGCTGAGGAGTTGCAGTTTCTACAATCTCTTCCAAGCTTTCTTTAAGCGTAAAGTATGATACTACAAATGCTAAAAGACCGACGATTGCGGATACTAGAAGCGGTGTTTTCAAACCGAAATCCGCCAAAAATCCACCGATACCGGGACCAATAACAATACCAAGGGACATCGAAGCAGAAATAAAGCTATTTCCCTTTGCACGCTGATCCATCGTCGTAATATCTGCAACATATGCGTAAATTGCCGGAATTAAAAATGCACAACCAATTCCACCAATTGCGCGTGATAAGTAAAGTAGCCAAATAGAATCGGCGAAGTAAAAAAGAAACATCGAAATTGCTAATGTTAGTAGTCCGATATTAATAAGCGGGCGACGACCATATTTATCTGCCCATTTCCCACCAATTGGCGATACTAAAAATTGTGCAAATGCAAAAATAGCAATAATTAATCCTGCAGCTGTTCCGCCTTGCCCAAGTTCTTTTAAATAAGAGGGGATAATCGGAATAATAATTCCAAAGCTCCCAACAGCAATAAACATGTTAAGCATAAGTAACGCCAATTTTTTTCTTTGATCTGAAGTCATAAAAATTCCTTTCTTACTATTAAATTCTGCCCGGCGAAATTAAAAAAATCCATAAAAAAATCCGTGAAATCCGCCGAGGCATATTTTCTCCCAACTAGTGTTTACTCCTGTTGAATAAGAAAATTTTCACGTACTCAATTGTAATCGGAAAACTACATTCTGACTAGTTATTTACTTAAAAATAAGATGAACCAAAAGCATGTAAACTTTTGGATTCATCTTAAAAGAACTATTAAGCCTGTGCGTTTAAAAATTCTTCAACTTGTGCCGGTGATTTAGCATTGGCACTATGCAAGTGAGCTAACTTTTCACCATTTTGGAAGATTAATAGTGATGGAATACCCATTACTTGATATTTCTCCGCTAAGTCCGGGAAGTTGTCACGGTTAATTGAATACCAATCATATTGATTATATTCTTCAATTATAGGATTGATGAACATATCCATACGTGTGCAGTCCGGGCACCAACCGGCAAAGAATTTAATGATAACCGGTTTTTCTTTACTTGTTAGTTCTGTAAATTGTTCAATTGTTGTAATTTCTTGCATATTAATCACGCTCCTTATAGCACATTGTACACGAAACAAGTAGATTACGAAAAGTAATTTAACTTAAGACAAGTTCTTACTATCAATAAAAATATAAGAATAATAATTTTATTTAAAATTATGAGAAAATTATTGCGTAAATTATCAAAATACTCTACACTAAGAACAGAAAAGCTGTTTGAAGTTTTTTTTTCATTTGAAAATGAATGACTGTTCATTCAAGGGAGAAGGGGGAAGTGCTCGTGTCTTACAATATTCAAAAAGTAGCGGTTTTAGGTTCAGGGGTAATGGGTTCAGGTATTGCAGCTCATTTAGCAAATATCGGGATTCCAACTTTATTATTGGACATCGCACCACGTGAACTTACAAAGGATGAAGAAGCAAAGGGTTTAACACTTGATTCTAAAGCTGTAAAAAATCGTTTTGCTAATTCAGCGATGCAAAAATTACTAAAGCAAAAACCAGCACCACTTTCAGCGAAAAAAAATCTAGCATTAATTACACCGGGGAACTTTGAAGATGATCTAGAGAAACTGAAAGATGTGGACTGGATTATCGAAGTTATCGTAGAAAAATTAGATATTAAAAAAGGATTATTTGAAAAGATTGACGCTGTGCGTAAGCCAGGGACGATCGTTTCATCAAATACATCAGGGGTAAGTATTAACGCAATGGCAGAAGGGCGCTCAGAAGATTTCCAGGAACACTTCCTTGGGACACATTTCTTTAACCCGCCACGTTATCTGAAATTATTAGAAGTGATTCCAGCAAATACTACAAAGCCTGAAGTTGTGAACTTCATGCAATCGTTCGGTGAGGATGTATTAGGTAAAGGCGTTGTAATTGCGAAAGACACACCAAACTTCATTGCCAACCGTATCGGAACATACGGTCTAATCGTTACGATGAATGAAATGGTAGCGCGCAATTATTCAGTAGGTGAAGTAGATTCAGTGACTGGTCCTATAATCGGACGTCCAAAATCTGCAACATTCCGTACATTGGATGTGGTAGGTCTTGATACATTTGCACATGTTGCAAAAAATGTATACGACCAAACGACAGGTGCAGAGCAAGCAGTGTTTGAAGAGTCACCAATTTTAAAGAAAATGGTTTCAAATGGTTGGTTAGGCGCAAAATCCGGTCAAGGCTTCTTCAAAAAAGAAGGAAAAGAAATTTTACAGTTAAATTTATCTACATTTGAATATGAGCCAAATAAAAAGCTTGTTGCACCATCTCTTGAAATGGCAAAGCAGGCGAAAGGACCAGGCGGTAAATTAAAAGTATTAATTTATGCGAAGGACCGCGTAGGCGAATTATTATGGAATTCATTTGCACCAACATTACTTTACTCAGCGCAGTTAATGGGCGAGATTGCAGATGATGTCGTAGCAATCGATAATGCGATGAAGTGGGGCTTCGGCTGGGCACAAGGTCCATTTGAAATGTGGGATGCAATCGGAGTTGAAAAATCTGTAGCAAAAATGAAAGAAGAAGGTCGTGAAATTCCAGAGTTTGTGAGCGGATTACTCGATAAAGGCTTCTCTACATTCTATACAGAAATTGATGGAGATTTAGCATACTACAACGGTACGGAATATGTAAAAGTACCAGTAAATGAAAAGGCAATTGATTTAAGACGCTATAAGAAAAAGCATGGCGTTATTAAATCAAATTCAGGTGCAAGTTTAATAGATTTAGGCGATGGTATTGCATTACTGGAATTCCACTCAAAATCAAATGCAATTGGCTTGGACATTGTACAGATGATTAACTTTTCGGTTGATGAAGTTGAGAAGAACTTTAAAGGTCTTGTTATCGGTAACCAAGGTAAAAACTTCTGTGTAGGAGCAAACCTTGCAATGATTTTAATGGAAGCACAGGACGATAATATTTTTGAACTTGATTTTGTTATTAAATCATTCCAGCAGGCAATGCGCCGTATTAAATATTCAACAAAACCGGTTGTTGCAGCACCATTCCAAATGGCATTAGGCGGTGGTGCAGAAGTATGTTTACCGGCTGCACATATTCAAGCATCTGCAGAAACATATATGGGTCTTGTAGAAGTAGGCGTCGGGTTAATCCCAGGCGGCGGCGGTAACTTAGGACTTTATGAAAAATTCATTAAGGGCTTACCTCAAGGTGTAGAAGTAGACTACCAGCATATTGCTAATAAAGTATTTGAAACAATTGCAATGGCAAAAGTTTCGACATCTGGGGAAGAAGCGCGTGAAAACAATTTCCTAAACTTCGCAGATGGAATTTCTGTTAACCCAGATCATTTAATCTATGATGCGAAACAAGCAGCACTAGCATTAGCTGAAGCTGGCTATACACCTCCTGTGAAAAGGAAAGTAAAAGTAGTCGGTGCGCCAGGTTATGCAACGTTACTATTAGGTGCACAAGGAATGTTCGATTCGGGCTACATTACAGAACACGATTTGAAAATCGCTAAAAAGCTGGCATATGTCATCGCAGGCGGCAAAGTACCATATGGAACTGAAGTATCAGAAGAGTATTTATTAAACTTGGAAAAACAAGCGTTCCTAGAACTAGTAGCAGACCAAAAATCGCAAATGCGTATGCAGCACATGCTAGTAAAAGGAAAGCCGTTACGTAACTAATATTTGAACTATTAAAAATCACTTTGATATGGAATATAGGCAAGGACACCTCTGGATAAGCGTTCGTATGAGACAGCTGTTTCAGACCACGCTCCCGGAAGTGTTCGCCGAAATGAAATCAACGGTATGTTGAGAATATGTCGCTGGCAGGCAGATTACGAGTTTACTTGCTAGCTAATCACAAGGGGGAAACATCATTATGCGTGAAGCCGTTATCGTTGCAGGAGCACGAACACCGATTGGACGTGCGAAAAAAGGAACTTTGGCAAATACTAGACCCGATGATTTTGGTGCAGTTGTAGTAAAAGAAACGTTAAAACGTGCGGGCTATGAAGGACCAATTGACGATTTAATTATGGGATGTGCGATGCCTGAAGCAGAGCAAGGAATGAACGTTGCCCGCTTAGTAGGAGCATTGGCAGGTCTTCCAGATACAACACCAGCATTAACAGTAAATCGCTTCTGTTCATCAGGATTACAAACAATTGCGTATGCAGCTGAGCGTATTATGCTTGGTCATTCAAAGGCAATCGTTGCTGGGGGTACGGAATCGATGAGTATGATTCCGATGACAGGCAATACTGTGCGCTTAAATCCTAAGTTAGCTGAAGATGCACCACAATATTATATCGGGATGGGGCATACAGCAGAGGAAGTGGCAAATCGCTACAATGTAACTCGCGAAGATCAGGATGCTTTTGCTGTACGCTCACATGAGTTAGCTGAAAAAGCAATTAAAGAAGGTAAATTCAAAGACGAAATCGTACCGGTAGAAGTTACGGAGTACTATGTCGATGAAAACAATCAACTAAAAGAAAAGACAATAATATTTGATACAGATGAAGGGGTTCGTCCAGGTACTTCGGTTGAAACGCTGGCAAAATTACGCCCAGCCTTCAATGTAAAAGGTTCTGTAACAGCAGGGAATGCTTCACAAACTTCTGACGGTGCAGCAGCAGTATTAGTAATGGATCGTGAAGAAGCAGAAAAACAAGGGATGAAGCCACTTGCTAAGTTTTTAGGTTTCGCTGTAGGTGGAGTTCCACCGGAAGTAATGGGTATCGGACCAATCGTAGCGGTACCAAAAGCATTAGAAATTGCAGGGATAACTCAAGATCAAGTAGATTTATGGGAAATTAACGAAGCGTTCGCATCGCAATCAATTCAGGTAGTACGTGAATTAGGTATTGACATTGATAAAGTGAATGTTAACGGTGGTGCCATTGCATTAGGTCATCCGCTTGGAGCAACCGGTGCAATCCTAACAGTAAAACTAATTAACGAACTAAAACGTCGCGGTGGAAAATATGGTGTTGTAACGATGTGTATCGGCGGCGGTATGGGTGCAGCAGGGGTATTTGAAGTATTGTAATTCACAAAGGAAACTAGGGAGGAATTTATTATGGAACAAACAACAAATAGCATTATTAAAGGTGGCGGCTTCTTAATCGAGGACGTGGAAATCAACCGAGTATTTACACCTGAAGACTTTACAGATGAGCAAAAAATGATTGCCCAAACAACTCAGGAGTATGTTACGAATGAAGTATTACCAGTTGTTGAAAACTTAGAGCATCATGAGTTTGATCATTCAGTACGTCTATTAAAAACAGCTGGGGAACTAGGTTTACTTGCAGCTGACGTACCAGAAGAATACGAAGGTCTTGGCTTAGACAAAATTTCTTCGGCATTAATCGCTGAAAAAATGTCTCCAGCAGGCGGGTTCTCAATTACTCACGGTGCACATGTTGGTATCGGTTCATTACCAATCGTATTATTCGGTAACCATGAGCAAAAAACTCAATATTTACCGAAATTAGCTTCAGGTGAGTTAATTGCGGCATATGCATTAACAGAACCAGGTTCAGGTTCTGACGCATTAGGTGCAAAAACAACTGCCAAATTAAATGAAGCAGGTACACACTATGTATTAAATGGTGAAAAACAATGGATTACAAATGCAGGCTTTGCAGATGTATTCGTTGTGTACGCTAAAATCGATGGCGATAAATTTACAGCATTCATCGTAGAGCGTTCATACCCTGGAGTTTCAGTTGGTCCGGAAGAAAAGAAAATGGGGATTAAATCTTCTTCTACTCGTACGTTAATTTTAGAAGACGCACAAGTGCCGGTAGAAAACTTACTTGGTGAAGTAGGGCGCGGTCATATTATCGCATTCAACATCTTAAATATTGGACGTTATAAATTAGGGGTAGGTACTGTAGGTGCATCTAAACGTGCATTTGAATTAGCAGTAGCTTATACAAACCAACGTCAACAATTCAAAACTAAATTATCGGATTTCAACTTAACAAAAGAAAAGATCGCATCAATGGCTTCTCACATTTATGCATCAGAATCTTTAAACTATCGTACAGTTGGTTACTTTGAAGATCGCTTGAATCAGTTATCAGACGAAGAACAAAAAGACGGTAAAGCAATTGCTGGAGCGATCGCTGAGTATGCAATTGAGTGCTCGATCGCAAAAGTATTCGGTTCTGAAACTTTGGATTACGTAGCAGACGAAGCAGTTCAATTACATGGTGGTTATGGCTTTATGGCTGAATACGAAGTAGAGCGCATTTACCGTGACTCACGTATTAACCGTATTTTCGAAGGTACAAATGAAATTAACCGTATGATCGTGCCAGGCACTTTCATGAAAAAAGCGCTAAAAGGTGAATTACCTCTATTACAAGTAGCACAGGAATTACAAAATGAATTATTAATGCTTATGCCGGAAGAAATCGGTAACGAAGCATTAGAGCAAGAAAAATATTTAGTGAAAAATGCGAAGAAAATTGCTGTACTTGCAGCAGGTGCAGCAGCACAACGCTACGGTGCCAAACTAGATGCAGAGCAAGAAATTCTAGTAAACATTGCAAACATTGCGAACCAATTATATGCAATGGAATCTGTAGTGATCCGTACACAAAAAGCAATTGAGCGTGACGGTGAAGGAAAAGCGGCACAAAAAATTCTTTATACACAAATCTTCTGCCAAGAAGCATTTGCAGAAATCGAAAAAGAAGCAAAAGAAACATTAATCGCTTCAGTTGAAGGCGATGATGCACGTATGATCTTATCAGCATTACGTAAATTAACACGTAACAACCCTTACAACTTAATTCCGAAAAAGCGTGAAGCAGCAGCGAAATTAATCGATGCTGAAAAATATGTAGTTTAATAGATAGAATATAATCGGATGCAGGAAGCTGTATCCGATTTTTTCTACGGAATAGATTTTCTAATAAAACGAAAAAAGTTCTAATATACTTTAAACGGTGCTAATTTAAATCGCATGTTCTAATAAAAGTGGCTGTTTTTCTAATATGTTTTCAAAAGTTTCGAATAAGAAAATGATTACTTCTTAAAAGCATTCGAGATATTCTAATATCATCAAAAATCTTCTAATATTAATTAATTTCAATATAACTCCCACAATGTAATTCCAATTTTGATTTGTTTTTCTATATCCGTTACAATAAGGGAAAATCAATGGTAAAGAGGAGTTCATTTATGACAGTGAAATTTATCCAATATCCAAAATGTACTACATGTAAAAAAGCACAGAAATGGTTAGATGAAAACGATGTTCAATATGAAAATATTCACATTGTTGAACAAACGCCTACTAAAGAACAACTTAAAGCGTATTATGAAGCGAGTGGGGTACCTTTAAAGAAATTCTTTAATACTTCAGGTATGAAATATCGTGAGCTGGAACTAAAAGACAAATTGCCTTCAATGTCTGAAGATGAGCAATTGGAGTTATTAGCTTCAGAGGGTATGCTAATTAAGCGTCCGATTGTAACAGATGGTAAAAAATTAACATTAGGTTTTAAGGAGTCTGACTTCTCGGAAACATGGAAATAAACCGGTATTCACGTTGTATTTCCGAACGAAATATGGCAAAATGAAGTTGAATGTACTACATAATAATGGAGGTTTTTTAATGAGCACACCTAAAGAATTACTTTATTCAAAAGAGCATGAGTGGGTAAAAATGGAAGACGGCAAAGCAACAATCGGGATTACGGATTTTGCGCAATCTGAATTAGGGGACATCGTGTTTGTCGAGTTACCGGAAGTAGGCGACGAAATTTCAAAGGATCAGCCATTCGGCAGTGTAGAATCTGTTAAAACTGTTTCGGAACTTTATGCGCCAATCTCAGGTAAAGTTGTTGCTATTAACGAAGAACTTTTAGACAACCCAGAATACGTAAATGAATCTCCATACGGAACTGCTTGGATGGTTACGATTGAAGTAACAAACGATGCAGAAGTTGAAGAATTAATGGATGCAGATGCTTATTCTGCATTAATTGAACAATAAATATTTAAACACCAAAGCCTAAAAGTTAAAGGTTTTGGTGTTTTTTTGATATTGTATAGATAGCCGTAATTGATGAAAGGAAGCGTATCTTTATGGGAAAATGCATTGTAGTTGAAGGACGAGCTGATAAAATGAGGTTAATACCCCTATTGGCTGAAGAAGTTACTATTCTTTGTACAAACGGAACAATAAGCGAAGTCAATTTAATCGAATTACTAGAAGACTATGAGCATTATGAAATTGTAACAATGTTTGATGCAGACAAGAATGGTGAAAAGTTAAGAAAACTAATGAACCGAGCATATCCTGAAGTAAAACAGCTTATCATACCTCAAGAATATGTAGAGGTTGAAAAAACGCCTACTATAATTTTACGGAACTTATTAATACAAGCAAAATTTTCAATAAAAGAAGGATGACTTATATATGGAACAATGGTCAAGAGAGCAGTGGGAACAAAATATACAACAATATGATCAAACAGCATTTTTTCTATACACTCCAATGTGTGGTACTTGTGAGATATCTGAAAAAATGCTAAAAGTAATCGAGAAATTACTACCAGATTTACCATTAGGTATGGCAAATATCAATTATATAGAAGGTTTGGCCAACGATTTGAAAATTGAAAGCGTACCTTGTTTAATTGTTTCTGAGAATGGAAAAGTGATAAAAAAGTTATATGCATTTAAATCCGTACCATTTTTGTATGAAATATTAAAAAAGTAATTGACGTCTTCTCTTTAGCATGATAAAGTAACAGACATAATAATAAAACTTAATAACGTTACTCTTATAAAGAGAGGTGGAGGGAAGTGCCCTATGAAGCCCGGCAACCAGCATTTTATGCAAAGGTGCCAATTCACACAAAGTTTAAACTTTGAAAGATGAGAGAACGGTTTACCGTATAAATTTTTATGTGAAACCTTTCTACTTGTCGTGAGTAGGAAGGTTTTTTTGGTGTAATTTTATTTTCGAAGATGCGAAAAAAACACCAAAAACATTATATTGAAATTACAGGTAGGTTATTTCAAGAGAAGGGGTACAACGCATGATTGATATACAAAATATCACGAAAGTATATAACACAAAAAACGGTGAGCTTACAGCGGTAGACAATGTTAGCTTATCCATAAAAAAAGGAGAAATATACGGTATTATCGGCTACAGTGGTGCTGGTAAAAGTACAATGATCCGCCTATTAAATGGTCTGGAAAAACCTTCAACAGGTTCAGTTATTGTAGGTGGACAGGATATTTCTAAAGCTTCAGGGGCAAAGTTAAGAGAAGCACGCCAAAAAATTAGTATGATATTTCAGCACTTTAATTTGCTTTGGTCACGTACAGTCGAAGAAAATATCGCATTTCCTCTTGAAATCGCAGGTGTTTCAAAAACTCAGCGTGAAAAGCGAGTAGAAGAGCTTATTGAACTTGTAGGTTTAAAAGGAAGAGGAAGAGCCTATCCATCTCAACTTTCAGGTGGTCAAAAACAACGTGTCGGTATAGCCCGCGCATTAGCGAACAACCCGGAAGTTCTACTATGTGATGAAGCCACTTCAGCACTTGATCCTGAGACGACGGATTCGATTTTAGAGCTATTACTAGATATTAATAAAAAGATCGGTTTAACAATTGTATTGATTACCCATGAAATGCATGTTATTCGCAAAATCTGTAACCGTGTGGCTGTTATGGAGGCAGGGAAAGTAGTGGAACAGGGAGATGTGCTACAGGTTTTCCAAAATCCACAAGCGCCGATCACAAAAAATTTCGTTTCACAGGCTTCTGGGGAAACACAGGAAATGCAAGCCTCACTAGAGCAAATCTTAGCGAACTATCCAGCAGGGAAAATTGCCAAATTAACATTTGCAGAGGCAACGACAGAACAGCCGGTTATCTCTCAGATGATCAAGCAATTTGACATAGTTGTTAATATCGTTCACGGGAAAATCTCCAATACAACTGGTGGTTCATTCGGTACGTTATTTATTCATATCGATGGTGAGCAACATGAAGTAGAGAAGGCATTAAACTTCTTAACTAAGCAGGAAATTCAAACGGAGGTGATTGAGCATGCTTAATCAATTATTTCCGAACGTTGACTGGGGTAAAATGCTTGATGCAACATACGAAACTGTTTATATGACAGCTGTAGCGACAGTCATTACATTTATCCTCGGAATTCTAATAGGAATTGTATTGTTTTTAACAAGCGACAACCAGTTATGGGCAAATAAAATCGTTCACTTTTTAACAGGATCACTCGTAAATATTTTCCGTTCGATTCCTTTTATCGTATTAATTATTTTGTTAATTCCATTTACAAAGTTTTTACTGGGAACAATTCGGGGTGCCAATGCAGCATTACCAGCGCTTATTATCGGAGCGGCACCATTTTATGCCCGCATGGTATTAATCGCACTAAGAGAAATTGATAAAGGTGTTATCGAAGCAGCGCGCTCGATGGGAGCCAAAACATCGACTATTATTTGGAAAGTACTAATTCCGGAAAGCTTACCAGCACTAATTTCCGGTATAACAGTAACAGCAGTTGCTTTAGTCGGCTATACAGCAATGGCTGGCATTATTGGAGCAGGTGGACTAGGGAATTTGGCGTTCCTTGATGGATTCCAGCGTAACCGTACAGATGTCACGCTTATGGCGACAGTCTTAATATTAGTTGTAGTATTCATTATTCAATATATTGGTGACTTTATTACGGTAAAAGTGGATAAACGATAGTTCGTGACTTACAGGTCATAATTATATAAGCCAAAGTTTTTTGAACAATAATAAACGCAAACTTACAAGAGTGCGCGTTTATACATTCAATTTACTGAATATAAAAATTGTTCGGTTAATAATGGCTAAAAATAACAAATAGAGATAGGGGTAAAAACAGATGAAAAAATTATTATCAAGCATTATTTTAGGAGCTTCAGTCTTAGCATTAGCAGCATGTGGAGGAGATGACGATACACTAAAAGTCGGTGCTTCAAATACACCGCACGCGGTAATCTTAGAAAAAGTAAAACCAATTTTAGAGGAACAAGGCATTGAGCTGGAGATTGCTACATATACAGATTATGTCCTTCCGAACCAAGATCTAGAAAATGGTGATATAGACGCAAACTACTTCCAGCACATTCCCTACTTCGAAGCACAAAAAGCAGATTTCGATTATGATTTTGCAAATGCTGGTGGTATTCATATCGAGCCAATCGGCGTATATTCTAAAAAGTACAATTCATTGGATGAACTTCCTGAAGGGGCAACGATTTTACTGTCAAACTCAGTAGCAGATCATGGACGTATGCTTTCATTACTTGAAGCACAAGGTCTAATTACATTAGCAGATGGTATTGATAAAACAAAAGCAGAAACAAAAGACATCGTAGATAATCCGAAAAACTTCGTATTTGATGCAAACACTGCAGCTGAACTATTAGTGCAAATGTATGAAAATGAAGAAGGTGATGCTGTATTAATCAACTCGAACTTTGCAATTGATAATGGCATTAACCCACTGGAAGATTCAATCGCAATCGAATCAAGTGAATCACCGTATGTAAATATTATTGCTGTAAAGTCTGGTGAAGAGGATTCTAAAGAAATTAAAGCATTAGTAGATGCATTACGTTCAAAAGAAATTCAAGATTTTATCCTTGAAGAATGGGGCGGCTCTGTAGTACCAGTTTCAGGCGAATAAAATATATGGAGTTGCTTTATTTAGGCACTTACTGCAAAGAGATTAGCTGAGAAGATTCTCAACTAATCTCTTTTTTTCATTGGAATCTTGTTAAACGTGAGTAAAATTTAGACACAAAATCTACAAATACTTGTTCAGATGGGGCGAGGTCGCGGGTCGATGGTGCAATAATGCCGACTGTCCGTCTTATGGATGGAGTTGCAATGGGTACTTTTACTGTCATACGAGGCGTGGAATCGTATAAAGAGCTTTCTGGTAAAAGTGTGACCCCAATTCCAGCTGCTACAAGCCCTTTCAAAGCGTCCATATCTTCTCCTTCTGAAGTAATGGTTGGCATAAAACCTACAGAGCGGCAAGCGTCTACAGCTACTTTATTTAATATATAACCTTCTGGAAAAAGGACAAATTGATCAGTTCGTAAATCGACTAAATTAATCGTATCCCTTTTTGCCAATGGATGTGTTGCGGGCAGTAATGCATGAATACTTTCGCTAAATAAAACTGTTGTATTAATTGATTCATCTTTAGGGGGTAAAGGGCCTAATAACGCTAAATTAAGTTCCCGATTTTTAACGGCTTCGATTAAATATTTATAAGAACCTTGGCGCAAATGGAAAGCGATGTCCGGATATTCCTTTTTGAATGCGGAAATGACTGATGGTAATACATAGCTTGCTAGACTTGTTGGAAACCCAACTTTAATAACCCCTTTTGCCGGGTCTAGGTATTCTTCCACTTGTTTAGCGGCAAAATCAATTGCCTTCAGTGCGGTAATGCTATGTTCCAAAAAAGTTTTACCAATCGGTGTCAGTTTGACGTTACGTCCAATACGCTCGAAAAGTGCGGCTCCAAGCTCTTCTTCTAAATTGGCGATTTGTCTGCTGATTGCAGACTGGGCAACGTGTAGATGCTCAGCTGCCTCTGAAATATGTTCTCGTTCTGCTACCTCGACAAAGTAACGTAATTGTCTTAGTTCCACTAATCCCACCCCATTCATCTAAAAAATAGATTGTTTATATCCAAACTATATATTGTTTATATTATTTCGAAAACTTTAAAATGTAAATACGTTATTGAAAGAATGAGGGGGAATTAATATGAGTTTTCACCAGTTGCCAGGAGCACAAGGTTTATATAATCCACAGTTTGAACATGACGCGTGTGGCATCGGAATGTACGCTAACATAAAAGGGAAACCATCACATACGATTGTAAAAAAAGGTTTAGAAATGTTATGTCGTTTAGAGCATCGTGCTGGACGTGGAGGGGACGGTAAGACAGGCGACGGAGCAGGATTAATGGTACAAATTCCACACGACTTCTTTAAATTAAATTGTCCGGAAACTAACTTACCTGAAAAGGGAGCTTACGGTGTAGGGCAAATTTTCTTTACGAACGATGAAACCGAACGTACGAAAATTGAACAAAAAATGAACGAATTAATCCAACAAGAGGGTCAGGAACTTATCGGTTGGCGAACTGCTCCCATCAATAAAGAAAATTTAAGTGAAATTGCAAAATCTACTGCACCGGTTGTACGACAAGTATTTATAAAAGCTCATTCACAAAATCAACAAATATTTGAACGGAAATTATATATTATACGTAAACAATTGGAACATTGGGCGGTTGAGCAAGGTTTCGAACTTTATATCCCAAGTCTTTCAAGTCAAACAATGGTATTTAAAGGTTTATTGGCGCCGGAAGAAGTAAGCGAATTTTATATTGACTTACAACATGAAAGCTTTGTTTCTGCTTTAGCGCTTGTTCATTCACGTTACTCAACGAACACATTTCCGTCCTGGAAACGCGCGCATCCAAATCGTTACATCATTCATAATGGTGAGATTAACACATTACGTGGGAATATTAACTGGATGCGGGCACGTGAGCAACAATTTGTATCACAGGCTTTTGGAGAGGATTTGCAAAAGCTGTTACCAATTATCGATGCAACAGGCTCAGATTCTTCCATGCTTGATAATGCGTTCGAATTTTTAGTATTAGCAGGACGCTCACCGGCCGAGGCAGCGATGATGATGATTCCTGAGCCATGGACGGAAAATCCGCGCATTGAAGAAGACCGTAAAGCATTTTATCAATATCATGCTAGTTTAATGGAACCATGGGATGGACCGACAGCTATTTGCTTCACGGATGGTAGACAAATTGGAGCAATATTGGATAGAAACGGCTTACGTCCAGGAAGACTATATGTAACAAAAGATGATCATGTCATTTTCTCTTCTGAAACAGGTGTTGTTGATTATGCAGAAGAAGATATTTTATACAAGGACCGTTTAAGTCCAGGGCGTATGTTATTAATCGATTTGGAGCAAGGGAAAATCATCTCGGATGAAGAACTGAAATCTCAAATGGCAGCAGCGAAACCGTATGCTGCATGGTTAAAAGAAAACATGATAGAGCTTAAAGCAAAAGATGAAAAGATTGTTGAATTAAATGACATCACTTTACGACAAAAGATCCATGGCTATACTTTTGAAGATGTTCAAAAATATATTGTACCGCTAGCAAAAGAAGGAAAAGATCCGCTTGGTTCAATGGGGAATGATTCTCCGCTAGCTGTATTATCAGATCGACCACAATCATTATTCAACTATTTTAAACAGCTCTTTGCACAAGTTACCAATCCGCCAATCGATTCCATTCGAGAGCATGTAGTTACTTCTACGATGACTCTATTAGGTGCGGAAGGAGATTTATTGCATCCGAACGAACAAAATGCAAAGCGTATTTTTTTAGAAACACCAGTGCTATCGACTGCAGAGTACGAGCTGCTTTTAAATAATGAAGAAGAAGCATTTAAAGTAGCTGAAATCTCACTTAAATTTACGGAAAATTTGGAAAGTGAGCTTAACCGTATTAAGACTGAAGCAGAAGCAGCGATTTTTGGTGGACGAACAATTATTGTGCTATCGGATTATTTGGAAGATGCAACACAATTAACAATACCGGTATTATTAGCAGCTAGTACTGTCCATCAATATTTAATCCGCATAGGGCTTAGAACAAAAGCAAGTATCGTTGTAAACAGTGCGGAAGTTCGTGAAGTGCACCATTTTGCAGCATTGATCGGTTTCGGTGTTGATGCGATTCATCCGTACTTAGCGTATGCAACAATTGAAGAAGCGATTGAAAATGAACACTTATCAATTCCTTTTGAAAAAGCAATGCAAAAGTTCCGAAAAGGTGCAGCGGAAGGTGTCGTAAAAGTAATGTCCAAAATGGGCATTTCAACGGTTCAATCATATCGCGGTGCTCAAATTTTCGAGGCAGTGGGAATTTCAAAAGCTGTAATAGATGAATATTTCACAGGTACGGCTTCACAAATTGATGGGATTGATTTGACAACAATCGGAGAAGAAGCAAAACGCCGTCATGAAGCAGCAATGAAATCAATGACAGATCAGTTGCAGTCAGGCTCTGATTTCCAATGGCGTGCAGATGGTGAACATCATGCGTTCAATCCAAAAACAATTCATACACTACAGTGGGCAACACGAAAAAATGATTACGGTCTATACCGCATGTATGCAGAAATGGCAAATGAAGAACGAATCGGCTTTTTACGTAACTTATTTGACTTCAAAAAAGCAGAACGTCGACTACCGATTGAAGAAGTGGAATCTGTTGATTCTATCGTAAAAAGATTTAAATCGGGTGCGATGTCTTACGGTTCATTATCAAAAGAAGCACATGAAACGTTAGCGATTGCGATGAATCGTTTAGGGGCACGCTCAAATTCAGGAGAAGGCGGCGAGGATCCAGCGCGCTACAAATTAGATGCAAATGGCGATAACCGTCGTTCAAGTATTAAACAAATTGCATCGGGACGCTTTGGTGTGAAATCGCATTATTTAGTAAACGCTGATGAATTACAAATCAAAATGGCGCAAGGTGCAAAACCAGGAGAAGGCGGTCAATTGCCTGGCAATAAAGTATATCCGTGGGTAGCAGAAGTACGCGGATCGACTCCAGGGGTAGGATTAATTTCTCCACCACCTCACCATGATATTTATTCAATTGAAGATATGGCAGAGCTTATTCACGATCTGAAAAATGCTAACCGCTATGCAAGAATCTCGGTGAAGCTTGTAGCAAAGGCAGGGGTTGGAACTATAGCGGCAGGTGTAGCAAAGGGTGCAGCAGACGTTATCGTAATCTCAGGCTATGACGGAGGTACAGGTGCTTCGCCAAAAACTTCGATTAAACATACAGGTTTGCCATGGGAGCTAGGTCTGGCTGAGGCACATCAAACGTTAATGCTAAACGGACTAAGAGATCGTGTAACGTTAGAAACAGACGGAAAGCTAATGACAGGTAAGGATGTCGTAATGGCAGCATTGCTAGGTGCAGAAGAATACGGTTTTGCAACAGCACCATTAATCGTATTAGGCTGTGTTATGATGCGTGCTTGTCATCTGGATACTTGTCCGGTAGGAGTAGCAACGCAAAATCCAGAACTGCGTGCTAAATTTATGGGGAATGCAGATCATGTTGTAAACTATATGCGCTTTGTAGCAGAAGAAATGCGTGAATATATGAGTATTTTAGGCTTCCGAACTGTAGAAGAAATGGTTGGACGTACTGATGTTCTTCAAATTTCTGAACGTACGGCAAAACATTGGAAAGCAAGTCAATTGGATTTATCCGCATTGTTACATCAAATGCAAGGTACGCGTACGAAGCAGCAACAACAGAATCATCAAATTGAAGAAAGCTTTGATATGCGCGAGCTATTGCCAAAGGTCACAAAGGCTATTGAAGAAAAAGAGCGCATAGAATTAAGTTACCCAATTAAAAATACAGACCGAGTTATGGGGACGATTGTCGGTAGTGAGATTTCAAGGAAATATGGAGAAGCAGGGCTGCCGTTAAATACAATTAATTTAACGTTTACAGGTCATGCTGGTCAAAGTTTTGGTGCCTTTACTCCACGTGGTATGGCTATGCGGGTAGTAGGAGATGTCAACGACTACTTTGGAAAAGGTCTATCAGGCGGTAAAGTAGTAGCAATCGCTCCAATAAAAGGGGAGCAAGAGAAAAACGTTATTGCAGGGAATGTTTGCTTATACGGTGCGACAAGCGGGCAGGCGTTCATTAACGGGCAAGCAGGGCATCGCTTCGGTGTTCGTAATTCCGGTGCACAAATTGTTGTAGAAGGAATAGGCGATCATGGGTGCGAGTATATGACTGGTGGGAAAATTGTTGTATTGGGTGATGTAGGCCAAAACTTTGGTGCGGGGATGTCTGGAGGTATAGGCTACATTTTACCGAGCGACGAAGAGAAATTTAAAGCACAGTGCAATATGGAAATGATTCAATTCGAAAAGCTTTCGGATGCAGCTGAAATCGAATCAGTTCGCCAACTCATTATTCAGCATTTAGAGGAGACAGATAGCTCTTATGCACTTGATGTTTTAGCGAAGTGGGAGCAATTCGTTCCTCAATTCGTGAAAGTTGTGCCGGTAGATTATAAAGAAATGTTGGAAAAAATTGATGAGTATAAATTAAATGGATTAACGTATGACAATGCCGCAATGCAAGCCTTTGTGGAAGTGACAGGAAATCAAAAAAAGCTTGTGAGTTCGAAATAACAGGAGGGTTCTAGCATGGGGAAAGCAACTGGATTTATGGAATTTAAGCGTGAAAAAGTACAGGAACAGGCACCACTAGAGCGCATTTCGAGTTGGAAAGAATATGCAAGCAAACTATCAGATGAAAAGCTTCAGACTCAAGGTGCTCGTTGTATGGATTGTGGTACGCCATTTTGCCATATGGGAATTGAGATTCGTGGAACGACTGCAGGTTGTCCGATATATAATGTCATCCCGGAGTGGAATGATTTGGTCTATAAAGGACAATGGAGAGAAGCGTTGGATCGTCTTCATATGACAAATAACTTCCCGGAATTTACGGGGAGGGTTTGTCCTGCACCATGTGAAGGATCCTGTACATTAGCCATTACAGATCCAGCCGTAGCGATTAAATCAATAGAGCGAACAATTATTGATAAGGGCTTTGAAAATGGCTGGATTACACCACGTATCCCAAAGGTACGTTCTGATTTTAAAGTGGCGATTGTCGGATCTGGTCCAGCAGGCTTGGCAGCAGCCGATCAGCTTAATCAGTTAGGGCATACAGTAACAGTATTTGAACGCTCGGACCGCTTCGGTGGACTTTTAATGTACGGCATTCCGAATATGAAACTTGAAAAAGAAGTTATTGAGCGCCGTATTGACTTATTGGCATCGGAAGGTATTCGCTTCGTAGCAAATACAGAAGTTGGGAAAGATATTACTAAAGAACAATTGCAGGCCGATTATGATGCTGTGATATTATGCACAGGGGCACAAAAGCAGCGTTCTCTTCATATGGAAGGCAGCGATGCTGGTAACATTCACTTAGCGATGGATTATTTGACAGATGTTACCAAAAGTCTATTGGATTCAAATTTTGCAGACAATAAAGCATTGAACGTAGAAGGTAAGGACGTCATCGTTATTGGTGGTGGAGATACAGGTGCAGACTGTGTGGCAACAGCATTACGTCAAAATTGCCGCTCAGTGTACCAGTTCGGGAAACATCCTCAACAGGCGAAAGTTCGTACGGATGATACAATGTGGCCGAAAGACCCTAATATTTATACGTTGGATTATGCTTACGCAGAAGCAGACGCGAAATTTGGACGTGACCCACGTGAATATTGCATTCAAACGACAAAAATCATTAAAGACTCAAAAGGAAATGTAAAGGAACTCCATACAATTCAAATGGAGAAGATTTTAGGGGAAGACGGATTCCATTACTTTAAGGAACTACCAGGTACAGAGAAAGTTTGGCCGGTACAGCATGTATTTGTGGCAATAGGCTTTGAAGGGGCGGAAAAAGAAACACCTGAACATTTCGGGGTAGAATTTACAAATAGTCGTATCCGCGCATCTATTAAAGATTATGAAACGAATATACCAGGGGTATTTGCTGCAGGTGATGCACGCCGCGGTCAAAGTCTTGTCGTTTGGGCAATTAAAGAAGGGCGCGGAGTTGCTGCAAGTGTTGAATATTATTTAAATGAATTAGTAGTTAAAAGTTAATATAATTATACCAACACCATTTTCTTTTAAGAGAATGGTGTTTTGTTAATTATATAAAAGGGAGAAAAGCGCCCGGTAATAAGTGAAATTGATTCTCAATTAGTGTTTAGCTATTGAAAAAATACAAAGCATAATTATTACTGTTTAAATAGTAGAAACAAACTGCAATAAAGTGTTTTAATAGATTGATAAGTGTTTTTTAATTAAAATCATTCTAAACTATTTGCAACACACATTCATTTCGGGTAAGATTGTTAATGAACTTAATTTAGCATACAAAAAGTATGCAAATGAATATTTGGAGGTAATTTAATGGCAACTTTAGAAATTAAAGATCTTCACGTTGAAATCGACGGAAAAGAGATTTTAAAAGGTGTAAACTTAACAATCAACACAAACGAAATCCATGCAATCATGGGTCCGAACGGTACAGGTAAATCTACATTAGCTTCAGCAATTATGGGGCACCCAAAATATGAAGTAACTTCAGGTGAAATAATCCTTGATGGCGAAAACGTATTGGAAATGGAAGTAGATGAGCGTGCACAAGCTGGTTTATTCCTTGCTATGCAATATCCATCAGAAATTCCTGGTGTAACAAATGCGGACTTCCTACGTTCAGCTATTAATGCTCGCCGTGAAGAAGGACAAGAAATTTCATTAATGAAATTCATCCGTGAATTAGATAAAACAATGGAATTTTTAGAAATGCCAGAAGAAATGTCACAACGTTATTTAAACGAAGGCTTCTCTGGTGGTGAGAAAAAACGTAACGAAATTCTGCAAATGATGATGATCAAACCAACATTCGGTATTTTAGATGAAATCGACTCTGGTTTAGATATCGATGCATTAAAAGTAGTTTCAAAAGGTATTAACGAAATGCGCGGCGAAGGTTTCGGCTGCTTAATGATCACTCACTATCAACGTTTATTAAACTACATCACACCTGACCATGTTCACGTAATGATGCAAGGTAAAGTTGTGAAATCTGGTGGTGCTGAATTAGCACAACGCTTAGAAGCAGAAGGTTATGAGTGGATTAAAGCTGAACTAGGTATTCAAGATACTGACGTTGTAACAGAAGAAGCATAATTAAGGAGGACGACGAAGATGACGGTTGAAACAAAATTAGCGTTATCAGTAGAAGAAGTACGCTCGTTCTCGCAAAATAACGCTGAACCAGCAGCATTTACTGATTTCCGTGTAAATGCAATGGAAAAAGCTGCTGAGCTTGACTTACCAAAACCAGACAGAACGAATATTAAAAAGTGGAACTTCATTGATTTCGCAAACCATACAGTAGAAAGCGCGCCATTCGCTTCATTGGAAGAACTACCTGAAGAAGTGAAAGCAGTCGTAGATACTGAAAAACAGGAAAACTTATATATCCAACGCAACAATACTCCAGCGTTTGTAAAGGTATCGGAAGAACTTAAAAACAAAGGTGTTATTTTCACAGATATTCAAACAGCGATTCGTGACCATAAAGATTTAGTAGAAAAATACTTTATGACAACAGCTGTAAAAGTGGACGAGCATAAATTGACGGCTTACCATGCTGCACTAGTTAACGGTGGTATTTTCGTATATGTTCCACGCAATGTTGTAATTGAAGAACCTCTTCAAGTTGTATTTTTAAATGACAATGCAGAAGCTTCATTATTCAACCACGTATTATTAGTGGCAGAAGAATCTTCAGCTGTTACTTATGTAGAAACATATATTTCTACATTTGAAGAAGCAAAAGGCCAAGTAAACGTTGTAACGGAAGTAATCGCAAAAGATAATGCACAAGTTACATTCGGTGCAGTAGATAACTTAGCACATGGTTATACTGCATATGTAAATCGCCGTGGACATGCACAGCGCGATGCAAAAATTGACTGGGCATTAGGTTTAATGACGAACTCAGATACAATTTATGAAAATACAACAAACTTAATTGGTGATAACTCTACTTCAGATTTCAAAATGGTAACTGTAGGTAGCGGAGATCAAAAACTTAACTTTACAACATTAATCCGTCAATGGGGTAAAAACTCCGACGGCCAAATTTTAAAACACGGTGTTATGAAAGATAAGGCACAATCTATCTTTAACGGTATCGGTCACATTATGCATGGCGGTACGAAAGCAAATGCTGAGCAAGAATCTCGTGTATTAATGCTTTCTGAAGGAGCTCGTGGTGATGCAAACCCGATTCTTTTAATCGATGAAGATGATGTAACAGCAGGACACGCAGCATCTGTTGGACGTGTTGACCCAACGCAACTTTACTACCTAATGAGCCGCGGTATTTCTAAACAAGAAGCAGAGCGCCTTGTAATTCATGGATTCCTTGCGCCAGTTGTTGCTCAATTGCCAATCGAAGGCGTTAAAAAACAGCTGACGGAGGTTATCGAAAGGAAAGTTCGATAATGATACCAAAAGAAATAAAAAGTTATTTTCCGATATTAAACCAGGAAGTTAATGGACATCCATTAGTTTATTTAGACAGTGCGGCCACATCTCAAAAGCCAATTCAAGTAATTGAAGCAGTGTCGAATTATTATAACTTGGATAATTCAAATGTTCACCGTGGTGTGCATACACTTGGAAACCGTGCAACAGATTCTTATGAAGGTGCACGTGAAAAAGTTCGTAAGTTCATTAATGCCAGTTCAACACAGGAAGTTATTTTTACGCGTGGTACTACTACAGCCCTTAATACGGTAGCTTCAGGCTATGGTCGTCAAAATGTCAAAGAAGGTGATGAAATTGTCATCACGTACATGGAACACCATTCAAACATTATCCCATGGCAACAGCTAGCAAAAGAAAAAGGGGCAGTTTTAAAATATCTTAACCTTGAACCGGACGGTACAATTTCACTGGAAAAAGTACGTGAAATCATTACACCAAAAACAAAAATTGTTTCAATGATGTATGTTTCAAACGTATTAGGTACGATTAACCCGATTAAAGAGATTGCACGTATTGCACATGAAAATGGTGCTATTATGGTAGCTGATTTAGCTCAGGCAGCACCGCATTTAAAGATTGATGTTCAAGATTTAGATGTGGACTTTGCAGGTTTTTCAGGGCATAAAATGTGTGCTCCTACTGGAATTGGGGTACTATATGGAAAAAAAGCGCTTCTTGAAGAAATGGAACCAGTAGAGTTTGGTGGCGAAATGATTGATTTCGTAGGTTTAGAAGAATCAACATGGAAAGAGTTACCGTGGAAATTCGAAGGTGGTACACCGATTATTGCAGGAGCAATTGGTCTGGGTGCTGCAATTGACTTCTTAGAAGAAATAGGTTTAGACAACATCGCAGCACACGAACATAAATTAGCAGGCTATGCGATGGATCAATTAGATACAATTGATGGTCTACAGATTTTTGGTCCACGTGACCCGATGAAACGCTGCGGACTTGTTACATTTAATCTTGACGATGTCCATCCTCATGATGTGGCGACAGTACTTGATATGAGTGGCATTGCAGTTCGTGCGGGACATCATTGCGCCCAACCTTTAATGAAATGGCTTCAAGTATCAGCAACAGCCCGGGCTAGCTTCTATATGTATAATGATGAAGCAGATATTGACCGACTAGTTGCAGGATTGCGCTCAGCGAAGGAGTATTTTGGCGATGTCTTTTAATAATTTAGATCAACTTTATCGTTCCGTAATTATGGATCACTATAAAAACCCTCGTAACAAAGGGGCACTTGAAGAAAACAGTGTGACAATCGATATGAATAACCCAACTTGCGGTGACCGTATCCATTTAACATTGAAGCTAAACGATGGTATCGTAGAAGATGCGAAGTTTGATGGAGAAGGCTGTTCAATCTCTATGTCTTCAGCATCAATGATGACACAAATCGTAAAAGGCAAAAAATTAGACGAAGCTTTAGAATTAGCAGACATTTTCTCAAAAATGATGCTTGGTGAAGACTTCGATGATGAAAAATATGATCTTGGGGATGTGGAAGCACTCCAAGGTGTTGCTAAATTCCCGGCACGTATTAAATGCGCTACATTAGCTTGGAAAGCAATGGAAAAAGGCGTAAATAACGAAAATAAATAATTTAAGTAGGCTAAAGTGCTTGTACAGCATTTTAGCACTTCTCATATGATGAACGGAGGAGACAACATGGCTAAAAAAATGCCTGAAATCGGCGATTATAAGTATGGTTTCCATGATAAGGACGTATCGATTTTCCGTTCTGAACGTGGATTAACTGAAGATATCGTTCGTGAAATCTCAACTATGAAGGAAGAGCCACAGTGGATGCTAGACTACCGCTTAAAAGCTCTTGAAAAATTCTATGAAATGCCAATGCCTCAATGGGGCGGTGACCTTGCGTCATTAAACTTCGATGAAATTACTTATTATGTAAAGCCATCTGAAGCAACAGAACGCTCATGGGATGAAGTGCCTGAAGAAATCAAAGCAACATTTGATAAATTAGGTATTCCTGAAGCAGAACAAAAGTATCTTGCAGGTGTTTCTGCTCAGTATGAATCTGAAGTAGTTTACCATAACATGAAGCAAGATTTAACAGATATGGGGATTATCTTCAAAGATACTGACTCAGCATTAAAAGAAAACGAAGAAATCTTCAAAAAACACTGGGGTACAGTAATCCCTTATACGGATAACAAATTCTCAGCATTAAACTCTGCAGTTTGGTCTGGTGGTTCATTTATTTATATGCCTAAAGGTGTTAAATTAGATACACCATTACAAGCATACTTCCGTATTAACTCTGAAAACATGGGTCAATTCGAGCGTACACTTATTATCGTAGATGAAGATGCTTCTGTGCACTACGTAGAAGGCTGTACAGCGCCTGTTTATACAACGAACTCTCTACACTCAGCTGTAGTAGAAATTATCGTTAAAAAGAACGCATACTGCCGTTACACAACGATTCAAAACTGGGCAAACAACGTTTATAACCTTGTTACAAAACGTACAGTTGTTGAAGAGAACGGTACTATGGAATGGATCGACGGTAACATCGGTTCTAAATTAACAATGAAATACCCTGCTTGTATCCTTAAAGGTGAAGGCGCACGTGGTATGACTCTTTCAATTGCCATTGCAGGTAAAGGTCAACACCAACACGCTGGAGCTAAAATGATTCACTTAGCACCAAATACATCTTCAACAATCGTATCTAAATCGATTGCTAAGCAAGGTGGTAAAGTAACTTATCTTGGGCAAGTGAAATTCGGTAAAAATGCAACAGGTGCTCGTTCAAACATCGAGTGTGACACGTTAATTATGGATAACCAATCAACTTCTGATACAATTCCATATAACGAAATCTTAAATGATAATGTATCTTTAGAGCACGAAGCGAAAGTTTCTAAAGTATCTGAAGAGCAATTATTCTACTTAATGAGCCGTGGTATTTCTGAAGAAGAAGCGACAGAAATGATCGTAATGGGCTTCATCGAGCCATTCACAAAAGAATTACCAATGGAATACGCAGTAGAAATGAACCGTCTAATCAAGTTCGAGATGGAAGGTTCTATCGGATAATTTAGGGGATAAAACTTTGAGGTGAAAGGCTTTACATGGCTTGAAAAATCGCCGAAAAGCCTATTTGCCCAAAAATTGCCCACAAAAGATTTTAATTTGTATATTTAAGATTATTTTTGTAAAGGTCGAGCGCATCTTGCTCGATCTTTTTTGTTATATGCAAATAAGTATCGGCAGTCGTTTAGCTAGACAAAATGGAAAGGCGGGTGAAGAAGAAGCGCTCCTAACATCAAAAGAGAAATATCAGGTCATCAATGGAACGATTCGTTTGTCTACTGAAAAATTTGATGATAGTGAATGTTAGCCTAAGCGGATATTATAAATGAAACGTGGAGAAACGAAAAGTGCGATACGAATAGTAATAGAAGATCAATATTATCTATTCTTAAAAATCATTTATGATCAGGCGAAAGGGAATATTGGTTATCCTGGCTCTTATACGGGACACTCGAAAAGTTAAAAGACAATTTAGATGGCAACCTTCATCCGGAAGCTATGATTCAATCCATAAAGCTTTTTTTATACATACTTGGAATATCAAAGGCTTGTTAAAGAAGTAGGCTTGAAATAGGTCCGCAAGAAAGCAATGGTCATTAAAAAAATGACTCCGGCAATATACCGAAGTCATCTCATCACAGCGTAAAACTACTACAGCTTTTTATATTCAAATGTCTACAATATAGGCTTTAAGTCTGTTCCTATATATTAATTAGTTTTTTTATCAAAGAATAAATTTAAATCTGTTTTATCAGTATCCTCAGCTAAAGCTATATTAATATATTGGTTTAATTCTGAGATTTTCGCTTTTTCAAAAAATGGTACACTTATGTAGTGTGGTGATCCTGATTTTTCGATATTTAATATTGTTTGGATTCCACTACCCGCAACACCTATACCAATAATTAACCAAAATAAAGCCCCGAAAAAACTTTCTCCTAAAGAACCGATGCCGATAAAAATCAAAATTAAGCCAATAATTATTGCCTTAATATTGTATTTTGAAGATAACATAGATCCAGAAATATTTTTTAAAGGAATACTTTGTTCATCTTTTCCTGCAGGGATAAATCCTAGGATTGTATTTGATAAATTTGTTTTTACAAATCTGTTATCAACTTCGACTGCACCTTTTACCCAAAAAAATAACAGACTTGTCGAAAAACTAATTCTCTTCATGTTGAAAATCTCCTTTTGTGTTACTATTTGCTTACGCTAATCAATTATACCAAATTACCTAAATTATGTCATTATTAATTTTTTGAATCAGACAAAGGTAACATAAAATCTGTTGAATTATTAATTCTAAATACATAAAATTAATTTTATTTTTTTCTTTATATAAGATACTCTAACTTTTTCTTAATACCAAAATAATTTGATATAATGTGAGACACGTTTGAAATTTATATTTTCTAATTTGTAATTTACGATTAATGAGGAGTTATGTTGTTAAAGAATTTGCGGAAGATGGTATAAAGAAGAAAGTTTCATAAATTTGGTTCACTTAATGATTATCATATACAGACATAAATAAAAATAAATTCTTCCACTAGGAATTTTGCCTAAGAGGAATTGTGTTGAATTCGTGAAGAAAACAGTATTTTTGCGAGATTATTTTAATTAAATACTTAGCTGCCGTTTACAATAATTGTATTAGATGGAATAATGGGATTATAGATTATGTGTATATAAAGGAGCGAGCTATAATGGAAAACTTATTCTGGCCAATTACTTTAGGGGTACCTGCTGTAGTATTAGTAGTGGCAGTAGTCGTTATTTTTTGGGCATTAGGACAAAAGAAGAACAACAAACTTTGGAAAAACGAAGAGCACGAAGGTATAATCAAATAATTAAAAAATGCTTCAAACGGATATTTCTTTTCGTTTGAAGCATTTTTCTATTTGAGGTTGGAAATAAAGTTTTCAATTTCTTCCTGCGTTTTACGGTCTTTGCTGACAAAGCGACCAAGCTCAATTCCGTTTTCATAAGCTAAAAAGCTAGGAATACCGATAATTCCTAAATCGATACAAAGGTCTAAAAACTTATCACGGTCAACTTTAACGAATTTGTAATTTGAAAACTTTTCAACTACTTCCGGCATGAACGGATCGATAAAACGACAATCGCCACACCAATCTGCTGTAAATTCAAAAATCACTGCCGAGCTACTTTTAAATTGCTCAAATTCCTCGATTGATTGTAAAATATGCATAAACTGAACCTCCCTTTTCTACTATTATGGTAGGAATTATTTCATTTTGCAATGTATCGACTTACATATGTTCAGGTTGTTGTACAATACAATTAATTAAAGAGGTGAGTTGAAATGATTTCAATCGGCTTAACTGGTTGGGGCGATCACCCAGATGTTTATAGTAAAGTGACGGCAGCAAAAGATAAATTATTTGATTATAGTGGGCACTTTCCTGTTGTAGAGTTGGATACCTCGTTTTATGCTATACCGTCTATTGAAAATGTAAAAAAATGGTGTAAAGATACGCCTGATAATTTTCAATTCGTTATAAAGGCATATCAAGGGATGACAGGTCATCTTCGGGATGAATTGCCGTTCGAAACGAAAAATGATATGTTCAATGCATTTAGATCATGTGCCGATACATTCAAAAAGCATGGAAAGCTGGCGATGGTGCTTGTACAGTTTCCTCCATGGTTTGACTGTCAAAGAAAAAATGTACAGTATATTCGCTATATAAAACAACAACTGACAGATTATCCAATTGCGATTGAGTTTCGCAATCAAACTTGGTATAGTCCCCAAACGAAAGAAAAGACACTACAATTTTTAAAAGAACACCAATTTATCCATACTGTTTGTGATGAACCGCAAGCGGGAAGCGGTTCAGTTCCATTCGTACCTGTTGCTACAAATAATGAAGTACTTCTCAGAATACATGGTCGAAATGTACATGGCTGGCGCAATATTGGGCACGGGGAGAATTGGAGAAAAGTTCGATTTTTATATGATTACAATGAGGAAGAACTGCAGAAACTTGCAGAAGACATCCAACTTTTAGAGACACAGGTAGAGCATATTTATGTTTTATTTAATAATAATTCTGGTGGACATGCAGCTAAAAATGCAAAACGGTTGCAGCAAATCTTACGTATTGAATTTGGTGGACTTGCACCAAAGCAGCTAGGATTTTTTGAAGAGTAAATGAGAGTGGGGGAGCAAAAATGCGAGAAATAATTCATTTTTTTCATACGAATGATTTGCATAGTCATTTTACGTATTGGAAGCGCAGTCAATCGTTTATACAAATGCAACGCAAAATGCTGTCCGATCGAGGAGAAACAAGCTTTTTAGTGGACTTAGGGGATCATATAGACCGTTCTAATTTGTATACAGAAGCAACATTAGGCAAAGGCAATATAAAAATGCTGAATGAGGCGCAATACGATGTTGTAACAATAGGAAATAATGAAGGAATCACACTTCCTTACGATGTCCTTTTTCATTTATACGATGATGCTGAATTTGAAGTGGTAGTCGGTAATCTTTACTCGCAATTTGAAGAGAATCCAAGGTGGATGAAACCATATACAATTTTAACAACAAGGTATGGGACGAAAATTGCAGTAATTGCAGCGACAGCGCAATTTGACCTTTTTTATAAAGAACTTGGTTGGGAAGTAACAACACCTCGTGCAGATTTAATAAAATTGGCGTTTGAATTAAAAAAACATGCCAATATTATAATTTGCATGTCTCACTTAGGAATTACAGAAGATGAGTTGTTAGCACAGGAATGTCCGATTATTGATGTAATCTTTGGCTCGCATACACATCACGTGTTTGAACAGGGACGTCTAGAAAATAATGTCCTTTTAACAGGGGGCGGTAAATTCGGCCAATATATTGGTCAGTTGGAGATGGAGTATGATCATTCAACACAGTCATTAACTGCCAAAAAAGATCGCCTGTATGAAAATGCTCTTTTACCTGAAGTTGAAGATGAAGGGGAATGGTTAATCCAATTACAAAAGGAAGCTAAGCTTATACTGGATGAACCTGTTTTTACTTTAACAAAATCATATAATAAAGAATGGTTTCACCGCTCCCAATTATCCAATTTATTTGCAGAATGTATGTATGACTATACGAAAGCGGATTGTCTCATGTTTAATGCGGGCATTTTCGTGGATAAATTACCAAAAGGGCAAATTTCTACATATGATATTCATAAAATTCTACCTCATCCGATAAATATATGTGTCGTTCAAATAACTGGTAGTGAACTAAAAGAAATATTCCTCCAATCTGAAAATGAAGAATGGTCAAGGCTTGAATTAAAAGGGCTAGGCTTTAGAGGAAATATTTTCGGGAAAATATTGAATTATGGTATTGAAATTACGAAGCAACGTGAATTGTTCATTAACGGTCATCTCATGGAATCAGATAAGGTATATCGTTTAGCTACGTTGGATTTATTTACGTTTGGCTATTTCTTCCCTAGTTTTAAATATGCAAAGAAGGAATATTACTTACCGGATTTTATAAGAGATGTATTTAAAAGTTACTGTATGAAGAAATTTCAATGATAATTTATATATTTCTAACCCATTAAACGTGAATACGTAATATTAGAATGGAGAAATAAACAAATGCGATTAATATCGATTAATGTTTTGAAAGAAGGTATGGTAGTTGGGAGGACTATATGGAATGAAGCCGGACATCCACTCCTCCATAAAGATGTAATTGTAACGAATCGAATTATTGAAAGGCTACGACAACTTAATATTCAATATTTATACATTGATGACAGCCTTTCTACAGGAATAGAAATAGAAGAAACCATTGAACTGAAGAAACGAATTGAAGCAGTAAAAAATATGACCCAAGCATTTACAAATATCAAACAGGCTATACCAAACCAGTCCTCTTTTGTACTTGATCAACAGTCTAAAATAATCTGCTTAATAGTAGATGATATTATGAATTCTATTATTAATAGCGACGATGTATTAATGGTGCTGACAGATGCCTATTTATATGATGAATACATTTATCAGCACTCATTTCAAGTTTCAATGTATTCGATTGCGATAGCAAAAGAAATGGGATACTCGTATGAAGATATTCGATTAATTGGGATCGGAGCACTTTTACATGATATAGGAAAACTGCTTATACCTATTGAGATTCTATTGAAGCCAGGACAATTAACAGAAGATGAGTATGAAGAGATAAAACGTCATGCACAATACGGTTTTGACTTATTGCGCAACTTGCATAGCCTATCTTTACTTATAGCGCATTGTGCATTTCAACATCATGAACGAATTGATGGGAGTGGATATCCACGAGGAATTGTGGACCATGAAATTCATCCATTTGCAAAGATAATTGCGGTTGCAGACGTATTCGACGCATTGACATCAAATCGAGTATATCGAGAAAAAATGTTGCCGACTGAAGCAATAGCTATCATTGCTAAAGATGATGGAACGAAATTTGATACAAAAGTTGTGGAGGCTTTCAAAAGAAGTATAGTCCACTATACAAACGGAACCATTGTATTGCTGACAGATGGACGACGTGGAATTGTATCAAAACAAAACTTAATCGATGTAACCCGTCCCTGGATTAGGATTTTTGAAGAAGATGATAACCGATTGGGTGCTACATATGAAATATGTTTGAGTGACTACCCTGGAATCTACATAAAAAAAATTGAAACAGAATTTGCTGTATATGTTGAATAAAAAATCCTCCTTCTCATATTTTAAGAGAAGGAGGATTTATTTGCGTTTTGGTAAAAGAAAGTGGAATTCAAAGTCAAAGAAGTCAAAGGCAAAACCCTATGGCAGAAAAAAAGGCAAAATGCATAATGTTGTTACGGTTGTTGTCGTAAGTATTATCGCAATGGTTTGTATTAGTATATATGTATTAAATGCAAGGTTAATGCCAATATATTTGGATTATGCCGAAATACAAACATATAAAGTTGCCTCGTATGTCGTAAGTAAAGCCATTAATTCAAGAACCTCAAGTGTTCTCGATGTGAATGATATTATTGTAGATTTACCGACACAATCAACTGATATGATAACGACAAAATTTAATACGGAAATCATTAACCAAGTGCGTGCAGAAACAACGGCATTAGTAAAAGAATATTTAGAGCAAGCAGAAAATGGGGATTTATCGCATTTGCCGAATTTGGAAAATGTCGAATATGATGTTGGAAAGATGGAAGCTGGAGACGGAATTGTATTTTTTGTGCCTTTAGGGCAGGCCCTGAATATTCCAATAATCGGGAATCTGGGACCGAAAATACCTATTCGTTTTCATATTATCGGGAATGTACATAGCAATGTTGAAAACACTGTTAGTGAATTCGGCATAAATAATGCCATTGTAGAAGTGAATTTATTCATTGAAGTAAATGTTCAAATTATCGTCCCGTTTGCGAGTAAATCTGCATCCGTAGAGCAGAAAATTCCAGTTGCCATTGGATTAGTACGAGGAACTGTTCCTCATATTTACAGTGCCGGTGAAGGGGCACAACCATCCATTGAAGTACCTATCCCTTACGAATAATAACTCAATTGCGATAAAATTAAATATTAAGAATACTGTGTTGTTGGAAATTATTTAATATGGTACTCTGACATCAGTAACAACTAGTAGTTGAGTGAAGGGGAGTAAGTGGAATGACATCTTGTAAACCAACTAATCTGAAGGAAGAGCATTTACGTAAGCCGGAATGGTTAAAAATTAAGCTGAATACGAATGATGAATATAAGGCATTAAAAAAGTTAATGCGGGACAATAATTTGCATACTGTATGTGAAGAAGCACGTTGTCCGAATATTCATGAGTGCTGGGGTGAGCGGCGTACAGCTACAATGATGATTCTCGGCTCTGTATGTACACGTGCCTGTCGCTTCTGTGCAGTTAAAACGGGATTACCAAACGAATTAGATTTAGCAGAACCGGAGCGCGTAGCAGATTCAGTTGCATTAATGAATTTAAAACACGTAGTAATTACGATGGTAGCCCGGGATGATTTAAAAGATGGCGGAGCTGAAGTTTTGGCGGAAACAGTCCGTGCCATCCGTCGTAAAAGTCCATTAACTTCAGTGGAAGTGTTGCCTTCTGATTTAGGCGGTCGAGAAGAAAGTCTACGCTTACTTATGGATGCTAAACCTGATATTTTAAATCACAATATTGAAACAGTCCGTAGCTTAACACCACGTGTACGTGCGAAAGCAACATATGACCGGTCATTAGAATTTTTGCGTAAAGCAAAAGAGATGCAGCCAAATATACCGACAAAATCATCATTAATGATCGGCTTAGGAGAAACAATTGAAGAAATTTATGAAGTAATGGATGACCTGCGTGCAAACAACGTAGATATTATGACGATAGGGCAATATTTACAGCCGACGAAAAAACATTTGCCTGTAAAGAAATATTACTCTCCAATCGAGTTTGGAAAGCTACGGAAAATTGCCATGGAAAAAGGCTTCAGTCATTGTGAAGCTGGTCCGTTAGTACGCAGTAGCTACCATGCAGATGAGCAAGTAAATGCTGCTGCAAACCATAAAGTTGAGATCTGATGAATTTTGCCGTCTTTTTGAAATTTTGTAGTGAATATTGCTTTCATGCTCAATATTCATTAACATGGAAATAAGATAGGTGGTGTCTAGTTTGATTATTGCGGAAGGTTATACTTACGAAGTGATTGAAAATGTGCGGGAAGGCTTTCAAGAAGAAGCGTTTCTGACACGTTATTCAGATATTTTAACAAAATACGATTATATTGTTGGTGACTGGGGTTATGGTCAGTTGCGTTTAAAAGGCTTTTTTGATGATAAAAACCAAAAATCAACATTTGACACAAAAATCAGCACAATACAGGATTATTTATACGAGTATTGTAATTTTGGCTGTGCATATTTTGTTGTTCAAAAAACCGGTCGTGCAGTAGAAGTGAAAAAAGAACAAGAAATAGAGAAAACTGGTGAAGAAAAGGTTGCTGAAGTAGCTGAATAACTGAAAAACGAGGAGACGTTAAAATACGTTTCCTCGTTTTTTTAGCTTAATAGCTCACGTAAATATTCACGCAGGTCTTCTGTATCAGCCTCGGTACGGTTATAAACATGCTCTAAATAACCTGGTTCTTCTACATCATCAGCACCGATAATAGCAAATCTTCCAAACTGAATATCTAGCACGAGAACCTTCCCGAAAAAGCGACTGCTTTGTAAAATCGCTAAATCATAACGTTGCGATTTACCGGCAAAACTAACAAAGCGCGTTTTTGTGTCTTCTACATCATCATATAAGAAAAATCGTTCCATTTTATTTTGAACCCCTTCCATTTCTAAAGAATATGGTACTATATAAGGGAAAACACTATCAACTTTTATTGATTGAATGGAGGCTTTATCTATGTACTTCGTAGATAGAAATAAAATTACAAACAACTTATCACATTTAGATGAATTAATATCAATTTTTGAATCAACGGACAACTGGCTAGGCGATGAAATTCATAAGCTTGCTTTACAGCGTATCGGCCATAATGTCATGGAAGCGATGATGGACGTGGGGAACCTTGTAATCGATGGCTTCATTATGCGTGACCCAGGTAGCTATGAAGACATTATCGATATTTTTGTTGATGAAAAAGTAATTACACCTGAAATGGATGCACCGCTAAAAGCAGTAGTGGGATTACGTAAAATGATTGTTCGTGAATTTATCGCAGTCGATAATGAAGAGATTTTAACAGTGCTAACTTCAAATTTAAGCATACTAAAACAATTCTCCAGTAAAGTTGAAGATTATTTATTAAATGAGTTAGGTCCGGTTTCAGCATTTTTACCAGAGGACCATGCATAATGCAGACTTATAAAGCGTACTGTTTTGATTTGGATGGAACAGTTTACCGAGGTAAAACGGGCATCAAATCTGCAGTGCAATTTATCCATCATCTTCAAACACAAGGAATCGAGCCTTATTATTTAACGAATAACTCGTCAAAAACACGGGAGACATTGCAGCAACTACTACAAAGTGTTGGGATTGAGGCACCACTTCACCATATATATTCGAGTTCATTAGCAACAGCAAAGTATGTTGCAACAATCTGCAGTAATAATAAGGTGAATGTCGTAGGAGAAGCAGGTATTCGTAAAGCGTTACTTGAAGAAGGATTAGAAATTACTGACGAACAAAGCGATGTTCTTGTAATGGGCATCGATCGCCAAATAAGTTATGAAAAGCTTGTAAAGGCAAGTGCCTATGTCCAAAATGGTGCAAAGTTAATCGGAACAAATCAGGATATTAAATTTCCAAACGAGAACGGTTTTGCACCTGGCAATGGCTCGTTCGTTCATTTAGTCGCTAATGTAGCAGGAGTAACACCGCTATTTATTGGAAAACCATCACCTGTAATGCTTCAAATTATTGCGGACGAGCATCGCTTTAAAAAAGAGGAAATGGTCATGATAGGTGACAATTATGACACCGACATTTTATGTGGCATACATTTTGGCTGTGATACAATTCATGTCAATACGGGTGTAACGCCGATAGAAATCGTAAAACAGCAGTCACAGCTACCAACTTACTATGTAGAGAATTTAATTGAACTTCTAAAATAATGCAAAAGAAATCCGATGTGGGTTGTTACCACATCGGATTTTCTTCGATATATTCATAAATGCGCTTCGTCAGTTCTTCCGGTGTATCTGCCTCGACTAAATCACCATTTACAACTGCATAAAAGCATTGAGCACATTTTGTACAGTAGCTTAAGCAACCATATTCCAAAACATCTATATCAGGGTCTTGTTCTAATTGTTCATATGTTTGTTGTGCACCATTTGCTAAGTTACTAATACAAAATTCGACTAATGGATTTAACATATCGTCACCTCACTATTAGCCATGCTACTTTGTTTTTTTATTGACGTCAATTGCTCTGTTTCGTAATATATTACTATGTGAATTAATTCACAAAAACTCATTTAATATATTGTGAAATTTATCACAAACAGTTATAATGTTTATGGAAAGTTTGTGAACATACTATTCTTCGTGCAGTAAGTGTTCTATTTCGTACTGAATGAAGGTAGAGCTTCTGACAGGCGTTGCAGATTAATATAGATTTTTTGGGTAAACTAGAAAAAAAACAGACACAATTACGCGTAGGTGTAATTGATTAATTACAGAATATGAGGGAAATTGCTATGCAGAAATTAGTATTATTAGGTGGCGGATATGGGAATATGCGAATTTTACTTCGTTTATTACCAGGCTTACCAGCAGATGTAGAAATTACATTGGTGGATCGTACACCTTTCCATAGTTTAAAAACAGAATTTTACGCACTTGCAGCGGGTACTTCTACAGATAAAGAAATCCGAGTTGCGTTTCCGGAGCATGAGCGGTTAAATCGTGTGTATGGAGAAGTTGTTCGAATTGATCGTGAAGATAAAAAAGTCTATTTGGAAGACGGACAGGAACTGGCATATGACCAGCTTGTTATCGGTTTAGGTTGTGTCGATAAATATCATGGTGTCCCAGGCGCTGATGAATTCACATATAGTATTCAAACTATTGCAAAATCCCGCAAAACATTTGAAAAGGTTTGCGGATTAGCACCTGGCTCAACTGTAGCAATTATTGGTGCAGGACTTTCAGGAATTGAGCTTGCAAGTGAATTGCGCGAAAGTCGCTCAGATTTAAAAATTAAATTATTTGACCGTTCGCACCGGATTTTACGAGACTTCCCAGAAAAGTTAAGTGAATATATTAAATCATGGTTCGAAAAACATAATGTTGAAGTTATTGCTGAATCTAACATTACCCGCGTTGAAGAAGGACGACTTTACAATCACGATGAAGTTATTGAAGCGGATGTAATTGTTTGGACTGCAGGTGTACAGCCTGTAAAAATCGTTCGTGAATTAGATGTAGAAAAAGATAAATTTAATCGTCCAATCATTACGGACCATTACCATGTAGTTGGTGATGAGGATGTATACGTAGTAGGAGATTGTGCTTCTTCTCATTTACCACCAACAGCCCAATTAGCCGAGGAACAAGGCGAGCGTATTGTAAAAGTACTTAAAATGCGCTGGAAGGGCGAGCCATTACCAGAAAAGCTTTCAGAAATTAAAATGAAGGGCTTTATGGGTTCCCTAGGGAAAAAGCAAGGCTTTGTTCATTTAGCAGATACAACGGTAACAGGACGTATTGCACGCCTTATGAAGTCAGGTCTTCTTTGGTATTATAAACGTCAAAACGATAATTAATAAAATTTTAATCATTAAAAATGCCTCTCTAGCAATATCTTGCTAAAGAGGCATTTTCTTACTCTGAAATTGGCTCAAAGCCTGCTGCTTCAAGTGCTGAGAAGACAGGTTTGATTTGTACATAACCTTCTCCGACAACTTCATCATTTACTAGAACCAGTGGATAGAAAAATTCATCTTCTTGTATGCGATTGGCATAATCTTGATCACGCTCGTTATCAATTGCACCTTCAATGTCGATATAACGAATCGTAAACGGTTGTTCGGGATATTTACGTGAGATTGCAGCTTGAAGCCATTCGTATGTATCTTTAGAAGAAGGTGCGTTCACACAGCTTGCACAAATGATATTTGCACCGAACACTTCAATAATTGGCTGAGATTGTGACATGGGAATTCCAACCTTTCGCTATTCAATAATGGATTTTTTTGCTCCTTCACATTATAATGATTTTAATGAAGGGAGTCGAGCAAAATGACAGAAACAGAACAATATGCACAAGTACAGGAAGTTTTAGATAAATTACGCCCGTTTTTATTACGCGATGGCGGAGACTGTGAATTAGTTGATATTGAAGAAGGTATCGTAAAGCTGCGTTTACTAGGCGCATGCGGTAGCTGCCCAAGTTCTACAATTACGTTAAAAGCAGGTATCGAACGTGCACTATTAGAAGAAGTACCAGGTATTGTTGAAGTAGAGCAAGTATTCTAAATAATGGTATTAGCCCTTAAATATTGGGTTATAACATTTTATAGAAGATAGCAAAAAAAGCATGAGCTGCCTTTAATTTAATATTAAGGCAGCTCTATTTTTTATAGGGGCATTTTTTCCCGTTCTTCTCGAACCAAATCCCATTGTTCCTTGGCCATCTCAATAAGTTTTGCTTCGCCACCAACACGCTGACTTTCGATGACGCGTGAGAAGAAGCGCGTTGCATTTTGATAATCGTGGATGCGACGGGATAATTCAGCAATCAAATACATAATACGTACGGGAGACATTTGTGAACCTGAATAATCTTCTGTCGAGAAGCTTTCCATATAAAAATCACGGGCCATTTTAAGGAAACGTTGTTCTTGCCCTGTATTTTTAACGGAGCGGTATAACCATGCAAGTCGTAAGGTCAAACCAGAAATAATAACAAATTTCTCCTTTTTAATTGTCGCACATAATAACGCAAGCTTATATGCCTGGATGGCATCGAAAACCGTACGCTCACCTTTAAAGTTATGGGGTATCCAATTATTAGTGATTTGAATAGTGATTTTTTCTTTAACTCCTGGGGCAAAATATTTATTGAAGTCTTCCGTAAAGGAAAATCCACAATGCTGACAAACGAATACATTATAGTATAATGCGTTGACCTCATTATCTGCATATATTGGTTGGAAATCGGATTCTGTATGGTCAACTTTTATGGATTTTGAACGCACTTTTAATGTGGGAAATTTTTTTTGGCAGTTTAAGCATTCAATTTCTTTTTCATAGTATGGGGAAATTATCATAGGTATCATACCTCTCGCATAAGTAATAACTATATTATAGCAGGGATAGCAAAGGGAAAGTGATAAAGTAAATGAATAAATATGATTTTTTAGGTATTTTTTCCTTTTAAAATAAAAAGTGAGTAGTAAAATAATTGTATTAGGCAGTTTTGTTGTCAGATACGAATTACAATTGATATGATAAGTAAAGAAGGTAGGTGACTGAAATGGCAAGTGAAAAACAAGTAATCATATTAACAGAAGCGGCCTCATTTCAAGTCAAAGAAATGATGGTCCATAACGAAGAGGAAAATGCCAGCTTACGTATTGCAGTAAAAGGCGGTGGTTGTAGTGGCCTTTCTTATGGAATGGCATTTGAGCAAACAGTCAATGAAGATGACTATATCGATAACCAACACGGAATCCAAATTATCGTATCAAAAGAAGATGCGGGTATTTTACAGGATACAAAAATTGATTTTAAACAATCATTAATGGGCGGCGGTTTCACAATCGACAACCCGAACGCACTTGCTTCATGCGGCTGCGGCACAAGCTTTAAAGCGGCAGCACGACCAGCAGAAGAGCAACCATGTGAATAAGAATGAAAATGATTAAGTCTTTAGCGATAAGTGCTAAAGACTTTTTTAATTCAGATATTTCCTATAATGGAACTATGTTTTAGTGTATACTTTTGTATTATTATAAGGATTGAATTATTATAATAGTAAAACCATAACCATACTGCTAGGGGGCATTGAGGTGAGTGTATTAGAGTTATTGGATAAGCTTGATCAAATCGAAATTTTATATGAGCCGATCTATAGTGCAGATGGACATCGCGTAATCGCATATGAAGTAATTGGTCAAGTGGAAAGCGAAAATGATGTAATTAATATAGAAAAATTCACATATGAAAAAGATGTTCCTGCCGATATTAGAGCAGAAATCGAGCAATTATTTGTCCGGAGATCTTTGCAGGCAGTTACGGATTTAATCGATGATTTTGGTTTATACATTCCATGCAATCCAGAATTGCTTATGCTTGATTTTGGCGAAAGCTACTTTTCAATGTTAAAGGAATTAGTTGTAGAATCTAATTTATCGAATATTACACTTGTAATGACTGAACATAAATTTGATGGGGAAATGAATCAACTTCAACATCTTATCCGTTATATAAAGACATATGGCATTAAAATTGCGTTTGCAGAAGTCGGGTCTCAAACACAGCTCGAAAATATATTGCTGCTTGAGCCATCCATTTTAAAATTGAATGTAGGTCAGCTGAATTACAATTTATGGGGTGCACAAAATCATGCCTTTTCTACAATTCGTACACTCGCTGTAAAGATGGGCACTCAATTATTAATTGAAAATATTGAAACTGTATATCAATTGCAGCATGGATGGAAAAATGGGGCCAGGTATTATAAAGGACCTTATTTACAACTTCCACAGAAGGAACTTCATGCGCGGGATTCATTAAAAGAGCGTTTCCGCAATGAGTGTGAACAATTTATTGCTACAGAGAAGAAACAGCTTCTACAAAAATATGATGAAATGAAGCGTCTGGAGCGAGTAATTTGTACAGTTGTTGAACAATTAAATCCTACGGGTACACAATATGAAAAATTATTGGAACTGGCAAAAGCTCTGGAAGATTGTACGTTCCGACTTTATATTTGCGATAATAATGGTTTCCAAACATCACCGAATATCCGATGGAATGAAGGCAAGTGGGAGATGCATCAAGAAACTATAGGGAAAAATTGGAGTTGGCGACCTTATTTCCTATTGAATATTATTAAAATGACAAAAGACAATCAGGGAGAATTGTCTTCCGTATATAGCGACATAGAAACAGGAGAATTAACACGTACCTATTCGATGGCCATTGCCAATGAAGAATTTCTATTTATAGATATCAGATATGACTATTTATATGAGCATAACATCGTTAATTAATAGAATGCTATTTACTAATTTGTTTGAAATAACCATTAAAAAACGCTACTATTAAGAGTAGTAATTTCGTAAAAAAGTAGCATATTCTAGCGTACAGCAAATAGAAAGTTTCTATAACTTGCGCTAGTACATTAAAATTAAGGGGGTTTTGATTGATGAAAAGACCGACAATTTTAGTATTAGGCGCAGGTTATGGTGGATTAACTACTACTGTTAATTTACAAAAGCTTGTCAACGCAAACGAAGCAGAGATTATTTTAGTGAACAAAAATGACTATCATTATGAAACGACATGGTTGCATGAAGTTGGGGCAGGAACGATTTCTCCTGACAAGGCGCGCTACCCTATTTCAAAAGTAATTAATCATAACGTAACCTTTGTAAAAGCAAATATTGAAAGCATCGATGTCAATACAAAAATAGTTGGTACTTCTGCCGGGGATTTCACGTATGATTATTTAGTCATTGGATTGGGCTTTGAAGGTGAAACTTTCGGTATCCCAGGTTTGAAAGAGCATGCATTATCATTAACTAATATTAATACTGCACGCCAAGTTCGCGAGCATATTGAATATCAGTTTGCTTCCTGGACATTGGATGAAGTAAAAGACGATAGCAAATTAACAATCATCGTCGGTGGAGCAGGCTTTACAGGAATTGAATTTTTGGGAGAGCTGGGTAACCGTATCCCTGAGCTATGTAAAGAATTTGATATACCTAAAGAAAAAGTACGTTTGCTCTGTGTAGAAGCAGCTTCGACAGTATTACCCGGGTTTGATCCGGAGCTTGTTGATTATGCAAAAGCACAATTATCCAAAAAGGGCGTAGAGTTTTCGATTGGGACACCAATTGTTGAAGCGACAGCAGAAGGTGTGAAAATTAGAAAAGATGAAGAAGAAATTGAATTTATTAAAGCAGGTACGGTCGTATGGGCAGCAGGAATACGAGGGAATGCTTTAGTGGAATCAAGTGGCATCGAGTCGAATCGAGCACGTATTGCTGTACGTGAAGACATGCGCGCACCAGGCTTTGATGATGTATTTATCGTAGGGGATTGTGCTTTTCTACTAAATGAAGAGGTGGGGCGTCCTTATCCGCCAACTGCGCAAATTGCGATGCAGCAAGGTGTTACCATTGCAAAAAATATTAAACATTTAATTAATGAAGAGTCTACAGAAGTATTTGTATACGATGATAAAGGTGCTGTCTGTTCATTAGGGCATGAAGATGCTATTGGGACTGCATTTGATCGTAAATTTACCGGTAAGCCGGCATCTGCATTAAAAAAAGTAGTTGATGACCGTGCCCTGTATTTAGTTGGTGGTGTAGGCTTAACACTGAAAAAAGGGAAATTTAAATTTTTATAATCTAACTTCAAACTTGCAAACGAGTGTGCAACACTTCTTTTGCAAGTTTTTTTATCAGCATAACAAGGGGGATTTCTATTATGAAAAAGGACAGAGGGAAAGTATGGCTTGGGGTTGCTGCCATTGTTGAAAACCAAGCGGGCGAATGGCTGCTCGTAAAAAAAACTTATGGTGGCCTTAAAGGAGTTTGGTCGCTGCCAGCAGGCTTCGTTCAGGAAGCAGAAACGGTAACGGCTGCAACAATGCGTGAAGTTTTAGAGGAGACAGGTATCGTTTGTAATGTGAAAGGATTGGCAGGATTTCGATCAGGTGTGATTTTAAATGATATTAGCGATAATATGGCTATTTTTCATTGTGAGCCAATCGATAATAATCAACCGTTTCTATTACAGGAGAAAGAAATTGTTGAAGCTTGCTGGATGGCACCAGCAGATATCGTACAGCATGAATTATCATCCGTTATGTTGAAGGAGATGGCGCACCAGCAAGTTGTTAATCATATTCATCCAATCATAGAAAATATTAATCCAGGGGATGTATTCGGCTATAGCGAATATCATTTATTTTTCAAGAAATAATTACTAACTAAATTAAAAAACAATTTACTTTATGGAGAAGTATTGACAATTTTAATCTCCTGTTCATTATTATGGATGTTGAATTGAAAGTACCCACTATATCATGTAAAATTATGAGAGGTTATTGGGGGTATACATAACATGAATGATGTTTCATTAGTACAGTTAATCATTTCAATCGTTTTATTTTTTGTCATGTTTTTCGGAATCGGATTTTTATTGAATATGTTATTGCGTATGACATGGTTAATGGCCATTGTTTATCCGGTTGTCGTAATTTTTATTATTGATGAGGTAAGGTTTTTAGATTATATCTTTAAACCTAGTATGGCATTTTCTGCACTATTAGATAAAATTCAGGCATTACAGCTCGTTGATATATTAATTTTAGCGGGTGGCTTCGGAGGCGCAATTGTAGCGGGATTCGTTATGATCGCTCTTCGAAAGGCAGGTTATCGGATGTTTTAAAAATAAAAAATGGTCTGTTAAAAGAAATCTAAACTTTTAACAGACCATTTTTTTATAAACCTTGAACACTATACCACACAACTGCGAGCACTATTCCTGCAAGTCCACCAATGAATACTTCACTTTTTTTATGCCCTAATAACGTTTTTAAATCTTCTATTTTTTCCTGCTCATTCATTTCAGGCCAACGTTTGATTTCACCAAAAAATAACTGAAGGTCATGTCGGATTTCGTTTAAAACTGCTGCATGTTGTCCAGCTTGAAAGCGTACATGACTCGCATCATACATTACAATGCCAGCTAACATTGCAGCAACAGCAAAAGTTACAGAATCAAAGCCTGCCTCTATACCAACTGCAGTGGCAATGCTCGTTACAGCAGCAGAGTGGGAACTCGGCATCCCCCCTGTAGAAGTTAACAAGCTCCAGTCGAACTTTCTAGTAACAATAAAATTGATTGGAACTTTTAATATTTGCGCAAAAACAATTGCGAAAATCCCGAGCCAAAGTGGCGTATTTTGCAGAAGTTCGATAATTACACCCACTTTCTCATAATTGCAATAATTATACCATTTTTCCTATGTTTGATTAAAATTAAACTCACAGAAAAATAAAAAAATTGTTTCTTTCGTTACCCGAATTAACTTATTTTGTATATAATAAAACTATACATTAGGAGGTTTTAAACATATGAACATTGAAGTGATGGCAAAAACATTTGATACACAAACTTCGGAAACGCTAATTATCGGTGTACAAAAGCACCGCGAGCAAATGAAAAATTGGTCAACTTTTAGTGATTTCTATGGAGAGACAATTAATACATGGCTTCATAATGGGGAAATTTCAACTGAGTCTAAAACAATTACGAAATTGCCGTTTTCAGGAAACCATTCTTCACTTAAGCGTATTTATTTTGTTGGTCTAGGTGAGCGCAAACATATGACAGCAAATGAACTACGCGAAGCATTTGCAACAGCAGGTAAAGAATTAAAGAAAGCAAAAGTAAGTGATGTCGCAATTTGGGTAGAATCATTTACTACTGATCAATTAGAAGAAACAGAAGTCGCATATTTAGCTGGTGAAGGGTTAAATTTAGGCTACTATACAACACTAAGCTATAAAACATCTTCAAATGAACCAAACACATACTTAGATCAAGTTCAATTTGTAACAGAAACTAAGATTGAAGAGGTAGTAGAAAACTTCGAGGTTGGGAAAGTGTATGCAGATGCAGTAAATGAAGCGCGTACTTTAATTAACTTACCACCGAATTTACTTACAGCTACAGATTTAGCTGATTATGCAACAGAGCTTGCAAATATTTACGATTTAGAAGTGGAAGTTTTAAATAAAGCACAGCTTGAAGAATTAGGTATGGGCGGTATTTTATCTGTCAACAAAGGTTCTGTAGAAGAGCCGCGTTTAATTACGATTAAATACCAGGGCAAACCAGAGTGGGAAGACGTGATCGGTTTTGTCGGCAAAGGTGTAACATATGACACGGGCGGCTATTCTTTAAAACCTCGTGATGGTATGGTTGGTATGAAAGGTGATATGGGTGGTGCGGCAGCTGTACTTGGTGCGATGCGCATTATTGGTGAAACACGACCAAAACAAAATGTAGTAGCAGTAATCGGCTCTACAGATAATATGGTATCTGGTGAAGCCTTTAAACCAGATGATGTAATTACAATGTACAATGGAAAAACCGTGGAGGTACTCAATACAGATGCTGAAGGTCGTTTAGTACTGGCAGATGCCATGACATATGCCAAACAGCAAGGTGCCAATTACTTAATCGATGTTGCTACTTTAACTGGCGGAGTCATTGTTGCACTTGGAAAAGATAAAACGGGTGCTTTAACAAACAACGAGGAGTTTTTCGAGGAGTTTATGGAAGCAGCGATAGAAACAGGCGAATTCGTTTGGCGCTTACCATTAACAGAAAGCGATAAAAAGCGTATTCGAAAATCAGATATTGCGGATTTAAATAACTCGCCTGGACGTGATGGACATATGATTTTCGGTGGAGGCTTTGTTGGGGAATTCGCAGAAGAAACTCCATGGATTCACCTTGATATTGCAGGTACATCAGATGCGGGTGCACCACATGCTTTAGGACCAAAAGGTGGAACTGGCGTCATGGTACGTACGTTAGCTACATTAGTAGAGCTGCGCGATAATTAATATATTGAGAAGAAGTCCTGTAGGTATAAAACTTACAGGACATCTTTTATTTTTAGGCAATTGACTAACGGCCCTATAAATTATGAATACACTATTCATAAGGGAGGAGGACATAAACATGGTTAATCGTAACCCATATAATAATGCAGGGTTTGTATATCCATTTGGTGTTCCGTTTTTAGGTAGTTTTCTAGGAGGCTTTTTAGGGGGGTCACTTAATAACAGGTACTCACCTAATTACCCACCATACGGACCATACCCACCAAATTATCCACCGAATTACTACTACCCACCTTATAATTATCCACCATACCGACGACGTTATTGGTAAACAGGCAATAATTATAGGTAAAGACATACTTGCTCGTAACAGTATTGTTGGCTATGATGGAAGAAGGAAATATTACGATTTTTGAGGGAAATAAAATTATGAAAAACCCATATTTATATGGCTACTTACCATTAATTACAATCATTTTATTTAGCTTTTCATTCAGTATGTTTGCTATATCTGAATCCTTACAATTACTTCACGCGATTGGTGTATACAACGGTATGCGTGAGTTTTTATCGGATTTGGAATTGCGTTTCGTACTACTGATTGTATTTGCACTTTTATTTTTTATGCTATTCTCAGCGTTAAAGCTTATAGGAGAAACTGTCCATGAGCTAGGAATGTTATTTTTCTCAAAAGATAAAGAGGGGCAAACAATTCATGTAGCTCGTGGTGGATATGTTATCTTCTTTTTCGGAGCATTTGCTTCTATCATCGGATTTCAATCATTACCCATTCTAGTCATAGTTTTTTTAATAACAGTATTTTGTTATTTTATTTACAATGTCTATAAAATGAGTCAGTATATGTCTATTGCAGGTGTGATTGGCTTAATTTTTTTTGAAATAATTACATGGTCAGTATTATTCGCGTTAATCGTCTATGCGATTGTTAAGCTCTACAATGGAATACTTGCGGGTTTGCCATTTGCATAAAATTAAAAAAGCTTGTTAGCATTTTAGCGGGGGAGGTGCGCTATACAATAGTTAACAAGCTTTTTTATATTATTTTGCTGTTTCTACATACTTAATCTGTTATCGCATTAAATATTGAAAAATGAATTTTAGAACTTTCAATTGAGTCCATTGATCGAGGTTTGTCATATCCAATCCAAATAGCCGTTGTATAATCTTTTGTTAGCCCTGCTACCCAGTAATCTTTAAATGCATTTGTCGTACCTGTTTTCGCGCCGACATAGCCTGAAGCACTATAAAGACCACGCGCAGTACCACTTGTTACAGTTGCATTCAATAAATCACGCATCGTTTTCGTCGTTGTTGCAGACCAAATTTCCTCACGATCACGAGACCAGCTATAAAGCACTTTTCCTGTTAAGTCTGTCACTTTACGGATGCTACGTACAGGTGAGTAAAAGCCATCAATAAAGCTAGAATAGGCATCGGCCAGTTCAAGTGATGTTACCCCATATGTTAATCCACCCAATGCTGCCGCATAAGTATGATCTTTGTCCACTATTGATTGAAAGCCGAATCGATCTATATAAGAAAAAGCTGTATCGACTCCAACCGTATTAAAAATTCGGAGTGCACTTGTGTTGATACTATTTTTGAAAGCTGTTTCAACAGTTACATTGTTATACCAAATGCGGCCGTAATTTTCTGGACAAAAGTTGCCAATACAATACGGACCACCATTTATAATCGAATTTTTCGTACCGGTAGTCGTTTCAAAATAAGGTGCAAATACACTAATCGGTTTAAATGCAGAGCCTGGCTGTCTAGGTGCTTGGTAAGCGCGGTGTAAATCGTGCTTTTTATAATCTTTGCCACCAAAAATACTGACAACTTCCCGTGTTTCATTATCAATAACAGTTGCACTTGCCTGTAAATCGGTATTCGGTAAGATACGATTGATCGCTATTTCATCTTGACGCTGTTTTTCCGGTTGAAGTGCTGTATATACATTGATACCTTGACGTAGTATCAAATCAATTTTCTTTTGAAGCTCTAATTGTAAAAATTCCTTTTCCATTTTATCTGAAGTCTTGTCAATAAGTTCGCGATAGCCAGTTTGCTCTGCGATAAGCCACTTTAGCTCCTGCAAGACGAATGTGCTGTAACTAGGATATTGTTGAGTCTTTTGTTTTACTTCCAATTGAATTATTTCATCTTTATAGGCAGTCGCTTCTGTTGCAGTAATAGCACCATGTTCCGTGAGCTTATCGATTAATCGTTCTTGGCGATTTTTTGTGTTTTCAAAATGATGAATAGGATCGTATAAGGATGGGCTATTAGGAATTGCTGCGATAAAAGCAATTTCAGCAAGCGAAAGCTTTGTTAACGGGCGATTAAAATAATAAGTTGCCGCAGCCCCGATTCCATAAACTTGATTGCTAAAATACATTTCGTTTAAATACATTTCAAGAATTTCATCTTTTGAATAGGTCTTTTCTATTTCATATGCATAAAAAAGCTCCATTAATTTCCGTTCATATGTTTTGTCTGTAGACAAATAGCGCATTCTTACAAGCTGTTGCGTAATGGTAGACCCACCTTGTTGAATGGATTGTTCGGACGTATTAGCAATAAATGCCCGAGCTATGGCACTTACGTCAAAACCAATATGATTGTAAAAGCTTTCATCTTCACTATAAATAAATAGCTGTTTTACTATTTCAGGTATTTCATTCAAGGCAAGGGGCTGTGACCATTCTGTATATTCTTCGCTGAAAATATCCTTATTAGCATCATATAAATTGACGGGTAATGTTGAGACGACTTCAGGAAGTTCAATAGATTGTGTGATTAGTTGTTCATGTTGTCTGGCTTTCCCTATTTCCTTCCATACTTCACTACCGATTAATAGGAGTAAAGGGATGCTACATAAAATGACTATGTAGCCGAATGTTTGTTTCATCTTTTAATCGGCCCCCATATGTATATGTTTACCAACATCAATCGTTAATTTTCTCTAGATGTTGTACTCTAAAAAAGAATACCATATTCATATAGATTTAAGCATGGTTTTTTAAGAGTTCCTTCATATTTTGCTCAGGTAGTTTTTTCAAAAATGACATGACAATAAACGCGATTAAAAATAATAAGCTAGTTGAATAGAATACTGAGTGAATACCGCCGATACTAGCAACTACTCCGCCCAAAACCGGTCCCAGAATATTGCCAAGGAAACGGAAACTTTGATTGTAGCCCATAATTTCCCCTTGAACCTCGATTGGAGCTTCCCGGCGAATAAGAGCAGAAGTGATTGGAATAAGCCCTCCTGAAACAATTCCGAATAAAAAGCGCAATCCAATTAACTGCCATAACTCTGTTACAAAAGCTTGGGGAATAATGATTATTACAGCAACGATTAATAAATAGGATAATATTTTTTCATAGCCGTAATGGTCACTTAATTTCCCCCAAAACCTGGCAAAGCAAATATTTCCGAGCCCTGCAGCACTAAAAGTAATACCCGCAAGCAATGCGACTTCCTGTGAAGGAGTAAGCTCTGAAACATAGAGTGACAGCAAAGGCTGAATACTAAAGTTTCCGATTTGAATTAATGTTGTTACAAGCATGACGTTTATAATTAATCGATGATGAAAAATTGCCCAAATCACATTCTTGCTTGCGTAAATTGCATTTTTTGTTTTACGTACAATGGTCGGTTCATGAATACCCACAATGATAATTACCGCCGCAATACCAATCGCAACTGCCGTAATAATAAATGTATATTTAAAGCCAAATGTATCTGCCATTAGTCCACCTAAAACAGGACCAAATAATGTCCCGCCAACGCTCCCCATTTGCAGAGTGCCTAACGTTTTTCCAGCAACTTCTTTTGGCGTATGCCTACTTATAAAGGCGATAGAAGTTGGAATAAAGCCGGTTACGACACCCATCACTAACCTTAATACGAAAAATTGCTCAACATTTTGGACGTAACCCATCAAAAAAATACTTGTTGCTACACCAAAGCAGTTAATAATCATAATGGGTTTGTACCCGTACTTGTCCGCTATTCTCCCCCAAATAGGTGACATTAAAAATGCCGTAACAAAGGTCGCAGCGAAGATTAAACCAGCCCACGTTTGAACGTAGTCGTCTGAAAAATCTCCTAACGTATCAATATATAAAGACAAAAACGGCATGATCATCGTAGCGGCCGCTGCAACTATAAAATTTGCTACTAAAATGATGATGAAATTATGTCTCATATTTTTCAAATTAATCACATTCTTCCATAATATTTGTAATATAGTATAACTTATTTCGTAATACGAAGGAAGTCCTTCACATGTTATTAGCTTAAAATAACAGAGTTATGGTAAACTGAAACTTGGTAGAAAAGGGGAAGTTCGGTTCTATTACCTATACCCAACCATTCCATAATTTATTTAAAGGAGAGACAAAAATGTTTCCACAATTATCAAAAGAATTAAATCCAGGCGAAGTAATGGTAGAAATGAACACAACAATGGGTTCAATCAAAATTAAATTATTCCCAGAGCACGCACCAAAAACAGTTGAAAACTTTTTAGGTCACGCGAAATCAGGTTATTATAACGGTATTATTTTCCACCGTGTTATTCCAAAGTTCATGATTCAAGGTGGCGACCCTACTGGTACAGGTATGGGCGGAGAATCAATCTGGGGCGGTACATTCGAAGATGAGTGTGTTCCTGAATTATTAAATATCCGTGGTGCTTTATCAATGGCTAATGCTGGCCCAGGCACAAACGGTTCTCAATTCTTCATCGTACAAGCACCACAAGTAGAAGTATCTATGCTAAAACAAATGGAAGTACGCGGTTGGTCGAAGGAAGATGTAGAAGTATACAAGAAAAACGGTGGTACGCCATGGTTGGACGGTAAACATACTGTATTCGGACAAGTAGTGGAAGGTATGGATGTTGTTGACAAAATTACGAACGTTGACCGAAATATGCACGATAAACCAAAAGAAGATGTTAAGATTGAGTCAATCACTGTAATTGACTAAATTTTAAAGGAAGTGTGAGCACGTGAACCAATTTTTAATGAATTTCTCTGGTGGCTTTTTGTATTTTCCGGAAGACAAATCACTATATCTTCCCGCTGCAATTGAATTCGCAATCTTACTGATTATTGTTTTTGCTACATTCCGTTTTATTCGTCGTATCGCTGCTCGCCAAGCTGCACAAGCAAAAGTTTTAGAAGAACGCGCATTAAAGGAACGTAATGAGCGTATGGCTAAAGAACAGGCATCGGAACAGTTACAAAAACAATAATCATAATGTAGAAGGGGCTATCCGAAAATTTTCCGGATAGCCCCTTTATTTTGTTATTTAAATGTTTGCAAAGTCTTTTTAATGCGTTCAACACCATCTTTTAACGTATCAAATGGACATGCAACATTGATTCGTAAAAAGCCTCGACCTGCTTCAGTGTATTTCGTACCAGGATCTAGAGCAACTTGTCCGATTGTTAGAAGTCGATTCATCATTTCCTTTTCTTCAATGCCAGTTGCGCGGTAATCTATCCACATTAAATAGGTTGCATCAGGAATTTTTACAGTAATTCCTTCAATCGCATTTAATTCTTGTGCAACATATTCCATATTATTTTTTAAGTATAAAAGCAGTTCATCTAACCATGCGCCACCATCATTATAGACAGATTTTACAGCGGTGCATGCAAAAGTATTTAAGCCGAGGTTTCCATGTGCCTGCGAGTTTTTTCCGAGAGCTGTAAATAACTCTTTATTAGGCGCAACAATCATTGCAGCGTGAATGCCCGCTATATTAAATGTTTTTGTAGGCGCAATACAAGTAATGATTTTTGCTTCATCAGCATTTGCCAACGTTAAAATAGGTGTATAGGCTTTCTGAATTAAAATGTCTGCATGAATTTCATCGGATAATAAATACACATCATATTGAATACATAATGCGACAAGCTGTTCAAGTTCTTGACGCCCCCAAACAATACCTGCTGGATTATGTGGATTACATAGAATAAACATTTTAACACCAGTACGGAAAACTTCTTCTAGTGTCTCGAAATTAATTGTATAAATTCCATTCTTTTCTGTTAAGTCGCAAGTCACGACTTCCCGCATCTGGTCTTTTGGGACATTGAAGAATGGGGGATATGCCGGAGTAGACATGGCAATTTTGTCTCCCACTTCTGTGAATGTCTCAATTATTGTAGCAATTGCAGGCACTACACCAGGTTGGAATAGAATGGTAGTTGGATCAATTCGCCACTCATGACGTGTTTCAAACCATTTGACGATTGCATCTTTTACATCGTCGTTCGCAAATGTATAGCCGAATACAGGATGCTCCAAGCGTTCCTTTATAGCCTGGATCATTGCTGGGGGAGGGGGGAAATCCATATCAGCCACCCACATTGGTAAAATATTTGAAGTATCATCTAAATTGTATACAACATTCATCATATCCCATTTAATTGAATTGGAATTTCGACGCTCATGAATTTCGTTAAAAAAAGTCATAATAAACCTCTTTTCTATAGAATTTATTTTTACTTATGTTATCATACAACTATTATAAGAGAGTATTAAGGTGAGGGAAATGGAAAATATTGAAATGAATCAAAAGTGTGTTCATATATTACAAAACTGGGATCCATTCGGATTTGGTATTAATAGCTATGATACGGAGACAGCTGATGTTGTAGCCGCATTACAAGGAATAGATGATCCAACAGAGCTGGCAAAAGTAATTCAAAAAGTTTATGAATATTCATTTGAACAATGGATTCCTTTTGAACGCTGTGTAGCTATTGCATATAAATTAATTGCTGTAAAATTCGAAGCGAAATGCATAATTTAAAAAAAGCGAGCGACCTTTAGCTGAGGCCGCTCGCTTTTAAATTTAAGCCATCCATTAAATTTGATACAGGTACTTCCAAAATCGTCGATAATAATAATATTGTCTGCGTCGAAGGGATTTGGTCACCTTTTTCATAGGCTGTCAGCTTTTCAATGCCTACTTGTGTCTTTTTTGAAAGATCTTCAATGGATAAGTTTTTTTCTAGACGCAATATTTTTAACTGTTCATGAAGCTGTAATTTCACTTGGTGCACATCCTTCCAATATATTCTTTTTATTTAATTATAATATGTAGAACTATTGATGAAATCACCTTTTTATGACAAAAATAAAAAACTTGTTCGAAATTTAATTCGAACAAGTCCTTAAAATTAGCTAAAGAAAACTTTATTAATAAAAATAGCAACGATGGAGATAGGTGCTAAATAGCGTACGATGAATAGCCAGACCGTATATAAAATTGGCGATGCCTGGATTTCTTCACGTGAAATTTTCTTGGAATAATGGTATCCAGCAAATAGCGAAGTTAAAAGGGCACCAATTGGCATTAAAATCGCACTCGTTACATAATCCACAAAGTCGAAAATAGAGCGATCAAAAATCGATATGTCGGACAGAATACCAAATGATAACGCACTTGGAATACCTACGATAAAAATGATGGCAGCAAATAACGTAGATGCTTTTTTACGTTGCTCTGTTTTTTCGCGTATACCAATTGAAACAACTACTTCTAATAAGGCGATGGAAGAAGTGACAGTGGCAAAGAGCAATAAGATGAAAAAGACAAGCAATAAAAAACTACCGAACGGCAATTGCTCAAATACTGCAGGAATCATAATGAAGACTAAGCCAGGTCCTTCTGTAGGAGAAAAGCCAAGTGCAAAAACTGCCGGGAAAATTACAAGACCCGCTAATAATGATATCGCAATGTTCAACGTTGCAACATTCATAGCCGAAGTTACGATTTTTTCTTTTCTAGATAGATAAGATGCGTAAGTAATCATCGCAGCGACGCCAATACTTAGTGAAAAGAAGGCCTGTCCTAATGCTAAAATTAATGTCTCACCATTTAAATAGGACCAATCAGGAATAAACATGAATTTTACACCTTCAAAGGCTCCTTCTAATGTAATCGAACGGATAAATAGCAAGATGAAAAAAATGAACAATAATGGCATCATCCATTTACTAGCCGATTCGATTCCGTTTTTAATGCCGGCTTGGACGATAACTAAAGTCAAAATCATAAAGCATGCCTGTGCAATTAGGACTTCCATTGGATTTGAAATAATATCCGTAAATAATGCGCCAAAGTCATTCCCTTGACCAGTAAGGGAAAATGTAGTTGCTCTGACAATATAGCTCAATATCCAGCCACCAACGACACTATAAAACGATAGGATGAGTCCACATGCAACTAGCCCGATCCATCCAATCATAAACCAAGGCTTTCCTGGTGCCTGCTCTTTAAAAGAGGTAATCGGATCTTTTTGACCTCTTCGTCCAATCATAAACTCAGCAATTAAAATCGGTAACCCGATCAAAACTGTACATAATACAAATAATAAAATAAAAACACTACCACCATTTGTTCCCGCCATATAAGGGAACTTCCAAATAGCTCCAAGACCGATTGCGCTACCTGCAGCAGCCAATATAAATCCAATCTTAGATGTAAATTGATCTCTAGATGACAAAAGACAACCTCCTCATGTGTATGCAAATAAACATTTTACAATAATATTCGCAAATTTTGCAAAAAAGATTTAGTGAAATGATAAATTCCATGCAACAAACAATAAAATAATTTTAATTATTGGGTTTTTATTATAATTATTGATAGAAAAACGCTAGACTAATACGATTCTTTGTTACTGTAAGCTTCATATGTTATAATTTAACATGACATTTACGTATATACGAAAAGAAGGTAGGAACAAAGTATGGCAAAAAAAATTGAAGTGGGTGACGTGTTAACCGGTAAAGTAACAGGAATACAACCATACGGAGCTTTTGTTGCTTTAGATGAATTTACGCAAGGGCTTGTGCATATTTCTGAAATCACATATGGTTTTGTGAAGGATGTTAGTGAATTTTTATCCGTTGGTGATGAAATACAAGTAAAGGTTTTAGATGTAGATACAGATCAAAAAAAAATAAGCTTATCCATTCGTGAACTTCAAGAAGTACCCTTTCATCGGAAAAGGGATATGCAACCTCGCCGTTCTTTACAAGATCGGGTAGATGAAGTAGATGCAGATGGTTTTCAGATTTTAAAGGAAAAATTAAAGGACTGGATTGAACAATCTGGACATTAAATAGCACACCTCATTATATAAATGGATAATGAGGTGTGTTTTTAAATGCGGAAAATAGGTTAATTAAGAATAAACATGGTTTAAAAAGTATTTTTTTTCATAAATTATTATTGAAATAATAAAAGTGCTTAAAATGTGACGAAATATTTAACAAACTCTGAATGAAGTATGTTACAATGTTGGCGGAAAGACACAAATACAATAATTTTAAAGAGGCGAATAATATAATGGCTGAAAATTTAAATTTATTCACATCTACTCAAGAAGTAATTCATGAGGCATTAAATAAACTAGGCTATGATGAGGCAATGTATGAATTACTAAAGGAACCTGTCCGTATGTTAACAGTACGAATTCCTGTAAAAATGGACGACGGTACGACTAAGGTATTCACAGGTTACCGTGCACAACATAATGATGCAGTTGGTCCTACAAAGGGCGGAGTACGTTTCCACCCAATGGTTTCGGAGGAAGAAGTGAAAGCGCTTTCTATGTGGATGACATTGAAATGTGGTATTGTCGACCTTCCTTACGGTGGAGGTAAAGGCGGCGTTATTTGCGATCCTCGTGAAATGTCAATGGGTGAAATCGAACGCTTGAGTCGTGGTTATGTACGTGCTATTAGTCAAGTGGTAGGTCCTACTAAAGATATTCCAGCTCCAGACGTGTTCACAAATGCTCAAATTATGGCTTGGATGATGGATGAGTATAGCCGTATGGATGAATTTAACTCGCCAGGATTTATCACAGGTAAACCAATTGTACTTGGAGGCTCACAAGGGCGCGATCGTGCGACGGCTGAAGGTGTAACAATTGTAATTGAGGAAGCAGCAAAAAAACGCGGGATCGAAATTAAAGGTGCACGTGTTGTTATCCAAGGCTTCGGGAATGCTGGTAGTTTCTTAGCGAAATTCATGAGCGATTTAGGAGCAAAAGTAATCGGGATTTCAGATGCGCACGGTGCATTACATGATCCTAATGGTTTGGACATTGACTATTTATTGGACCGACGTGATTCGTTCGGTACTGTAACAACACTATTTGAGAACACTATTTCAAATAAGGAACTATTGGAATTAGACTGCGATATTCTAGTGCCGGCTGCAATTGAAAATCAAATTACAGCTGACAATGCGCACCATATTAAAGCGAACATCGTTGTAGAAGCGGCAAATGGTCCAACTACTGCAGAAGCTACTAAGATTTTAACAGATCGTGGCATTCTGTTAGTGCCGGATGTTTTAGCCTCTGCAGGCGGTGTAACAGTATCCTACTTTGAATGGGTTCAGAATAATATGGGTTATTATTGGACTGAAGAAGAAGTCCGTGAGAAATTATATGCAAAAATGGTTACAGCGTTTGATAATGTATATACAACAGCGCAAAATCGCAATATTAATATGCGTTTAGCTGCCTACATGGTAGGGGTACGCCGAACTGCCGAGGCTTCTCGCTTCCGTGGATGGGTATAATCATTATAAAATAAAGTCTCACTCCCAATGTGGGGTGAGGCTTTTTTTGAAAATAGGGGGAATTATAAGTGAACAATTTTTCATTTTACAATCCGGTAAAAATACACTTTGGTAAGGGAAGTATCGAAAACTTACGAATGGAACTTCCGCAATACGGGAAAAACATTTTAATTGTATATGGCGGCGGAAGTATTAAAGCTAATGGTGTTTACGAATCAATCATGTCAATTTTGAATGATTTGGATATGAATGTATTTGAATTATCAGGTGTTGAACCGAATCCACGTGTGGAAACAGCAAGAAAAGGAATTGAAATTTGTAAGCAACATAATGTTGACATCGTATTGGCGGTAGGTGGCGGTTCGGTTATTGACTGCTCTAAATTAATTGCGGCAGGAGCTAAAGTCGAAGAAGATGCCTGGGATATTGTAACGAAGAAAGTGTTGGCATTGGAAGCATTACCTTTGGCGACTGTATTAACGTTAGCGGCAACAGCATCAGAAATGAATTCAGGATCGGTTATTACTAATTTGGAAACAAAAGAAAAGTACGGATGGGGCAGCCCTGCTGTGTTCCCTAAGTTTTCGATTTTAGATCCTTCCTATACATTTACGGTGCCTGCAAATCAAACAGTAAATGGTGTTGTAGATACGATGTCACATATCCTTGAGCAATATTTTAACAATGCGACAAACACACCGATTACAGATGAAATGAGTGAAGGGATTTTACGTACCTTAATTGAAGTTGCTCCTAAAGCTTTAGAGGATCCGTTCAATTATGAACACCGTGAAACATTGATGCTTGCAGGAACGATTGGCTTAAATGGCTTCTTATCACTAGGTTCCCGTGGTGACTGGGCGACACATAATATTGAACATGCTGTTTCAGCTTACTATGATATCGCACATGCAAGTGGTTTAGCGATTATTTTCCCTAACTGGATGAAGCACAATTTACACGTCAATCCCGCACGATTTGCAAAGTTGGCTATCAATGTATTCAATATTGATGCAACAGGCAAAACTGATGAGCAGGTTGCGATGGAAGGAATCGAGGCATTATCAGCATTTTGGACATCTATAGGTGCACCAAACCGCTTAGCAGAGTTTGAAATCGATGCAAGTCATTTTGAAGGAATGGTTGAGCATTGCCTAGTATATGGTCCATTCGGAAACTTCAATAAGCTTGAAGCAGAGGACGTACGAAAAATTTTGGAAATGTCATTATAACAATTATAAAAGGGAAGCTGGTCTGCTATTGGACCAGCTTCCCTTTAATTATAAAAATTAATTAAATCATTCCTTTTTCCGTTTCGGGCTTTGTGACAGTATGTTTCCACGCACGATCCCCGTCATCTTCATCAAAGGCCATTGTCACCTTTGTAACCCCTTTTTGGTTTAATAGTAGGGTAGTTAAATGATCTCGTACATCATCTAAATATGCGAGTGATAGACTAGGATCTGTTTCAGCAATTAATTCGACATGCAAAAATTCGCCCTCTTTTATAACTTCCAATCGTGCAATATCCTTTACGTGAGGATCTTCCATTACTAAGTTTCCGATATGAACTAGCATTTCCTCGTCTGTTTCACCAATAGCTCCACGTGCATTATCCAAAAAGACACGTCCTACTACATAAAACATCATTAAACCGATGATAATTGAAACAATTCCTTCTAATCGGTAAAAGTCTGTAAAGTATGCAATGACAATAGCCAAAAATGCAAGAAGGTTTCCTGAAGTTGCCACTAAGTCTTCCATCCAAACGAGCTTTGTAGCCGGTTTTGCGCGTTTCAGATACTTAGCCGATTGAACAATTGCAATCCCTTTACGTTCTACCCCAACTTCATGCAATACTTCTTTTGCGGCCTTGTTTAGGACGAATAATTCTAATACGAATCCGAGAGTTAATACGCCAAGTGCAATAGCTACCCCTGAAGATTCTGTAGCGGGATGTAGGAAGTGATGCCATCCTTCTTTAATTGTTTCATAAGAAAGAATAGCTACAATTAAAACAGCTCCTAAACATACTAAGTTAACAATACGCCCATATCCGTTGGGGAATCTTGGGGTTGGAGCTTTTTTCGATAACGCGGAACCGATAAATACGAAAAATTGGTTTGCAGCATCCCCGAATGAGTGCATCATCTCTGCGAACATGGCGACATTGCCAGTGAAGAAGAACGCAACCCCTTTTATAATGCCTAAAAATGAATTGACAAAAGCGGCAATTAAGGATGGTTTATTACCACCTTTTATTAACTTAAATAATTCTTCCATGCGTTTTCCTCCATTAATCTAAATACTCAATTTTAATATTTTGAACAAAATTTAGCTTTCTTAGTCGGTTATATAGCTCGATTGTATTATTTGTTTCAATAGTAGTAAACCGAATATCAATTTCGTGCAATATTTTCTCGGAGTTGGATACATCTCGAATGCTTACATTTTCAACGAACATATCATATTTCTTCATATAATCCATCAAATTATTTATATTCTCTGCTTGTTCAGTAATGATAGCTAAAGAAACTTCTCGCATTCTTAATCGTTTCGGTCCGAACTTCATCAATAGAGGGGCAAGAAGTTCAATACCTAATACGACAATAAGAACGGTAATGAATGCTTCTATATAAAAACCTGCACCAACTGCAATACCAATTGCTGCAGCCCCCCAGATCATGGCTGCTGTTATAAGACCTGTAATGCTGTCATTGCCTTTACGTAAAATAACTCCAGCCCCTAAAAATCCAACACCACTAACAATTTGAGCGGCTAAACGTAATGGATCCATCGTAATGTTGATATCATCTCGTGCAGGCGTTGAATAAGCAGTCTCGATTGAAATGATTGTAAGCAAACAGCTAAATGTAGCAATCACCAAACTCGTTTTTAAACCGACTGGCTTCTTTTTTAATTCCCTCTCAATCCCAATGATTAAACTTAGTGTAGCCGCAAATAGTAATTTTAATAAAATTTCTGAAGTGAATTTATCGGTGGCTAACCATTCCATGTCATGATCTCCTTTCTATATAGAATGAAATTCAAACTTTATCGAAAAAAATCCTTTAATAAGGTATAGTTTGTTAAAGTTAGTATGTAAGATTGAAAATGTATCGGATACTAAACTATTTATATAGAAAGAAGGCATTTTTGTGGAAAGACCACCAATTCATCCATATATCCCAATTATGATAGGTGTAATTTCTGTTTCCCTTTCTGCAATCTTTGTAAAACTGGCTAGTGCAGATTCGGGTGTTATTGCATTTTATCGTATGTTGTTTTCAATAATAATTATGCTACCGTGGTTTTTAATGAAATATAGCCATGAAATCAAAATGCTAACAAAACGGGATTGGTTCTTTTCTTCGATAGCAGGAATCTTTTTAGCCTTTCACTTTATCTTGTGGTTTGAGTCACTAAACTACACGTCCGTTGCAAGCTCTACTGTGTTGGTTACAATGCAGCCTTTATTCGCATTTATCGGAACCTATCTGTTTTTTAAAGAGAAAATTACATTAAAGACGTTTGTGGCAGGTGCTATAGCAATTTTAGGGAGTGTCCTGATTAGTTGGGGGGACTTTCAAATTAGCGGTTCAGCACTTTTTGGTGATATTTTAGCGTTAATTGCCTGTGCATTAGTAACCGGATATTTATTGTTTGGTCAAGATGTTAGAAAGAGACTGTCACTTGTAACTTATACAGTGGTTGTTTATTCAGTAAGTACGATTACACTATTCTTTTATATTATTGTAAAAGGAGAATCATTCGGTCCATACCCAGCGATTGATTGGATGTGGTTTTTATTGTTGGCGATTATTCCTAATTTATTAGGGCATAATCTTTTTAACTGGTCATTAAAATGGGTGAGTACAAATGTAATTTCCATTGCTATTTTGTTTGAGCCTGTAGGGGCGGCACTTTTGGCGATGTATATCTTTAATGAGTATTTAACTGCTTCTCAAATAGTAGGTGGTTTAATCGTAATTTTAGGGATAATGTTATTCGTTGTTGATGTGAAAAAGATTTTTAGAAAAAAAGCTTGATTTTATACATCCTTTTAAGGTATATTATTAATTGTCCTTAAGAGGATGGTTACTTCAAAAAATATTTTGCAATAATTATTGGCTTCAGAATTTTAATGTAATATAATATTTCGAGTCAGTGAATTACTAAAAAAACATCAAAATGTTATTGACATGATAACTTTAAAATGGTAACCTTGAGAAGTTCCTTTTTGGAGCTATNTGATTTAGCGGCGGACGGGTGAGTAACACGTGGGTAACCTACCTTATAGATTGGGATAACTCCGGGAAACCGGGGCTAATACCGAATAATACTTTTAAACACATGTTTGGAAGTTGAAAGACGGTTTCGGCTGTCACTATAAGATGGACCCGCGGCGCATTAGCTAGTTGGTGAGGTAACGGCTCACCAAGGCAACGATGCGTAGCCGACCTGAGAGGGTGATCGGCCACACTGGGACTGAGACACGGCC